>WRDS01000063.1 GCA_009779675.1 Coriobacteriia bacterium
GAAGACGGCCTTGCCCAGACGGCATACGAGGTAGAGGTCGCGGAGAGTGCGACCGGCACGGCCATCGCCTCGGTGTCCGGCACTGGCACCGCCACGAGCGCCGCTGTCCCGATGCCGCCAGGCGGCCTTACCGCTGGCACCGCTTATTACGTGCGGGTGCGCGCCGCCTGCTACGTGAGCCCAAGCACCCCGGCCTACTGGAGCAGCTGGTCGACATCGGCTTTCACGCCGGCACCGCCTTCCCCGACCGTCACGCTCACATCCCCCACAGGCGTGAGCTCTGTGACGCCCACCGCGACCTGGACGTATGACCAGGCAGATCTCTTGTCCCAGACGGCATACGAGGTCGAGGTCGCGACGAGCACCGCCGGCGCGGCTATTGCCACGTCTTCTGGCACCGGGAGCATCACGAGCACGTCTGTCCCGGTGCCGCCAGGCGGCTTTGTGCCAGGCACGTGCTACTGGGTGCGGGTGCGTGCGGCCTGCTACGTGAACGCGAACATCCCTGCCCACTGGAGCGCCTGGTCGATGACCGCCTTCAAGCCGACCATATCCGGCATGCCGGAGCCAAGCGTCACGACGACCGCATCGGGCTTCTGGACAGAGGCCGCTGCAAGCGGGAGCCTGATCCCCAACAACCAGAACAACACCACGGATCAAGGGCGCGGCTCGGTGCTGCTTACATGGAAAGACATCCCGGACGTCTCCGCATACCTTATCTACCTGCATGACGGGAACCAGTTCCGTCAAATCGCATCGACCACGGCCACGAGCTGGGCGACGTCAGGCAAGGGCATCTTCCCGACAGACGCGGCGATCGCCGGCCTGCCTATGGGTTATACGGCATCCACCAACCCGTATGCGTCAGGTACAGGAACGGTAGACCTGCGCGACGACCCGCGCCCGCTTTACAAGAAGGCCGCAGGCAGCGGGATGGACGACCGCACCGACTACCTCTTCAAGGTCGTGCCGGCCTCAGTCGCCATAAGCGCGTGCGAGACCATCCCGGTCTCGCTCGAGAACCGCACCTACCACGTAAACGACGACCCGCGTCATACCACATACAGCATCGGGGATGCCGGGCTTTTAGGCCACAGCGCAGATGTCGTGCTCGACAAAGGAACGGTAGAGTTCTGTGCCACAGACTTGGAGATCAACTGGTGGGGCCCGAGGGCGGCGCTTGAGCGTCACTACTCGTCTGGCCGCACCACGTCGGCATCCTGGGCACCGGGCTGGCGCTTCAACTACGAGCAGAGCGTGACCCAGGCAGGTGGCATCGCGACCTACACGGACGCAGCAGGCGAGGCGCACCGCTTCGGTGACTCAGGCGGCACATGGATATCCGCACACGGCTTCTACGGCACGCTTACCAAGCCAGGCGACTGGCAGATCACCTATAAAGACGGGCACAAGCTCGTCTTCGACGGCACGACAGGGCGGCTCAAGTCCGAGAGCGACCGCAACGGCAACACCGTGACCTACACGCCTTCTGGCAACAACCTCTTGATCACCGCCGGGAACGGGCACATGATCACCGTCAACCGGGACTCATCCGGTGTTGTGTCGTCTGCGACCTATAAGGCTGTCGGCACTTTCGGCGGCACCCGCACGGTGACCTATGCGACCGGAGCTACCCCGAGCGTGACCTACTACTACGGGGGCGGTTCTGCTGATCGCACGCTTAACCTCACCTATGCAAGCAACAGGCTTGCCTCGCTCTCCCATGCCGTCTCCGGCATCTCGCTAGGCTTTTCCTACGACGGTGCAGGGATCGTCACGACCGTGAGGCTTCCCGGGTATGCCACAGACCCCTACCGGCTGATGACCGTTCTCTGCGAGGGCACTCCCGGTGACTTCCACTCGTCGAAGGTTGTCCGTTACGGCAGGGTTGCCACGTGGGACAACACGCCCCTTTGGCAGGACTTCGACCACCCGGAGAACGGCCTTAGGACAGGCGAGTCCGTGCCCTACATGGGCGGGACACAGCCGGCCTCGTGGCGCTACACCGCCTACTCGCCGACGCACGAGGCGATACGTGCGACGACGCCGCTCGGGCACGTCACGAGAAGGAGCGTGGACGGGCATGGCCTTGTGCGTGACGAGTACGACGCGGACGGCGGACACACCTCATACGAGTACAACGCGCGTGGCCAGGCCACGCGCACGGTAAGCGCGAGGGGCTCGGTCACCACCCGCACTTATGACCAAAACAACGGCGACCTCCTGACAGTGAGCCGCACGCTTGACACGTCCGGCGCTGCCTCGCTTGACACCTACGCCTACACAGACCCCGCCTTCCCCGGGGTGATGACGTCTGCGGTGACCTCGCTTAACGCCACCGAGAACGCGGTCTCCACCTACTCAGGCTTCGCCCCGAACGGCAGGCCGGGCACCTCGACCCAAATCGCGAGGCTCAGCCCGGGTGCCCCTGGCACGCTCATCACCACGCACCGGACCTACACCGCTTTCGGGGACTTGGCAATCGAGTACCTGCCGCAGGCACCGGCAGGCCTGCCTGTCGTCGCTGTAAGCAACCAATACGAGGTCTCAGGCCGCAACACCTACTCGGCAGACGCATCCGGCACGGGCACCGCCTATTTCTACGACCAGCTTGGGCGGATGACGAGCACGTACCGCGAAAACAGTGCAAGCGCCCCGGGTGTCGTTGCCGACTGGGTCAAGTTTACCTACGGGGACAACGGGCAGGTAGAGACCGAGAGAAGGCTCCGCAAGGAGGCGGCAGACCCGGGCGGCGTGACCGTCTCAACGGTCACGTGCACCTACGACCAGATGGGGCGCTTGACGGAAACTGATGACTCGACCATCGGCGGGCTGAAGGGCCGCACCCACTACGATACGGCGGGCAACGTCATCGCAAGCTGGCCTGAAGGGGTGCCCGACTATGGTGCCGCACGTGCGACGCGCTACGCCTATGACGCGGACGGGCGCATGGCCTCTATGACCCTTCCCGGGGAGAGCGTGGCGACGACCCTTGCCTACACCCCTGCCGGGCGCGAGGAGACCGTTTCGCTTGCAGGGGGCAAGACGACCACCTACACCTACGATGCCGGAGGGAAGAAGATAGCCTCCGCGTCTGTCTCAGGTACCGAGACCGCGTATACCTCCTGTGCCTACGACCTTGGCGGGCGCATGGTGTCTTCCTCAAGCCCCGGGGGGGCGACGGTCGCCTACGCCTACGACCTCGCAGACCGGCCTGTGTCTGTCGCGGCAGAGGGGCAGGATGCCTCTGAGACCTCTTACAACGAGTTCGGCCAGGTGCTTCGTGAGGCCGGTGCGGACGGCGTGGTGTCGACGTGCGCCTATGACGCACTCGGGAACGTGCTCACTGAGGACGTGGGCGGGGAGGTCACTACCAATACCTATGACACCTCTGGGCACCTTACCAAAACGACCGATCCGGACGGGCTCGCCTTAAGCTATGGGCGCGATGTGTTCGGGCGCACGACAGCCGAGTCCCAGACAGCCGGTGCGGCTACGACCAAGGCGGTAAGCAGGGCCTTCGACTCGCTCGGGCGCGTGACAGAGGAGACGCAGAGCGCGGGCGCAGGCGGGGCACTTGCCACGGAGCGCACTGCAGGCTACACCTACCCGGTGAACACCGCGATCGGCGCAACGCGCACAGAGACCTACGGCGGCATCACCACCACGGTCTTCATCGGCCCAGACGGCCTCGAGACCTCGCGTGAAAGCACCGGCCCGAGCATCCAGGGCACATTCGGCCCCGGTATCCAGGGCATAAGCGACCTCACCCGCGCCGTGGTTGCCCGTGACAGCGCCGGCCGTGAGACGCAGGTCACCGTAGGCGGTGCCACCTTCAACTACGAGTACGACAGCAAAGGCCGCCTCGAGCGGCAATGGGGCTCTGGCCTCTCCTCCGCAAGGCCTGCAAACCCGACGTACACCTATGACAATGCGGGCAGGAAGAAGAGCCAAGTATTGCCAGATAGTTTTTACGGCATGATGACAGAGGATCTTTCCTACAACGCGGCTGGTCGGGTAAAAAGCTCATACTATAATGATACTATTACCGGGCAGACATCGTACAACATCCGCCATGCCTACGATTACGACAAACATGGGAATATCACACGCGGGAGCGATAGCTATTTACTCCGTGGTGCCATTGGCTTTTACTTTGATGGAGTTCGTGAATTCTCTTACGACGGGAACAGCCGCCTGGAGCGGTTCACCCCTTGGTGGGATTCCAACCCCATGGAAGAGGTAGAGGTCAAATTTAACGCACTCGGCCAGCGTATAAGCGAGAGCTCGGCCTTATGGCCGTTAAGCCCAGATAGAGTATTCACCTATACGGGCGCGGGGCAGCTTAGAACCTTCCACGAATATAGATATAGCAACAGTGTCGATGCTACATACACTTATGACGCTACGGGGCAGCGCAAAAGGAGCGTCTTCACCTACACTTCCAACGGAGGCGGCACTACCATTGACTGGGTCTATAGCGGCTCCCGGCTGCTGTCTCTCTCCGCAAGCAGGACCGACAACGCTACCTGGGGTATCACGTACCTCTATGACGGGGCAGGCAGGCCTTATGCGGGTGTCTACACGGGCTCAGACACGCCTGTGAAGATACCCTTCTCCATCCTCACTAATGATCGAGGGGAGGTGATCTCGCTTCTCTCCTCCAATGGCACTGCTTTTGCCAGGTACGACTATAGCGCATGGGGTAGATTTTACAGCAATACATCCGGTACACGAGCAGTACCTGCAGACTCGATCTCAAAGGCGCTTGCCCAGTCCATTGGCGATCGCCAGGTCTTACAGTACAGGGGAGCCGTTTATGATCGAGAATCTGAGCTGTACTATGCCTCGGGTCGGTACTATGACGAAAAAACCATGCAGTTCCCCACGCCCGCCAAGGCGAATGCGGCAGAGAGCCCGTACGCGTACGACTTTACAGCCCCGTTCATGTACGACCCGGCCACTGACAAAGGAGGCGCACTGGGGATCACCCCGCATCCCTCGAAAAAGCAATGGAGCCCTGCGGATGGTCAGGTCGAGTTCGCGCTCTTCACGGACGAGAGCTATGCGAAGCTGGCTACATTTGGGAGTCCTACGTTCAGGCGGGACTACATCTACAACAACCTTACAAGCTATGACGACATCAGTGGACTGCGGGCCTGCGCGATATTGGGGAACATAGCGGTCGAGACCTGGGGAGAGTCATATAGTCCGCTTACCCGGCAAGGCGATCTCACAAAGGACTGTCCCGACTACATCCCCTATTACAAAGCCGATGGGGAAGGATGGGGGATCCTGCAGTGGACCCGGAGCAGGAAGCAAGCATTATGGGACTACGCACAAATATATAATAACACCTCGAAGTATGTGGCGTTTGACGTAGGTGACCTGGAGGTGCAGCTTGCGTACTTCGCGAAGGAAAGGAAGACCACCGGTGCCCGAGGCGGCGAAAAATACAGATGGGACGATTTCATGAAAGCAGACGACGCTAGTCTTGCAGCCATGACGGAGTCTTTCTGTGACGACTATGAAAGTGCGGGAACGCCGCATATGGGCAGACGGATTGAGGCAGCAGAACAGAACGCCATGGACAAGGGTCTTCGCTAGCCGTTGATATAACGTGTATCGGGAACGAGAAAGCGTGTGATGGGAATGAGGAAACACCGCATAGCCTGCCTGCTCGTGCTGCTGGCGTTGTGCCTGTCGGCGTGCAGTTCGGTGCCTGATGATACTTCTGGTCAAGAAGGCTCTCTCGGGCAGGCAGCGCCTGAGGTGCCGTTGGCTCAGTCCGGCGACTTCTGGAATCCGCCACCCGCCCCGCCCGATGTCATCGAAAGCATCGACCCGGCGATACGGGAGGTCATCTGTAGCGAGCGGGAGTTCCTCTGCACCGAGACCGGCATGCCTGTCTACCTGAAGGACTTCCGCTCTGGCAACCATCTATCCATAAAGGACAACGGGCCCTATCGATACACCACCGGCTCTGAGCCTACTGTCGATTACTTTGAGGGGGGAGGCCCCCCGGATTACGCCCAATTCTGCGTGGCCGACATGGACGGGGACGGAGCCCTGGAGCTGCTGCTGTCGCCTCCGAACCAGGCGACGTCTGACAACGTGCTAGTGCTCCGCTACGAGGACGGTGTCGTGTACGGCTTCGTCTTCCCCTGCAGGGGCATGGGAGGCGTAAAAACGGACGGGTCGTTCATGTGCTCAGGTGGCTCTGGCCATACCGAGGTATCGAAGGTTCGGTTCGCAAAAGGGAGGGTCATCCGTGATGAGCTATGTATTGTCGATGCGTACACCGGTGAGTACCGCATAGGCGGGCAGAACGTCAGTTCGGCGCAGGCATGGGTCTATCTGGCCGCGTGGGACGATATGTTCCGCGGGACCGATCAGGATTTCAGTGAGGAAGAAGTCGAGGCGTACTTGGCCGCGAACGGCGCAAAACAAGACGTAGTGTGGTACGCATACGATGAGGCGGGCTTCAGGGAATGAGGCGACACCGCATAGCCTGCCTGCTCGTGCTGCTGGTGCTGTGCCTGTCGGCGTGCAAGCTAGAACCCAGTGGTGTTGCTAGTAAAAGCGATCCCATCGGAGTTGGATTACTGCCTAATGATGTGCCACCTTATACGCCCGGTGCCGAGTATCATCCACCTTATTATCCGCCTGCCGAATCACCGCCTCTACCATCTCCATCGTTGAGCGTTATCAAAAGTGTCAGTCCTGCGATAAGAGATGTCATCTGCAACAAAAGGGAGTTCCTCTGCGCTGAGACCGACAAGCCCATGTGTTTCAAAGACTTCCGGTCTAACAGCTACCTGTTCGTCAACGATGACGGGGATATGGAGTATACCGGTCCCTGGGACAGCGAGGAGGCGAAATCCTACAGCCAGTTCTGTGTAGTCGACATGGATGGGGACGGGGCTCAGGAGCTGATATTAGAAGAGTCTCAAACAGGCAACAGGCTGTTGCTTCATTATGAGGACGGTGCTGTATACGGCTTCGTCTTCCCCTTCAGGGGCATGAACGGCATAAAAACAGACGGGTCGTTCATCTGCTCGGGTGGCGCAACTGTGAATTATCTAAAAAAGGTAAGCTTCGTAAAAGAGAGGGTCTTTTCGACCGATCTGTGGTGTGTTGATGATGTGGGTGGTGTATACCGCATAAACGGAGAGGATGTGAGCCCAAAAGAAGCAAATAGCTATTGGCGGGTGGAACCAGAAGACGCAGAGTGGTACGCATACGATGAGGCGGACTTCCGGGAATGAGGCGACATCGCATAGCCTGTCTGCTCGTGCTGCTGGTGCTGTGGACTCCCCTACGTGCAGCCCGAAACCCGATGGCGCATCCGGTCAAAACGGTCATCCTCCTGAATACCATGTGCCGGATATACTGCCATACGTGGACGGCACTGTAATGGCTCACTCGTCTTACGGCATACCCTCCCCGCCGCCGGATGTCATCGAAAGCATCGACCCGGCGATACGGGAGGTCATCTGTAGCGAGCGGGAGTTCCTCTGCACCGAGACCGGCAGGCCTATCTACCTGAAGGACTTCCGCTCTGGTAACCGTATATTATCCATCGAGGATAACGGGTTCTATGAGTACACCACCGGTTCTGAGCCTACTGTCGATGATTTTGGGGGAGGGGGCCCCCGGATTACGCCCAATTCTGCCTGGCCGACATGGACGGGGACGGAGCTCTGGAGCTGCTGCTGTCGCCTCCGAACAAGGCGACGTCTGGCAACGTGTTAGTGCTCCGCCACGAGGACGGTGTCGTGTACGGCTTCGTCTTCTCCTGCAGGAACATGGGCATATACAAGGACGGCTCGTTCATCAGTTCAGGCAGCGCACTTTTAAGCGCCCTGGAAAGGATGCGGTTCCAAAAAGAGAGGCTTTTTGTGACCGAGCTTTGGTATGTCGATTGGGCACGTGACGTATACCGCGTAAACGGGAAGGAGGTCAGCCGGGAAGAGATGGAAAAGCCGGATGGCTCGGAACCAGAGGACGCAGAGTGGTACACATACGACGAGGCGGACTTCAGGGAATGAAGCGACATCGCACGAGCCTGTTTGCTCGTGCTGCTGGTGCTGTGGACTCCCCTATGTGCAGCCCGGGGGCTAGCGGTCGGTTCATGGTCGCCTCTGCCTGTGCGGTGCTACACTATAGCGCCACAACAAACCCAAAACCCCATGTTTTGCGGGCATCGACATCGACACCGGCACCGGTCGCGCATTCGAGTGGTTGCGTGCTGTAGCCGGTGTCTTGTGGCAGATACCCATGGGCTTGTACACCCACGACTTGAAAGGCTCTCAGATATGCATATTGCAGTTCTCGGCGGCGGTCCTGGCGGTTACTCTGCGGCCTTTGAGGCAGCACGGCTCGGGGCAGAGGTCACCTTGATCGAGCGGGAACGCCTCGGCGGGACATGCTTGAACCGCGGCTGCGTTCCTACGAAAGCCATCCTCAGGTCGGCGCGGGTGCTCAAGGATGCTCGGGCAGCCGAGGAGTTCGGCCTTGCGTTTGATGGCGGTGCCAGCGTCGATGTCGATGCGCTGAGGGCCCGCAAGGAGGGGATCGTCTCGGAGCTTGTCGGGCAGATCGAGGGGGCGGCCAAGCGCCTCAAAGTCGAGGTCGTGTCCGGGCAAGGGCGCCTGACGGCTCCGAGGACGATCGAGGTAGCGCTTGCGGACGGAGGAGTGCGCACGGTCAGCGCGGACGCGGTCATTCTGGCGACCGGATCGGTGGTCTTCGAGCTTCCCGGGATCGACCATGGGCCTGACGGGGTGTGGACGAGCGATGATGCCATTGCCTTAAGCGGGATCCCGCCTAAGATCACCATCATCGGCGGCGGGGTGATCGGGCTCGAGTTCGCCTGCGCCTATGCCGCCTTCGGCAGTACCGTCCACGTTGTCGAGCTGACCCCGCAGGTGCTGCCCGGCAACGACAAGCGCGTGGTGCGGCTTGTGCAGCAGGAGCTTGAGGGCATGGGTGTCGCATTCCACCTCGGCGACGCGGTCGAAAGCGTCGAGCGCCGAGCCGATGGGAGGATGCTTGCGCACCTGAAGAGCGGTGCCATGCTTGAAAGCGACGTGGTGATGAGCGCCGTGGGGCGCGTTCCCAACTCATCCGGGTTCGGCTTCGAGGAGGTCGGCCTTGAGTTCGATCGCAGGGCGATCAAGGTGGACGGGCATTTCCGGACCAGCCTTGATGGCGTGTTTGCGATCGGCGACCTGATCGGCGGCGTGATGCTTGCCCACGTCGCCGAGGAAGAGGGCGTGGCCGCCGCACGCAATGCCGCAGCGGAGTTAAGCGGCAAGCCGGCTGCCCACACCGTCGACCCCGACTGCCTCCCGGCGTGTGTCTACACCTTCCCGGAGGTTGCAACAGTTGGCATGAGCCGCGACAGCGCAAAGGAGCGCGGCCTTGACGCGGTGCAGGTGGTCGCGAAGTTCGCCGGCAACGGCAAAGCGCTTGCAGAAGGCGAGGGCGCTGGCTTCGTGCAGCTTGTTGCCGAGAAGGGTACCGGCCGTGTCTTGGGCTGCCAGATAGTGGGCCCGCATGCGGTGGAGATCATCCACGAGGTCGCGCTGTGCATCCATCGCGGCGTAACTGTCGGGGAGGTCGCGCACATGGTGCATGCCCATCCCACGGTCTCGGAGGTCGTCAAGGCTGCTGCTGCCGACGCTGCCGGAAAGATCTGAGTCGTGCCGTCTGCCTCTCAGCGGTTCCCGTCCTGGCTCAGGCGTCCAATAGCCAGAAACGGTGCGTACTCTGCCACCGGACAGCTTTTGGACGAGCTAGGCTTGAATACGGTGTGCCAGAGTGCGAAATGCCCGAACCGCGGCGAATGCTTCAGTGAGGGGACCGCGACATTCCTGATTATGGGGGGAGCCTGTACGCGGGACTGCCGCTTTTGCGCGATCGAGTCACGTCGGCCTGAGCCGCTGGACCCAGAAGAGCCCGAGCGTGTTGCGCAGGCGGCCGCTCGCATGGGGCTTAAGCACGTCGTCGTTACGAGCGTGACCCGGGATGACCTTCCGGATGGTGGTGCGGCGCATTTCTCGGCGACCATAGGTGCGGTGCGTGCGCTGTTGCCTGATGTGACGGTCGAGGTGCTCACCCCGGATTTTGGCGGCGATGAGGCGAGCATCGATGTGGTCTCTGCCGCATTGCCCGATGTGTTCAACCATAACGTCGAGACGGTGCCGAGGCTCTATTCGCGGGTCCGCCCCAAGGCAGATTACGAGCGGAGTCTCCGGGTTCTCGCACGCGTTCATGAGATGCAGGCAGGTCTGCCCACGAAGTCCGGGATCATGTTAGGGCTTGGCGAGACGACCCAGGAGGTCACGCAGGTTCTTGAGGACTTGCGCGGCCATGGTGTCTCGATGGTCACGCTCGGGCAGTACTTGCGGCCAGGGCCGGGGCAGCTGCCGGTAAGCGAGTTCGTGGAGCCCTCGGTCTTTGCCGCTCTTGCCAAAAAGGCGCGTGCGATGGGCTTCTCGGCGGTTGCGAGTGCGCCCTTTGTGCGCTCAAGCTATCATGCAAAAGAGCTTTCCGGGGAGTCTTCGGGTAGCGCTTCCGGGCAGCCTTCGGGCAGCGCTTCTGTTTCTGCGACGGATCAGGACTGAGTCGCCGCCCTCTTCTCCGTCTTGTGCAAGTACATGGCACTGTCTGCTTCTGCGAGCAGCTTTTCTGCGGAGGCTGCAGAGCTGCTGGGAAGGGAGGCACCTCCGGCACTGATGGAGATCCCGATTGCGTCGGAGGCTGTTATCACCGGTCTGTCTGCAACGGCTGTGATCAGTCGCTCGGCAAGGCTGTCGAGTGCCTCGCTTTCGGTCTCGGGGGCAAGCACGACGAACTCGTCTCCGCCAAACCTGCCGACCATGTCGGTGGCCCGGATGGTCTCGGTGAGCACCTCCGCGACATTCTTGAGCACGTAGTCCCCGGCCTCATGGCCGTGTGTGTCGTTGACGACCTTCAGGTTGTCGACATCAAGCAGGATCACGCCGAGTGGCCGGTTGTAGCGCACGGACCACGAAAGCCACTGATCTAGGTGAGAGAGGATTCCCCTGCGGTTGTAAAGGCTGGTCAGCTCGTCGCGTAATGCAAGCGCTGATAGCTGCTGTTGGCTTTCCAGGGTCCTTTCGAGGACCCCTGCCAGGAATCGCGCCATCCCCGGTCGGGAGTAGCGTTTCTCGATAAGCTCGATCAACCGCAGGATGTGATTGGGGTATGAGTGGGTCAAACTGATCTCGTCGCCGGGCTGGATGAAGTCCATAAGCTCCCCAAAAAGCGGATCAAGCATGAAGAACTCGAACTGGGCGGCAAGATCCAGGGCATCATCGACGCTCAAGTGGGAATAATCCTCGCAAAGGGCAGGGGAAAGGGTCGCCTTGATCTCTTTTAAACGCTCAAGGGCCTGATCGGCGTTCTTGAGCTTAGGGAGCAGGTCGGCCTTCCAAGCAGCAAGCAGCTCAGACCACCAGTGGACGTGCTTCCTTTCATCAGCGGCGAGCTGATGAAAGTACTCACTCAACTCAGGGTCGCTCGAAAATGCGCGGGCAAGGGCCTTATACGTGGCATACGTGGTCCGGTCTAGCTCTGCACATAAACTGAGTACTTCTTTCACGTCATCTTCCTTTGTCCGTGTCCGTTGTTTTTGCATTTTTTACGTGTGTTGCTCGGATGATATTCACGCATCACCGGGCGCAATTTCCAATGCGACTCATCGCAATGCAATTTCTAATGTAACTCATCGGCATTTTAGCGGGAATTACCAAAGGGGATTCGTGTCCATAAGCTGGGTCGGCGAGATAAAATGAACCATGTGCGCTTGCCGAGCCACCTGTGTTGTCGGGCCGCTTGCGTTTCGAAATGGGTTGCGTGCGCTTGCCGGACCGCGTGCGCCTTGCTGGCGGAAGCAATCATTAAGGGCTACGTACGAAAGGATCTTAGGCAATGGACAGCATCGACGAATTTGACCTTCGCGAGGCAGAGCGGAGGCTTGCCCTTTGCGATGAGTACCGTGATGCGATCAGGGTTTTCAACTACTACGTCGAGACCGAGTTGCGGGCGTACCTGTGCAACAGCGTTGAGGTAGAGCCCGTGCCGGTGTCCGGAGGGGTCTATTTCAAGGTCATGCTTGCCGACGCATGGATATATGAGGCCGAGCGTCCGCAAAGGTTCGTTCCCGAGGTGATCATTTACGAGGTTGGCCCTGTGCACGTGCAAAGGGTGCGCGCCGAGGACGAGATGGTCTGATGCGCGAAGACAGCCATAATGGGTTGCGAGCGGATGGATTGCTGGCAGGCGAGATGCTGGCAGGTGAAACTCTGGCAGATGGATTCCCGGCAGGTGAAATGTCAGCAGGGGACATGCGAGCAGGCGAGATGCTGGTGGCTTCTCGGCGTGCTGCCGAGCTGCGTGCCGAGATAAGCCACCACGACCATTGCTACTATGTGCTCGATGCGCCTGAGGTAAGCGACGCGGTCTATGACTCGCTCATGCGCGAGTTGCTTGGGATCGAGGAGCGCTTCCCTGGGCTGGTCGTGCCTGAGTCCCCGACGCAAAGGGTCGGTGCCACGCCAGCCGATCTCTTCGCTCCAGCCTCGCATGCGACCCGTATGTACTCGCTTGATAACGCTATGGATCTCGGCGAGCTGGATGCCTGGCTGGATCGCGTGAAGGCAGCATTGGGGGCCAGGGCATGCACGTTTACGTGCGAGCTTAAAATCGATGGGTCCTCGCTTGCGCTGACCTACGAGGAGGGGGCGCTTGTGCGCGCTGCCACCCGCGGTAACGGGCGCGTGGGTGAGAACATCACCGCAAACGTGCGGACGGTACGCGATGTCCCGCTGAAGCTGCACGGGGCCGTCAAAGAGGGCGGCAGCTGGCCGACGGTCGAGATCCGTGGCGAGGCCTTCATGCCCAGGCCGAGCTTCGAGCGGCTGAAC
>WRDS01000064.1 GCA_009779675.1 Coriobacteriia bacterium
TCTCTGCCGCCCCAAGCCGTACCGGGACAGGGCGAGGGTGGTAGACATGTTCCCGATCCAAGAGCCGCTGCCAGTGGCGGCCTGATGGCCTGCCTGGGATTATGTCGTATGTTGGGATTCACTAATTGCTAAAATCCAACCGTAATCGATAAGCTGTCTTTCGGTCATTCTTCCTGATGCGTCATACAAATATGCGCCACTTATGACGTATTTCTGATCATCCAGCCAAAATTGACGATCAACCCCATTGGGGTTTCTGGAAACACGGATGTTATTTGTTCCATCATCTACATAGATGCCAGCATATTTGGGTTTGTAGTAACTATTATGAGGATCCAAAGGCCCCTCGTATAACGGGGCCTCGAAAAGCATCTTCGTATCGCCTCGGTCTTCGTTTAGCGATGCAAGCCGTTCCTCATACGCAGCAAACAGCTCCTCATAGTAGGGGCCTTGCGCAATCGCTTCTGTTTTTTCGGTCGCAATATCAAATACAAGAAACTCTGTGCTGCCGCCGCCGCCGCCGATTTGAAAAATTATCTTGTCATGGGATTCATCGAACAGCATATCCAGCAAAAGTTTATCCTGGTACCCTGAAGCCGACCTGTCGAAGACAAGTATGCTGCTTGCCTCCTGCATAGATGCGAGATCATAAACGATCAAAGAGATACGTTCTGAGTTTTCCCGCCAATCCTGAAGCGTATAGTACACACGTTGACTTGCTTTGTCGGCAAGCACTCTTTCTATTTCCTGACTTCTGGGTCCCCGGAAAATAAGGCCCTCTGTCTCGTCCGCCAAGTTTTTTGCAATGAAATATGCTTCATCCTTGTCATCCGAGACTTTGTAATAAAAGACCGTTGAAACCTCACCGGGGATAGGAGCCGTCCCGGCCTGCTCGTGCTCCACAAAATTCTCCACATTGCGGCCAAATATGGGGCCAGAACAACCAGTTAGAAAAATGCAGACGAATAAAGCAGCCCCGCAGGTTTTTAGCGCCTTCATCATAAAAAGACCCATTCCATCTTTGGTAGCCTCGCGCCAACCTATTCGTGTGTCATCATATCGCGATGCGCGGTTGCTTTTTTCAAAAACTCGTCAAGCGGCATACCTTTGTATAAATCCTGCCGCCACTCCGTGTAATCAAATGGCTCTCGGCGCAAAAGCACAATGAACCGCTCGGCATCAACAGGGCCGAGACTTTTTGCGAGGACGCGCATCCCCTCATTTTTGATAGCTGTGTCACTTCGCATCGGCGTACCTTCTCAAAAAATCAATCGGATTCAGGACAGAAATCTCGGGAATCGACTTACTTAATACTTTCTTGTCGGTTGTAAGAAAGCAATCAGCATCAAGATGAATTGCGCAGGCAACATGTGCTGCGTCCATCTGCCGTAAACCGAGCTGCATTAACCGTGCAGCTTTTTCGGCGACTTCATCCGACAAAGAGCAATCGGCAGCCGCGATGTGCTTCCATTCGCTGATGCGGTCGCGAACCTCTTCAAAAGGATTCGCAGTGTTTTCGTAATCAAGCACGAATGACCAGCACAACTCTACTTCTCCGGAACGGATAAGCTTTTGCACATGGAGTTTCGCGTCAGTTTCCAAGCGGATCACGGCAGAAACCTGCTCGTCAAACGGTCGGTTAAAGCAGCAGTTATCAAGATAAACCCGCATGGCAAGTGCTCCTCTCACCGTGGCTATTATATATCAGCCTGAATGCGACCCCGATCGAGTGATCTTGATTTCGCGAGCAGCCAAACTTGTGTCGCCCTGACTCCAAGAGCCTGGCCAAATCCGACTGATCCACTACCTGCCTGCCTGCGCAAGCCGCCTATCCGCCCTCTATCTCGAACAGCTCCTCGTCGCTTATGGCGTCAGGGGCCCATGCGTCCATCTCGGCTGGGCGCCCTTGAACGGCAGCCTCTCGGGCGTGGAGGCGCAGGACGCGTTCGGTGTCGGAGCCGTCGGTGTTGCCTTTGCCCGCGTCCGCGTCCGCGCTCGCACCCGCATCGCCGGAGCGCCATTCGCTCCTTTGCGCCGATGCGCTCTCGGCAAAGGTGAATCGCGCCGGGTTCGCCAGCCGAGCGTGGGTGATCCCCTGGATGGAGTCGCCGAGGCAACGCGAGCCCTCGACTTGGACGGTGAGGCCGAGCGCAGTCAGCTTGCCGAGCGCCTCCTCGGCGATAAGCGCCATGCGCATGCCGAGGTAGAAATCGGTGCAGGTCTCCTGGTGGTGTTGTTTGCCCAGCCTGACAAGATCCCTCCATCGGGTCTGGCGTTCTTTGGGTCGGAGCACGGGTGCACGCGGCGAGAAGATCACGTCGCGTTCCCAGTACGACTTGATGTCGAGCACCGGCGTGCCGTCGATCGCATCGAGCCCGCGCACGCGCACGCGGTTGCCGTCGACCCCAAGCAGGTCCACGAGCGAGAGCGCGATGGGGTTAGGGCGGCGGTTGGCGCGCATGCCAAAGACACCGTAGCCAAACGCGGTCGGATCCTCCTTGACGGGGTTGACTATGAGGGTGTCACGGGCGCTCTCGCTTTCATGGAACCAGCTGAGCACCCATATGTTTGAGTGCTCTTCGATGCGCTGCAGCCCGCTTGCATAGCGGTGGTCGAGCTCGATGACCGCCTCAACGCCGCCTCGGGGCATTTTCTTGATGTCGCCCACGGGCGAGCGGACGATCCCGATAGGGCGGAGCGTCGGGATCGCAGGGAGGGCTGGGATCGCGGGGATCGTCAGGGCAGACGGCTCAGATGGGCCGGATGAGGACGAAGACATTGGGGCATCCGTTTCCATCAAGACACCCCTTCCGTATCTGCAGCCGCATCCGCGCCCGTATCCGCATTCGCCTTGATCGCCTCGTACCACCACTGCGCGAGCCCAGCACGCATATCCTCGTACGTTTTCGTGAAGCGCGGGTCGGCGATGTACATCTCGCCCAGGCAGACGTGGGCCTCCCGCGTGAGCGGGTAGAACCAGCGGTCGATGATGCGCCGGGCCTCCTCGGCGACATCGGTCGCGGCGGGCTCGTCCGGTGCGGTTCCGGCATCGTAGACTGCCACCATTCGTGCGTTCACGGCATCCTGCTCGGCCCTTAGGGCTGCCCAGTCCTCCTTCTTGTACCGCTTGGTCCGCCGAGCGGACTCGGCATAGGCATCCGTGTCGCCCCAGCGCTGCTCGGCCTCCTCCTCGTACTCCGCCGGGTCAAAGTCGCCGAACACCTCGAACATCTCCTCTTTAGTCAACGCCATCCCTCTTTCCATAGAATCGATCGTCTTGTCTATGAGCGCCAGCAGCTGCCTGTCGCGTGCGAGCTTCTTCTCGATCAACCCCCGCTGACCGAGAAGCGCCCGCAGCGGGTCAGACCCTTGCTCGCCGAGCAGCCGGGCGGTCTCGCCAAGCGGGAAGTCGAGCTCCCGGTAGAGCAGTATCTGCTGCAGTCGCACAAGGTCGGCATCGGAGTAGAGCCGATAACCAGCGCCGCTGCGTCCCTCGGGTGTGAGCAGCCCGATCTCATCGTAGTGGTGCAGCGTTCGCACGCTTACGTGCGCAAGTTGCGCAACCTCTCCAACAGTGTATGCCAACCCGGATCCCCCTCGTATTCTGTGCGAGACGTGCGTGTGCCAGCGCGCTCCCTGTGCGAAGCAGCTGCAAGCCAGGTGCAGGCTCGGCACGGACTCATCCGATGGTGCCGTTACGCCTGGCAGGTGCAGGTGCCTCTCGGCAGAGCTTATACCCTTACGTTACGTGAGGGTCAAGTGTTGTTTCTTACAGGAATAAGCTTCTTACAGAAAGGATACTGGCACGATAGCGGCGGCGGTGAAAATCCGGATAATCCGGAATCAGAAACAGGATTATCCGGAAACCTGCCTTGTGTCTGGTTTTCCTGGTGTTTTTGAGTCGAAACCGCACGTTTGCGCACGTGTCGCGGTAGCATGGGGTGCGGCAAAAAAGCACAAGCGTGGCACATGGCAGCGCGAGAAGAGGGAGGCCATATGAGGGGGAGCCACATGAGAGTTCCTGAGAGGCTGGCCGAAGGATCCGACACCCACTATGACAGCCTGCTCGGTTGGGCGAACAGCTCCCGCGAGGAGCTTCAACGCCGGGCCGCCGAGATACGCTCCCAGTTTGTGGAGTCCGTGGATGCCGAGGCTGCAGCCTCGGCCACTGGCTGGGCGCTTGTCGGCACAGGGGTGGCCTTGGGGCTGGTCAGGGCCTTCTTCTCGGCAGGCTCGCGTCGCCGGACACGCGACGTGGTCTTCCCGCTCGTGTTCATCGCGCTCGGCGGTGCGATGTTGGCAGGGGCGGCCCTCTGGCGTCATCGCGCAATGCACATCAGCGAGGCAGAGATGCGCGTCCGGGAGGAGATGACCGCTCTCGACCCGGTTGCGCGGATACGCATCCTCAAAGACCTTGCAAGCGAGACAGTCGGGGCGGTTCCGCTCGTGAACCGGCTCCCCATGTTCCGTCGCTGATAGGGCGCTACAACCAGTAGCCCTCGGTAGAGCTGGGGTGCGCGATGCTGTCGAGCACGTCGGCCTCGTCGTCCTCCAGCGTGCAGCTTCCGGGTGGCACAAGGATGTGGAACGCCTCCTCGACCTCGTCCACGTCCCCCATGACGCCTACGAGGTCGTCGGCCTCAATGACGGTCTGGGCGCTGGGATTCGCCATCGTCTTCCCGTTGCGCAGGATAGCCACGACCGAGGCCCCGCTTGCCGCACGGATGTCTGCCGAGGCAAGCGTCTGCCCTACCACACCGCTCGCCCCAGACACGGTGATCCACTGGATCCCGACTCCTCGGATGGTGGTTATCAGCTGGTCGAGCGCGTGCGGACGCTTCTTCCCGGATGAGACCGCTGCGTACGCATCGGTGCGGACCGCGTCCGCGTACTCCTGGATCCGGCTCGGCGATTTGCCAAGATCAAGCAACGTGAGCCGCATGATCTCAAGGCCGCCCTCCATCTCTGGTTGCACCACATGATGCGCGCCGCTTTCCAGAAGGGTCAGAACGCCCGCCTGTGTGCTCGCACGTGCAATGATGGAGAGGGAAGGCGCAACCTCGTGGGTATACGCGACGATAAGCTGCGCGGACGTGTCGCTGCCACTGGTGACCACGAGCGCGGTCGCTTTCTCGAGGCTGGCGTGCTTGAGTATCTCGGAGTTCGACGCGTCGCCAAAGAGCATTGGCACACCTCGACCCGCTGCCTCCTCGGCGATGGAGATATCCGACTCGATCACGAGGTAGGATTCGCCGAGTTCCTCAAGGACGTGCGCGGTGTAACTGCCCACGCGCCCGTAGCCGACGATGACCACGTGGCCGCTCAGCTCCTCGGCCATCCCGGCCTTGTCCCCGGCCTCAGGCATGCTCGTGCCCATGCCACGCTCGAACAGGCGGCGGAACCTGGGCTTCGAGGTCATCCACCGCTCGATGTGCGGAGTGGCTCTGAAGATGAATGGGTTGAGGAGGATGGAGAGTATAGCGGCGGCGAGGATCAGGCTGTACTGCTCACCGGTCAGGATGCCCAAATAGAGCCCCGCCTGCCCCACGATGAAAGAGAACTCACCGATCTGTGCAAGGCCGGCTGCGACCACAAGCGCCGTGCGTATGGTCGAAGGCAGTGCGAAGCAGAGGAGTAGGTTGATGAGCCATTTGCCTGCCACGACAAGCACGGTAAGGGCGAGAATCTGCGGCCACTGACTGACGAAGATTCGCGGGTCGATCAACATGCCGACGGACACGAAGAAAAGGATCGAGAAGAGCTCTTGGAACGGCAGGATCTCGGCGGCGGACTGATGGCCCATTGAGGATTCGTTGACCACAACCCCTGCTAAAAACGCGCCGAGTGCGAAAGAGATGCTGAAGATCTCTGCCGCGCCAAAGGCGGTGCCAAGGGCGAGCGCCACGACTGCAAGCAGGAAAAGCTCGCGGGAACGGGTCTTAGCGATGCGCGTGAGGATCCAAGGGATCACGCGGGTACCTACGAACATCATGAGCGCGACAAACACGCCTGTCTTTACGAGCGTGAGGCCGATATCGCGTACAAGGGCCGCGCCAGCAACGTCCTCTTTGCCAAAGAGCACGGGCAGAAGGACGAGGATCAAAACGGTAGCAAGGTCCTCCAGGATGAGCCAGGCGGTCGCCGCCCTGCCGCCGGGTGACTGCAGGATGCCGGCATCGGTGAGCGCGCGCAACAGCACTACGGTGCTTGCGATCGATATCGAGATGCCGAGCACCACGCTTGCGCCAATCGACCAGCCCCAGCGGCTTACAAGGACGGCACCGAGCGCGGTGCCCGCTGCCATCTGAAGCAGCGCGCCCGGGATGGCAATGTTGCGTTTTTCCCAGAGGTCTTTAAGCGAGAAATGCAGGCCGACCCCGAACATCATGAAGATGACGCCGATCTCGGCGAGCTGGTTCATGTTGACGCTGTCGCCCTGGAACCCGGGGGTAAAAGGGCTGATGAGCACGCCCCCCACAAGGTAGCCGACAAGTGCCGGCAGCCCCAGTTTGCGGGCGACGATGCCGCCGAAGAAAGCGACGACGATCGCCATCGCGATGCTTGCAAGAAGAAGGGTGTCGTGGTGCATAAGTCCCCCAGTCAACGTGTTCGGTATCTCTCGCTTTTCAGTTCCTAGCGCTTTCAGATCCTAACGCTTTCGAGCCCTAGGGCCTTCAGGCCCTAACGCCTTCGGCCTCGCCTTGTGATGCTGCCGCCATACACGCTATGGCTCCGCTTTTTAACCGGCCTTCCGGCAAACGGGATGATCCGCCCCTCTCGGTAAGGGAAGTCCTCTATGTCAAGCACCGGCACCTGTTGACCGAGGAAATACTCGATCTCACGGAACTGGGTGAGTTCATCTGGTCCGAGCAGCGTGAACGCGTAACCGCTCGCTCCTGCCCGCGCAGTGCGCCCGATGCGGTGCACGTAGTCCTCCGGGTTTTCAGGCACGTCATAGTTTATAACATGATCGATGTCTGAGATGTCGATACCGCGTGCGATAATATCGGTGGCCACTAAGATGTCGATCCTGCCGCTACGGAACCGGCTGAGCGCTCTTTCGCGCTGCTGTTGGCTACGGTTGGCGTGTATGCAGGTGACTCGTAAGCCGTCCCGGTCAAGTATCGTCTTAACGAAGTCTGCCCGGTTCTTCATCTTGGTAAAGACAAGCACCCGGTCTGCACCCCGTTGGCGCACGAGGGCTGCAAGGAGCTCCGGTTTCTGCGACTGCTCAACTGGCAATACAGCCTGCTCGAGCTGTTCTACGGTCGTGCCCTGGCGCGCGATCTCGACGTAGACAGGGTCATGGAGCACACCGTCTATAAGCTGGGTGATCGCCTCGTCCAGTGTTGCAGAGAAAAGCAGGGTCTGCCGCACGTCCGGCAAAAAGCCGAGGATACGGCGCATGCTCGGCCAGAAACCCATGTCAAGCATACGGTCGGCCTCGTCAAGCACAAGCGCCTGTACGCTGGCGAGGCTGACGTTGCCGTGCTCTACGAGGTCGATCAGGCGTCCCGGTGTGGCGACGAGCAGGTCGATGCCGGATTTGATCCGATTGGCCTGCGGCCGGTACTTGACTCCGCCTACCGCTACCGTGACGCGCTGATCGGTTTCTTTGGCGATGATAGCCGCCACACGCTCGATCTGTACGGCCAACTCGCGCGTGGGGGTCACGACAAGCGCAAGGGGGACTCCTTTCCCACGACCGATGCGCTGCATGAGCGGCAAGGTGAACGCGGCCGTCTTACCGGTCCCGGTTTGGGCAGCGGCGACGACGTCCGCCCCTGCAAGTACCAGTGGGATGGCTTGTGCCTGGACAGGGGTCGGCGTGTTATAACCGAGGGCGGAAACCGCTCTAAGGATCGGTTTGGAGAGTCCGAGTTCATCAAACGTCATACTGGCAGTATACGTTAATACGCTGGTGTTGCGCGGCGCACACATGGTACGAGCGCATGGCGGGTGCGGCGAGCACATGGTGCGCACACGCGGCGCAACCCAAAGCGAAACCAAAAGGTGACGATTCCATCGGGAAACCAGCGACAACGAATAGAATAGTAAGCGGTACTCTTGGAGCGGTGTTTTTAGCTATTTAGGATGGTGGCATGGATTCCATACGCTTTTTCATCGATCTGTTCCTGAACCTGGATACGGTGCTCAAGGACTGGGTTGCCTTGTACGGCGCCTGGATATACATGATGCTTTTTCTGATCATCTTCATGGAGACGGGTGTGGTCGTGACACCTTTTCTCCCAGGCGACTCGCTGCTTTTTACTGCTGGTGCGCTTGCCGCCGTCACCTCGGGCGGGCTTAATGTATGGGTGCTTTTGTTGGTCGTGTTTTGTGCGGCGGTCCTTGGCGACATGTCAAATTATATGATCGGGTACCGATGGGGCCGACGCATACTCGAGTCCGGCAAGTTCTCACGCATCATCAGACCTGAGCACATTGCAAGCACGGAGGCGTTTTTTGCACGCCACGGAGGAAAGACGATCTCATTTGCGCGCTTCTTCCCGTTTATCCGGACGTTTGCGCCGTTTGTTGCTGGAATCAGTGCAATGGAGCGGAGGTATTTCGAGATCTATAACCTGCTCGGCGGATTCGTCTGGGTCACGGTGTTTGTGGGGGCAGGCTATTTTTTTGGCAACATCCCGTTTATTGAGAAGAACCTCGAGTTCCTGGTCATCGGGATCATACTGATCAGTGTGCTGCCCGTCATCATCCAGGCGGTCCAAAACCGCCTGAAGGCGCGGGCACGGCAAGGCAGCGAAGGCATACTCCCGTGACCGTGCGGTGGTTCTCGGCGGCACTACTCGATACAGTGTGCTGCATACAACGGGATCGATTTCGTATGACCCTCAAAACCGAAGTTCTTGGCCGAGCAACGGATGACATATTCGGGCCCGTATGCACGGCGGTAAGCCTCTAGGCTTCTGGCAGTCACGTTCTTTCCCGATTTGACCTCAATTGGCATGACGGCTCCTGAGGCGGAGCGTATTACGAACTCCACTTCGGATTTGGACGGAATGCCCCAATAAAACGACTCGATCCCCTTTGCCACGAGTTGTTGCATTACAAAGTTCTCGGAAATGCCGCCACGGAAGCGCGAGCCCTTGTCGTTGGCTGGCTCCAGATCGGCAGGTTCTGTGTCATAAAGGCTGGCCAGCAATCCGGTATCTAGCAGATAGAGCTTAAAGGAGCCCTGTTCCATGAATGCCCGCAGGGGGGCTTTCCCTTCGCTGACGCGATAGCAGAACTCCACCAGACCTGCGGCCTTGAGCCAATTTATCGGAGCCTCGTATTGGTGGGCTCTGGCCGCCGAGGCAATCGTCCGGTACTGGAACTTGTGGTTTTCCTTTGCGAGCTGTCCGGGTATGCCTTGCCAGACATTGAGGATCTTGGCTGTGTCAGCCGATGATGCGTATTTCGTCATGTCTGCCAAGTAGGCGTTGGTTATCAACCGCTGGATCCTGCGGATTTTTTTTGGGTCAGCCGAGGGGTCGTCTAATGCCGTACTGACAACCTCGGGCATGCCTCCGCAAAAAAGGTAGTTGCGCAGGAGCCGCAGAGCGTATTCGTGTAAGCCAAGCGCCTTGTCGGCGAGGTATGACTGGCGGATAAGGCCGGCAAGCTCCCGTTCCTCGGCAGCCCAGAGGTATTCCTCGAAGTCAAGTGGATGAAGAGAGATGACATCGACTTCTCCTACGGGGTAGGAGTACGTCTCTCTTCCGAGGGCGATCCCAAGCAGGCTACCGGCGGCTATCACATGGTACGCAGGTGCCTGCTCGCAGAAATATTTCAGGGAGGTTAACGCCCTTGGACAGGCCTGGGCCTCATCGAGGAAGATCAGGGTGTCCGCCGGGTCTATTTTGGTCTTGAAGCTTGCCTGGAGTTGAGGCACGAGTTCTTTTGGGGTGATGTTATGCTCAAAGAGCGCCGCAACATCCTTGCTGGCAGAAAAGTCCACGTGCACGTGGTTCTTGAATTGAGTTTGAGCGAACTCCAGGACGGAGTAGGTTTTGCCCACCTGGCGTGCTCCGCTTAAAACCAGCGGTTTCCGGTTGGGCGATGACTTCCAGTCCAGTAGGCTCTTAGTGACTTTTCGCTTCATGGTCGGCTCTTCCTTATCTTCCCTGTGTGACCGTAGTCGGAAAATCATGTAGGCTGTGCAGGCGCAGAAGCTATAAATAGAAATTTCGTTCGTATTATGACAAAATTTACGGAAATAAAGTTAAAACATCGATGAAGTTTCCGATCACTATCAATGTTGAGACTGCTTGTTGTTTGCTGATGTTCCAACTACCATCAATGCTGACACCGCTTGTTGTTTATTGTCTGAACTTGCCGCTAGCCACCCTGGTATCGCCATACTGCCTGTCGCCATCCCTTGGCGGATACGCGTTTTTCATGGAGTCGGGCCGATACACGCCACCTTCGGAATCAAAGCCGGTATACTCCTATGTGGTGCCGTTTCTTGCCGAGGCATCAGCAACATCGGAGTACCACTAATATACCTCCGAGCGCTTCGGGCGGGCTCGAGCGGCGTCATGTTGTGAACCTGGTCAGATCCGGAAGGAAGCAGCCATAAGCGATCTCTGACGAGCGCTCGTGCCCGCCGGGGGCGCTCACGTGGCGGCTTGCGTAGCAGCTGGGGCGGCTTTTGCGCGCTACTCGGTTGCTTGTCGTAGGCTGCCCGGTAGGCGTTTCCCGCATGTCTGAACAACAGGCCTGAAAGGACTCCAAAAGCCTCATGGTACAGGTGTCACTTTATCGGAAGTACCGTCCGGCCACCTTCGATGATGTGGTCGGGCAGCAGCATATCGAACGCACGCTACGCAATGCGGTCGCCGAGGGGACCGTCGCGCACGCCTACCTCTTCACCGGCCCGAGGGGAACCGGCAAGACCACGACTGCTCGGCTGCTTGCGAAAGCGCTTATGTGCGAGCGGGGATCCGCTGGCGAGCCCGACGGGACCTGCGAGCAGTGTGTCCAGATCGCCGAGGGGCGGCATCCAGATGTCTACGAGCTCGACGCGGCTTCGCGGACAGGCGTTGATAACGTGCGGGAGGAGATCATCGGGCGGGTCTCTTTGGGCGCGGTGCGCGGGCACTACAAGGTCTACATCATCGATGAGGTCCACATGCTTTCCGCAGCGGCGTTCAATGCGCTGCTAAAGACGATCGAGGAGCCCCCTGGCCACGTTGTTTTCGTGATGTGCACGACGCATTCCAACAAAGTCCCCGAAACCGTCCAGTCGCGTTGCCAGCGCTTTGATTTCCACCGTTTCTCGGTTGAAGAGATCGTCGACCGCCTGCGCTATATCGCCGAGGCCGAGGGTCTCGAGGTGGATCGCAGTGCCTTCACGCTTATTGCGCGCCATGCTGACGGTGGGATGCGCGACGCGATCACCGCGCTTGAGCAGCTCGTCGCTTTTTCCGGGAGCGAGATCACCGCCGATGATGTCGAGGGCATGCTCGGACAGGTCGATGCCGAACAGCTCTTCGAGTTTGCCGAGCTGATTGTCCGCCGGGATATTGCAGGCGGGTTTCACTGGATCGCCGATGTCATCGAGGCCGGTGTCGGCGTGAATGAGCTGGTGCGTGAGTTTACCGCGCACATCAGGGACCTCTTTGTGATTGCCGCATCCGGTGATGGGCGGGGGCTGGTCAACCGCACCACGTCCGACCTTTCGCGCCTTGAGGCCCAGGCGACCGAGTTTGGCGGCCCCGACCGGCTGGCGCACGTCCTTCACGTGCTTGGCGAGCTAGCTGCCGAGATGCGCTGGTCGAGCGATCCGCGGCTTTCGCTCGAGATCATGCTGACCCGCGTCGCCCAGCCGCAGGGCGACCTTTCGCTCGCCGCTCTTGCTGGACGGCTTGAGGCGCTTGAGCAGTGGCAAGCGGTTCGGCCAGCCGAGAAGCCTGCGAAGCCGACGGAGCCGAAAGCTTCTGGCCAGGCCGAGGCAGCAGCGGTTTCCGACGAGCCTGTTGCCGAGCCGGGCAGCCCAGAGCCCTCCAGCCAGGCGGCGGCGGCAACTTCCGATGAGCTTACCCGTGCAGCTGTCAGGCGCGACTGGCAGACGGTCTTGCTGGAGATAAAAAAGAGCAAGCCGGCGCGTGCGCAGACGTTTGCGAACACCGAGGTCGATGTAGACACCGACGGTCGCAGTCTCGTGATCGCGTTTCCCGCGAGCCAGGGGTTTTCAATCGAACTGGCGGAGCACGTCGAGACCCGCGAGCTGATGAGGAATGCTATTACCGCGGTGTTTGGCTCACCGCTGCCTTTCCGCTACCAGCTTCGCCGAGGCGGCGTGCGTCCGACAGGATCCGACCCTGTTGCAGAGGTTCCTGCCTCTGCTCCAGCAGACCCTGTTGCCGAGGTTCCTCTTGACCCTATTGCAGAGGTTCCTGCTGTTGAAGACCCTGTTGCAGGCGACCCTGCTGCCCAAGGCCTTGCAGTCGCAGATCCTGTCTCTGATGGTTGCGCGGCCGAAGAGCCTGTGCTGGAGGAACCCGTGCTGGACGCAACTGGATCCGATGCGCCCAAGGTATCACCTGGCTCGACAATCGAACGTATACTCACAGAGCAACTGGGTGGGACGATCCTCCTCGATGACGACTGAGTACAGTTGCGCAGACCGGCGGCGACCACGCACTTTTTGAGACGGGAGTCCCTTGAAGTAGTCTGGGCAGAATGATATTCGTCGCATCAAAAAGAATCTGAGGAGGGAGATGTTCTTGGGGCAAATTTTCTTTCAGGGAAGTAAAGTGGGCTGCGACCCGAGGAAGGAGTCGCAGCCCACATCTTGGTCTTGTCGTGTACAGACCTTGCTGGCCGCCCCTGTCTTATGTGCCTTGCCGACCTCACTCAGTCGATGAGCATCGCCCTCAAGGTGCCCATGACGTTGTCGGATAA
>WRDS01000065.1 GCA_009779675.1 Coriobacteriia bacterium
CTGCAACCATAGCAACGGGGTTCCCTGAAAGCGTCCCAGCCTGGTAGACCGGCCCCGTCGGAGCGAGGTGTTCCATTACCTCACGCCTGCCGCCAAACGCGCCGACTGGGAACCCGCCGCCGATGATCTTCCCAAGCGTCGTAAGGTCGGGGACCACCCCGAAGCGTTCCTGCGCCCCGCCGAAGGCCACCCTGAAGCCAGTGATGACCTCGTCGAAGATGAGCAGGGCCCCATGCGAGTCACAGAGTTCGCGCAACCCCTCAAGGAAACCGGTTGCGGGGGGCACAACGCCCATATTGCCAGCGACCGGCTCGACGATAACAGCTGCGACTTCCCCGCCATCCTCGGCAAAGGCCGCACGGACAGAGGCTAAGTCGTTGTAGGGCAACACGACCGTGTCCTTGGCAGCACCCTTCGTGACACCGGGCGTGCTCGGGATGCCTAAAGTGAGCAGACCGCTTCCCGCGGCAACCAGCAGCGCGTCGGAATGGCCGTGGTAGTTGCCGTCGAACTTGATGACCTTCTCGCGTCCGGTGAACCCGCGCGCGAGCCTGATGGCGCTCATCGTGGCCTCGGTGCCGCTGGACACAAAGCGCACCATCTCGATGCCGGGCACCGCGTCGGCCACGGCCTCGGCGAGCTCGACCTCGACCTCCGTGGGAGCCCCGAACGATGTCCCGCGCGCAAGCTGGCCGCGCACCGCGTCGAGCACGCGCTCATCGCCATAGCCAAGGATCATCGGCCCCCAGCTCCCCACAAAATCGATGTACTCGCGCCCATCGACATCGTAGATGCGGCTCCCTTTTGCGCGCTCGACAAACCGCGGTTCGATCCCCACGCTCTTGTATGCACGAACCGGCGAGTTCACCCCGCCGGGGATAAGCCTGCTTGCCGCCGAGAAGGCCTCGGCGGAAGTCATCGAGCCCATGAAACTCCCCTTTCCGTCAGTTATTCTCGTAACCCGGAGGCACGTATGCGCAGTACGGCTCCGCCTCAAGGTAGTCGCCCGTAAGCTCAAGCGCCCGCGCCCGGCAGCCGCCGCAAACCGCCCGGTACTCGCAGGCACCGCACTTCCCCTTAAGGAGCGAGTAGTCGCGCAGGTCGTTAAAGACCTGGGACTTCTCCCATATCGCCGAGTACGGCTGCTCCTTCACGTTGCCAAGCTGCATGTCGAAATACCCGCATGGCTGGATGTCGCCCACGTGGCTGATGAAGCTGAATGTGATGCCGCCCAAACAGCCACGCGTCATCGCGTCAAGCCCATATTCCTCCCGGGTCACCTTCTTGCCCTCGGCTTTTGCGAGCTGTCTGATGATACGGTAATAATGTGGCGAGTCGGTGGGCTTGAAGTGGAGAGGGCTTGTTTTTTGCCGATGGTACGCCCACGTGAGCACCCGTTCGTACTCCTCGGGAGGCAGCTCCTTGTCGAGCAGGTCTGAGCCTCGCCCGGTAGGCACCAGCATGAAGATATGGAACGCGTCCACGCCGAGCGACTCGGCAAGGTCGTGCACCTCCTCGATCCTGGCAGCGTTCTCCGTAGTGACGGTCGTGTTCACCTGCACACCGACCCCATGGCGCTTGGCGGTCTTGATCCCCTCGATCGCCTCGGCGAAACACCCCGGCTGACCGCGGAACGCATCATGCTCGGCCGCTGTAGGGAAGTCGATCGACACCGAGATGCGCGGGATGTTGTGCGCGGCCATCTTCCCGGCGATCTCATCGGTGATGAGCGTGGCGTTAGTGCCGATCACCGGCATGCATCCTTTCTCGTGGCAGTAATCCACGATCTCCCAGATATCCGGACGCATGAGCGGCTCGCCGCCGGTGAGGATGATGATCGGGTTCGAGATGGTTGTGATGTCGTCGATGACCGCTTTTATCTGGTCGAGGGTGAGCTCGCCGTGGTAGTGCCCGAACTCGGCGGCCGCACGGCAATGCGCGCACGAGAGGTTGCACGAGCGGGTGATCTCCCACGCGATGATGCGCGGTGCCTTGATGCCTGTGCGCTCCTGGAAGGCTGCAGCTGCCTCGCCACCGCCGGGGCGAAAGCCCACACTGCGTGCGCCGCCGTGGCGCTGACGTGGCACACCGCCTGGATGCCCGCCCGTCGGCACCGCCACGCCGACCTCGCCGCAGCCGACCTGGGCGGCGGCAAGCTCCTGCTCGGCGGCCTGGGCAGCAGCCTCGGCTGCGATCCCAGCGGCGGCCTCGGCTGTGGCAAGCTCCTGCTCTGAGGTCATGCTTTCCCCGAATCCGCGGCAAGCCATCTGGCCGCATCCTTGGCGTGATAGGTGAGGATCAGGTCGGCACCTGCCCGGCGCAGGGCTGTAAGCGTCTCAAGGACGATGCGTTTCTCGTCGATCCATCCGCGCTCGGCAGCCGCCTTTACCATCGCATACTCACCGGAGACATTGTATGCGGCCGTGGGGTAGCCGAACTCGTCCTTCACGCGCCTGATGACATCCATGTAGGCGAGGGCGGGCTTGACCATGACGATGTCGGCACCCTCCTCGATATCAAGCGCCGTCTCGCGAAGCCCTTCCTCGGCGTTGGCGGGATCCATCTGGTACTGGGAGCGATCCCCGAAGGCCGGTGCCGAGTCAGCGGCATCCCGGAAAGGCCCGTAGTAGCCGCTCGCGTATTTGGCCGAGTACGCCATGATCGGCACGTCCGCGTACCCCTCGGAGTCGAGCGCCTCCCTTATCGCGCCGACACGACCGTCCATCATGTCGCTCGGAGCGACCATGTCGACCCCGGCCTCCGCATGCGAGACAGCCTCTTTGGCAAGCATCTCAAGCGTCACATCGTTGAGCACATACCCGGAGTCGTCCAAGATCCCGCAGTGGCCATGGTCGGTGTACTCGCACATGCACACATCGGTTATGACGTAGAACCCCGGGTCATGGGTCTTGATAGCGCGGATCGCCCGCTGGACGATGCCGTCAGGATCATACGCCTCGCTCCCTACAGCATCCTTGCTGCTTGGGAGCCCGAATAAGATGACCGCCGGCACGCCGAGCCCCCGAAGCTCGTCGATCTCGGCAGGAAGCTGGTCGACCGAGAGCTGGAACTGGCCCGGCATCGACGGGATCTCGTCCCGCACTCCCTTGCCGGGCTTCACAAAGAGCGGGTAGATGAGGTCGACCGGGTCGAGCGCGGCCTCACGCACCATCGAGCGGATAGTCGCATTTGCACGCAGACGACGCGGTCGGTATTGCGGAAAACGCATCATGCCTCCTTGAGTGAAGCCGAATGGTACGCGCTAGTCGACGAACTGCTCAACCGAGACATCCTCGAGCTCGGATCCCTCGGCAGCATCAGCGGCGGCGGCGATGTCGTTGTCGTCGTCGGCAACCCCTCCAGCAGACCCTCCAGCAGCCCAGCCGGACGCGGATGCCGGATCCGCAGCGTCATCGTCTTCCTCGGCAAGATCTGGGCGCAGCTTCCCGCTCCGCCCGACCCCGAGCTGGTAGTTCACCCAGCGCTTATACTGCCACACCGCATAAAACAGCAACACAATGATTCCCAGCCAATAGAGAAGCTGCGCGAAAAAAAGCAGTATCTGCCCGTTGACCATCATCCATCCATATACCCCAGAGGGTGCCTCATAACCATAAGGATCCATGTGCGTACCTTCCTCCCAAAGCGGTCAGGCTCCAGAACAATAGACCTTCCGGAATAGCCGAGCAGCCAGCGCAAACTGACGCTGCCATCCCCTATTTTAGCCGAGTGCCGTCAAATAGCGTCGTTAAATCGGCGCCAAACCTCCGGCTCCTCTGCCGATAAGCCCCTCATGCCTGCAAACCCGTCCGAGCAGAAATCCGAGGCAGTAAAGCAGCGCGTATCGCACAACTGCCCTGCCTATCAAAACAAACTTTACAAAACCATGCATTACTTTACCGAGTTTTTACAAAACCACGCCATCGATTTTACATCGCAGCGATACCATTAATCCTGTAACCCATAAGGAGGTTTGAGGATGAAAAAAGTAGTGTCGATCTGTCTTGCAGTCCTTTTGGTGGCGCTCATTGTTATACCCCTTACAGCTTGCACGAGTACCGACAAAAGCGCCCCCACGACCGGCGAGAAAGATGCAGGTGATATTACCGTCTACACCGCGCTGGAAGATGAGCAGGTTGAGGAGTACCTTGAGGTATTCAACGCAAAGTACCCCGACATCAAAGTCAACATCGTCCGCGAGTCCACCGGCGTTATCACCGCGAAACTGCTAGCCGAGAAGGACAACCCTCAGGCCGACGCTATTTGGGGAACCGCCGCATCCTCGCTGCTGGTCCTTGATGAGAACGACATGCTTGAGCCCTACGCCCCAATCGGCGCTGAGAGCATCCTGTCTCAATTTAAGTCGAGCAAATCCGTTCCGACATGGATAGGCATCGACGTATGGGAGACCGCCTTTACCATCAACACCGTCGAACTGGAAAAGCTGGGTTTGAAGGCTTCCGACATCAAGTCATATGAGAATCTGCTCCGCCCTGAGCTAAAGGGGCATATCGTTATGTCAAACCCGTCTTCATCCGGCACCGGATTACTTACCGTTACCGGCCTGCTGCAATTAAAGGGCAAGGGCACCGACGCGGGATGGGACTTTCTTGCGAAACTCCATGAGAATGTGGATCAGTATGTGCACTCTGGCTCCAAGCCGGCAAAAATGGCCGGTGCCGGTGAGACCGCAGTAGGTGTGAGCTTCGGCTACGCTGGCATCAAGCAGAAGCGTGACGGCTTGCCGGTTGAGGTTATATTTCCCACTGATGGCTCTGGCTGGGACCTGGAGGCCAACGCGTTAATGAAAAAGGATGAGATTAGCCTGGCGGCACAGACGTTCCTTGATTGGGCGATCTCCGATGAGGCAATGAGCCTGTACAAAGATAACTATCCTGTCCTTGCCAACGGCAAAGGCGGCAAATACGAAGGCTTTACGAGCGACCCTGTCGATCAGCTTATCGATAACGATCTCGCCTGGGTTGCCACCAATCGGGATAGCATCCTGGACACATGGACAGAGAAGTTCGACGGCAAATCTGCTCCGAAATAAACGCAACAGTGTGCCCACGCATAGCGGAATAGTGCGTAATGGCGCGCCCTTAAAACCGGCGCGCCATTTCTCTTACAAGGAGGCTTACCGTGGCTTTTCTAGAAGTCAGGAACATCGTAAGGAAATTCCATAAGCAGGTGGTGCTGAACAACATCAGTGCAGAGGTCGAGCAAGGTGAGCTGGTCTGCATTCTGGGGCCATCAGGGTGTGGCAAAACAACATTGCTACGCATTATCGCAGGGCTTGAGAGCGTAGACAGCGGGCAGGTGTTTATTGACGGCAAAGATGCCACGTTCCTGCCCGCCGCTAAGCGTAATTTCGGGATCGTCTTTCAGTCCTATGCCCTGTTCCCCAACATGACTGTGCTGGACAACATTCTATTTGGCTTACGTCAAAAAAAGGGGCTTTCCAAAAACGAGATGGTGGCAAAAGCCTGCGAGGCCCTGCAGCTGGTCGATCTTTTTGAACACAGGGGCAAATACCCACGTCATCTTTCGGGCGGCATGCAGCAGCGCACAGCACTAGCTCGTGCGATCGCACTCTCTCCGGCATTCTTGCTTCTGGATGAGCCCCTGTCGGCGCTAGATGCCAAAGTCCGTCAAAAACTGCGCGGTGAGATCCGCAGCATTCAGCGGAATCTGGGCATCACCACCGTCATGGTCACTCATGATCAGGAAGAGGCTCTGACTATGGCCGATCGCATTATCGTTATGAGCAATGTGGGGATAGAGCAGATCGGCACGCCACGCGAGATCTACGACCACCCTGCTACACCCTTTGTCGCTAGCTTCATCGGCACGATGAATTTTTATAAAACCGACGGAGAGACCTACGCCATACGCCCAGAGAACATCGAGATCGCCAATCGGCAGAGTCCTTATGATTTTGTGGCACAGATTAGGGCGCTGGAGTTCAAAGGGTCGATGACGCGGATTTACAGCACATTGCCAGACATGTCTGAGATCTGTATGGACGTTGCCTCAGAAGCGGCATCAGGGCTGTGCCCTGACGAGAACGGCACCGTCTTTTTACGGATGCCACAGGAAAGCTTAATCAGATACGGTAATCTCGAATACAGTAATCAAATATAGTTATGATAAGTGCAGTCAGGCAACGGCTTTCTGGATTTCGTCTGTGGCAATTCTTGGTATTGGTAGCCTGCCTTTTTGTCCTTACGGCGGTTTTGGTCCTCCCCCTGTTCTCGTTGTTCTCAAAAGCGTTTTTAAATAAATCAGGTGCGTTTGTCGGCCTTGAGAACTACATAAAGTATTTCAAGAGCCCTACTTTAAGCACATCTATAGTAAACACCGTCGAGATCTCGTTGTGGTCAACCGTCGTTAGCGTGGTATCCGGTTTTCTTTACGCGTTCGCGCTCGCGAGGACTCGAATCATAGGCAAGGGCTTTTTTAAATACACGGCTATGATCCCCATCTTTATCCCCACCGTCATTCATGCGTTGGGACTGGTATACATGTTTGGCAAACAGGGGATTCTCACCCGCGCAGGACTGTTCCCTTTTGAGCTGTACGGACGGCTGGGAATTATCATCTCGGAGATTATCTTTACTTTCCCCCAAGCCTTCTTGATGTTTTTTGTAGCACTTGAATTCGCCGACGGGCGGCTGTACGAGGCAGCGGATTCCATGGGGATACCCCCGCTCAAAAAACTGCTCAGGATCACGCTGCCGGAAATCAAGTACACGGTCATCCATGCGTTCTTCGTCTGCTTCACGTTGGCGTTCACTGATTTCGGCGCACCAAAAATCATCGGCGGTAGCTTCAACGTGCTGGCTACCGATATCTACAAGCAGGTGGCGGGGCAGTTCAACTTCAATATGGGTGCAGTAGTCGGAACCCTTCTGCTCATTCCGGCAGTGCTTTCTTTTATTGTCGATCGCCTGATAAGCAGCAAGAACGCCGGAACAATCAATGCAAAAGCCACTAAGCTGGTGATCAAGAAAAGTAAGGCACGCGACATTTTTTTCTTCGGCTTTTGCTCAGCAGTCACCCTGTTCTTTTTATTCTTGACCACCACACTGTTCATCGGCGGACTCAGTGAGAACTACCCCTATAACCTGTCATTCACTTTGAAAAACTTCCAGTTCGACAGATCCGCGGGGGGTATAGACAGCTACTTCAATTCGCTGAGAATGGCACTGTCTACGGCGACGTTCGGCACCGTGTTCGTGTTCATCTACGCCTACATGATGGAAAAAGCCAGCGGGTTTAACGGGCTACGGAAGTACGGTAAGTTGCTTTCCGTTTTGCCATTGGCACTACCAGGCATGGTTATCGGGATCTCCTTTATCTTCTTTTTCAACAGTAAAGACAATCCACTGAATTTCATATACGGCACACTCGCCATTCTTGTCATTTCCAACATCCTGCACTACTTCTCGGTGCCGTTCCTGACGGCAAGCGGCTGTTTGAAAAAGCTGGACAAGGAGTTCGAGAGTGTTGGCGACAGCATGGACGTTCCGAGATGGAAAACGTTTCTCCGAGTAAGTGTCCCACTTTCCCTGCCCGCTATTTTAGAGATCTGCATGTACCTTTTCGTCAACGCCATGGTCACGGTATCAGCAGTGGTGTTCTTGTACGGCGCGAAATTCAAAATCGCCTCGATCGCTATCACGCATATGGAGGAGGCGGGAAATTTTGGCCAGGCAACAGCTATGAGCCTGCTGATACTGCTAATCAATGTGTTGGTTCGGATCCTTTATGAGACGGCTGTCGGAGTCATCAGACGTAAGACGAGTAGAAAAGAGGGCGTGGTATGAGAATGTCACATGCAATCACAATGATCATTCTGGATTGGGCGGGAACCACAGTGGATTACGGTTGCTTTGCCCCAGTGGACGCTTTTGTCTCGGCGTTCACCTATTTCGGGATCACTCCTACGATGGAGGAGACCCGGGCTCCAATGGGAATGCCCAAGCGGGCACACATCGAAAAGATGCTCACGGGCAAACGCTTGACAGCGCTCTGGAAAGAAACGTATGGCAGACCGCCCACGCAAAAGGATGTCGACAAGATCTATGACCAGTTCGAGCCGACACTCTTCGAGGTGCTTGTCTCTCATGCCGATCCACTGCCCGGCGTGCTCAGCGCTGTCGCTGAGATCAGAGGAATGGGTATCGCTATCGGTTCCACCACCGGCTACACACAGGAGATGATGGATGTGATCGTGCCGCTGGCAAAGGAGAAGGGGTACGCGCCTGATTGTATCGTCTGCCCGGACGAGACCGGGGGCATCGGGCGACCATACCCCTACATGCTTTGGCACAACCTGGAAGCACTAGGCGTCTCATCTATCGGTGAGGTGCTGAAAATCGGTGACACCGCCGCTGACATGCAGGAAGGGAGGAATGCCGGTTGCCTGTGCGTAGGCGTTTTGGAGGGCTCCAGCATGCTTGGGTTGTCCGAGAAGGAGCTGGCAGAAAGCGACCAGGCAGACGTGTCCGCCCTTTTTGAAACCGCTGATCAAAACTACAGGAAAGCAGGGGCGGATCATGTGATCAAAGATATCTCCGCCCTTCCGGGATTGATCAAATCGCTAAATGAAGGAACGTTGGATAGAGAACGCTGAATGAAAAGCGCTGAATAGCCAACGAGCACTGAGCGAAGGAAGGAGCCAGAAGGCTATGCATGATTTTATTCCTGACAACCCATACATCCTCTTGACACCGGGGCCGTTGTCTACCTCGAAAGGCGTTCGAAACGCCCTTCTTCGGGACTGGTGCACTTGGGATGCCGATTACAACATAGACATCGTGCAAAACATCCGTCGTCGTCTGGTCGCTCTGGCAACCAACAGGACGAGCGAGTACACCGCCGTATTAATGCAAGGCAGCGGCTCTTTCTCGGTCGAGGCCACACTAGGAAGTGTAGTGCCGAAGAACGGCAAAGTCCTGATTGTCACTAACGGCGCGTATGGTAAGCGCATGGTGCAGATGGCCGATGCGCTACAGCTGGATTACGTTGAGTACGCCCTGCCAGAAATAGCAGCTCCTAAGCCCGATGAGATCGCCTTGCTGCTTGACAGGAACCCTGGCATCACCCATGTGGCAATGGTGCATTGCGAGACCACAACCGGGATGTTGAATCCGCTGGCAGGTATTACCCGCATTGTTAAAGAGCGGAACAGGGTCTTTATCTTGGACGCTATGAGTTCTTTTGGCGGGATCCCTATAGATGCGGGCGTTTTGGACATAGACTTTTTGATCAGTTCCTCCAACAAATGCATCCAGGGTGTCCCCGGTTTTGCCTTCGTGATCGCCAAGCAAGACGAGCTGCAAAAAAGCGCAGGTAACGCCCGTTCGCTTTGCCTGGACCTATATGGCCAGTGGAGGGAAATGAACGCATCCGGCAAATGGCGTTACACCTCCCCCACGCATGTTGTGCGAGCGTTTTACCAGGCGTTGGACGAACTGGAAGCCGAGGGCGGCATCTCGGCTCGGCATGCCCGATACCGAGAAAACCAGAGGCTTCTGGTGGAAGGCATGGCTGATCTGGGATTCCTGGCGCTGCTTGCGCCTGATCTGCAGTCTCCGATCATCACTTCATTTTTATATCCTTATCCCGATTTCGACTTCCGTGCGTTTTACCAGCAGGTCAAGGCAGAAGGATTCGTACTGTATCCGGGAAAGATCTCTGAAGCTGACACCTTCCGGGTCGGGAATATCGGCGAGGTGTACCCTGATGATGTTCGCAGGTTGTTGGGCGTGATCCGAAGGATAGGGACTGCATCAGAAGTCAAAATCGACGCGTGAAGCCAAAGCAGGCTGTTTTTGGCAGGTGTGACTTTTACACAACCTTTATCCGATAGATTACTGGTATCTCAGTGCCTCAATAGGATCAAGCTTGGCGGCTCGGCGGGCTGGCCAGTAGCCAAAGACAATACCAATGAGCATGCATACTGCAACGGCAAGCAGCACGGGGCCAAGCGTTAAGGAGGCGCTGAGAAGGCCAGTCGCATTAACCAGCGCCGCAATGCCCCATCCTACGACGATGCCGACAAGTCCGCCAAGCGAGGTCAAGACAACAGACTCGACGAGAAAGAGCAGCGTGATGTTGCTCGGCGTTGCCCCGATCGCCTTGCGCAGACCGATCTCGCGAATGCGCTCGGTAACGGTAGTAAGCATCATGTTCATGATGCCGATACCGCCCACGACAAGCGAGATACCGGCTATGGCCGCTAGAAGCGCGGTAAGCGTATCGGTAACACTTCCGGCCATTGAGAGAAGACCCGACATGTTCATGATGCTGAAGTCTGCGTCCTCGGAACCGGTGAAGCCATGGCGGGCCCTCAGCACCGCCTCTGCTTGCGCGGACACCTGCTCCATGACGCTCTCGCCCGCACCTACCACATAGATGTTCGTGTACGGGCCTTTGCCGGTCAACGCATTGGCAGCCGCGCTAATAGGAACGTAGACGGTAGTGTCAGAGGTCAATGACTGCACTGCACCGCCACCGGTTGACGAGGTGATGCCGATGACGGTGAAGACCACGCCACCGATGCGCATCTGTGTGCCCAGCGTGTCACGCGCCGAGGTGTTCTCACCCCACAGCTTCTCGACGGTACCAGGAGAGATCACAGCGACATGGGCGGCAATAGCGTCCTGGTAGTCATTGACAAAGCTACCGGCTTCAATCTCGATATTGCGCATCTCGGCGTATTGCGGGCTAACGCCAATAACCTGAGACGACACGCTGGTGCCATCATACACCAGGTCAAAAGAGCCAGCACGCGTCGCTTGAACATCTGTGACGTTAGGAACACTGCGCAAGGCGTTAACATCGTCTTGCGTAAGCCCGTCGCCGGATTGTGCCATATTGGTGACGGTCGCCAGGTTCGTGCCGACACTGCGGATCTGGTCCTCAATGCTCTGCTTTGAGCCCTGACCTATGCTGACAAGCCCGATGACCGAGCCGATGCCGACGACAATGCCAAGTATCGTGAGCACACTCCGGGCTTTGTTGGCAGAAAGCGAACGTAGGGCTTCGAGGAAGATGTCGAGAAGGCTCATGTGCGATCGCCCTCAAGAAGCTCGCCGTCTTTAATATAGACGGTGCGCTGTGCCTGTCTCGCAATACTTGACTCATGCGTGATAAGGATGATGGTCGTCCCCTGCGCATGAAGGTCTTTTAACGTCTCCAGCACCGCTTCCCCAGTCTTTGTGTCGAGATTGCCTGTCGGCTCGTCCGCAAGCAGGATGGAAGGGTTGTTGACAAGCGCACGGGCGATAGCGACACGCTGCATCTGCCCACCGGAAAGCTCATTGCTTTTGTGGTGGTACAGCCCCTGCTCGAGACCTGCACGACGAAGTGCACTCTCTGCTTTCGCATGACGTCTGCTCCGGGGGGTATTGGTGTATTCGAGCGGTAAGATGACGTTTTTAAGCACCGTTGCACGCGGCAGAAGGTTAAACGACTGGAAAACGAACCCGATCGTGTGAGCGCGCAGACCTGCAAGTTGGGCCTCATCGCAATCACCGATGTCATTGCCGGCAATGCGGCAGGTGCCGGCTGTGGGGCGGTCGAGCAGGCCGATGATGTTCATGAGCGTTGACTTGCCTGAACCTGATGGCCCCATGATTGAAAGGAACTCGCCCTGCTCAACGTTTAACGTGACACCACGCAAAGCATCCACTTCGCCCGCCGCTGTATAGTAGGTCTTTGAGATATTGCCGAGTTCGACTACGGGTGCGCGTGCAGGTGCGGACACCGCGGGCATCGATGCTGTGGGTGCAGGTGCGGATGTCATTTGTCACCCCGAGGCGGCTCTTGACCTGTGGCACCTCTGCCGGAGTTGCTCGGCTCCGGATCGGATCTGCGACGGATTGTCGGTCCGGAGCCGCCGTCCATCATTCGGTTCCCCATGATCCCGCCACCACCCGAAAGGCTGTCACTCACCCTGCCGGTCACCACGACATCCCCCTCACGAAGTCCTGATACGACCTCGCTATAACTGTCATTGGCAAGACCGAGCGCAACTTTTTGCGGCTCCGGCTGCGCTGCGTTCCCGCTACGCGCCACCACCCGCACAAAGTAGCCGCCCCGTTGATCGCCTTGGAGCGCAGTGTTGGGCACAAGGAGCACATTTTTTGCAGTGTCTAAGATTATCTTGCCCGTCGCGTTCATCCCTGGTCGCAAACGCGCGTCAGGATCCGCGAGTTCCACCGTGACCGAGAACATGACTAACCCGCCCGAGGCCGTGCCAGTTGGAGCCACAGCGGTCACCTTCCCCTCGGCAGTAAGCTCGGGAAAAGCGTCAAAGGTCACCTCGGCATCCATGCCGACCTTGACACTGTCCACCTCGGCCTCAGTGACATCGATAGCAACGAGCATCGCATCGCTGTAGCTCGAGATCTCGACCGCTGCCGTACCACTGCCGCCACCAGGATTGCCGGTTGCGCTGTTGCCCCCTGCGCCAGAAGAGCCCCCGCTCACCGTGTCGCCCTTTGCGATATTGACCGCGGTCACTATGCCGTCGGCTGGAGCCGCGACGATGCTCTCACCTAAGGCATCCAACGCGTTGTCGTAGTCGTTCCGTGCATTTGTAAGATTTGCGTTCGCGTTCGCTATCTCGGCCTTTGCCGCCGCAATAGCGCGGTCCTTGTTCGCCCGCTGCTGAGCCACTTGACGTTCGGCAGCTCTTACCTCCGCCGATGTCGGGGGTGTCAGCCCGCCTGTACCCGTGCCATCAGTGTCGC
>WRDS01000066.1 GCA_009779675.1 Coriobacteriia bacterium
CCGAGCGGGAGATCGCCATCTTTTTCGGGTGAGCCAGCGAGCGGCGTGCGTGCGGGTGTGCGCGTGAGCGCGTGCGCAAGGCGACCATGTCCTTACAGGGCGCAAACGCCTGCCTGGAAGGTGTTTGGGAAGGTCTGGGCAAGCCTCTCGTGCAATAGTCGTTGTCGCAGTCAGCGGAAAGGCGGCAACATGGCTTTGTGCGATCAGGGGGACCAGCCCTCACGGGATCTTTTGCTCCAAGGGTACCCGCATGTCCTCTCAGACGACGGGTTGCTCTCGGTGCTCGTAGGGGAGTCGGGGATCCAGCAGGTCCGTGGCCTGCTCGGCGATGATGTCCGAGACGGGCTTTGGCACCTTTGCGGTGACGACCTTGTGACACTTGAGGGTGTCGGCCCGGCAACCGCAGCCAGGCTCCTTGCAGCGGTTGAGATGGGTCGGCGTATGCGATCCACCAGCAGCAACCGCCGGATGACCGTCACCACCCCAGAAGATGTCGCGGGCGTATGTGAGCCAAGGCTCCGGGGGCTTGACCGAGAGCATTTCTTGGCTTTGGCGCTCAACAGCAAGAACCGGCTGCTGCGTGTAATAGAGATATCGATCGGCTCCTTGAACGCCTCGATCGTGCATCCGAGAGAGCTTTTCAAAGGCGCGGTACGCCTGTCCGCTGCATCAATCATTGCGGTCCACAACCATCCCAGCGGTGACCCGACCCCGTCCGGTGCCGATATCTCGCTCACTCGGCGGATCGTAAAAGCGGGCGATGTGCTTGGCATCGACGTGCTCGACCACGTCATCATCGGCACGGACGGCCAGCACGCGAGCCTTCGCGACCTCGGTCTCATGTGATGTGCTAAAATTATCCGGGTACTGCCGACTTCAAACCAAGATACGGGCTGGAGTCGTTTTTGGCATGTTCTTTTCCAGACGGCTCGATTTTGGCCGGGTTTGGTCGGGTTTCGGGAGGAGATCGGGCGCTTGTCGCTTATCGATATGTTTTTCAGCTACGGCGGCGGCGATATGGCCGTCGACCTTGGCACTGCAAACACGCTTGTCTCAGTCCGCGGCCGCGGAGTGGTCCTCATCGAGCCGTCGGTGGTTGCTATCGAGCGTGACACCAAGCGCGTGCTGGCCGTTGGTATCGAGGCAAAACGGATGCTTGGGCGCACCCCCGGGAGCATCGTTGCCATCCGCCCGCTCAAAGACGGGGTCATCGCCGACTTTGAGGTCACCGAGTCCATGCTCCGCTACTTCATCAACAAGACCCGGGTGAAGCGCTTTCCTTGGCAACCCAAGCCCCGGGTCGTCGTTTGTGTGCCTTCCGGTGTGACGGATGTCGAGAAGCGGGCGGTCTTTGAGGCCACCATGCAGGCGGGTGCTCGGCAGGCGTTCCTCATCGAGGAGCCCATGGCCGCCGCTATCGGTGCGGAACTGCCGATCCAAGAGCCCACGGGCTCAATGGTCGTCGATATCGGCGGTGGCACGACCGAGGTGGCCGTCATCTCGCTCGGCGGGGTTGTTGCTGCGCAGTCCGTCCGCATAGCGGGTGACGAGTGCGATGATGCTATTATCTCGTACTCAAAGCATGCGTATAACGTGCTCATCGGCGAGCGCACTGCCGAGGAGATCAAGTTTGAGATCGGCAGCGCCTGGCCGCTTTTAGAAGAGGTGGATGTCGAGGTCCGTGGGCGCGATCTGCTTACGGGGCTGCCAAAGACCATAACCATGGGGTCCGAGGAGGTCCGGGAGGCGCTCGATGAGCCGGTTGCTGCGATTGTCGGTGCGGTAAAGGGCACCCTCGAACGCACTCCGCCTGAGCTTGCAAGCGATCTTATGGAGTACGGTATCGTGCTCTCCGGCGGAGGGGCGCTCCTCCGTGGCCTTGACGAGCGTCTTCGCCACGAGACGGGGATGCCTGTGAACGTGTCTGAGAACGCGCTGATGAATGTGGTTGACGGCTCCGCGCAAGCGCTTGAAGAGATCGAAGTGCTCAAGAAGGTCTTGCAAAGCGGGCGCTAACCACCGGAGGCGGCTATGGATATCGGCCAGCTAAAGAAACCGGGCCCCCACCCCGGTGTCCTTGCCTTACTGATAGTTTTAGCAATCGTGCTCATGACTGGGTGGTATCGGGAGTCTGTCACGGGGACGGGCCCGATCCACCGCACGAGGGCCGTAGTAGCTACCGTTGCCACACCCCTTGGACATGTAGGCGGGTTCGTGACGCGTCCGGTAAGGAACTTTGTTGCCTGGGCAGGTGATCTGGGCGTCTCACGGAGCCAGTTGGAAGAGCTGCGCACGGAGAACGAGACGCTGCGTTCCCAGGTCTCTGAGCTTGAGGAGGCCCGGCTCGAGAATGAGCGCCTCAAAAAGCTGCTTGATATCGCACAGGCCGGTGAGCTCAAGGTGGTGGGCGCACGGGTGATCGGACGGATGCCCAATTCCTGGGAGGGCGTGATAACCATCGACCGCGGCTCGGCAGACGGGATTGTAAACGGGATGCCGGTGATCGGCCCCGATGGCCTGCTCGGCCAGACTGTCGAGGTCGTGAGGCACTCGGCGAAGGTGCGCCTTATCACCGATCAGCGGAGTGGTGTTGCGGCGATGCTGCAGCATGGCCGAGCGACCGGCATTGTCCGCGGGACGATCAACGGCGGCCTCGTGCTTGATTTCGTGAGCAAAGAGGCGACCGTCACTGTCGGGGACACCGTTATCGCCTCCGGGCTCGGCGGCGTGTTCCCCAAAGGGCTCATCATCGGGGAGGTGACGCGCATAGAGCGCGATCCCGCTGCACTGCACCAAAAAATATCGGTGGTGCCTTCCGGGGAGGTCTCGGCATTAGAAGAGGTGCTGGTCCTTACCGAGGCCCCTGTCGTTGAAGTCATACAGGGAGGCGAGTGATGAGGAACTTCGCCCCCGCGGCCATCGCAGTCTTAGCGGCGACGCTCCTGCAAGCGATGTTTGCACCGTATCTCGCGATAGGGAAGGCGACGCCGAACTTCCTGTTGCTTGTGGTGATCACCCTTGCGCTCGTGCAGGGACCGACCTCGGGCGCATCGGCGGGATTCATTGCGGGGCTGTTGTTTGACCTGCTCGGGACCGGTGCTGTCGGGCCGATGGCGCTCGTTCTCACCATAACCGGCTACCTTGCGGGGATGCTCCACGAGCAGATGTTTGCCGAGGGATGGCTGGCACCGCTTGTGGCGCTTGCGGTGGCCTCTTTGGTAGCCGAGGTGGCCTACGGCGCCCTGCTCGGCGTGCTGGGGGAGGGCGGGCCATTCTTTTCTGCATTTATCACCAAAATGTTTCCACGGGTTCTCTACAACATAGTGTTAGCGTTACTTGTGTACCCGCTGCTTGCTCGGCTTTTAAAAGACGACCATCCGGTGACCCAGTTCAAGAGGCTCATGTGAGGGCGACGGGCCCATGTGAGGGTGACGGGTGTTTGGCAGCACAGAGATGTCGCAGCGCAGTGGTGCCGCGGCAGGGTAAGGTGATGGCAGATATCAAGTTTTCATGAAACACTGAAAACGCGCTATGCGGTGTTTGGCGCGCTCATCGCCGCGGTGCTTGCTATCCTTGCTGCTCGGCTTTGGGTGATGCAGGTCGCGGAAGGGTCGGCATATGCCCTCCAGGCTAAGCAGAACCGAGTGCGCGAGGTCACGCTTGAGGCACCCCGAGGGCAGATATTCGACCGGAACGGCGAGCCGCTCGTCGTCAACCGTGCCGTGCTTGTGGTCATGGCAGAGCCAGGCCTGGCGTATAACGAAAAGGCTGGCGAGTCGGCCGAGGAGCAGGCCAAAGGACAGGTCAAGCAAAACCTCTCGACGCTCCTTGGGGTCCCCGTCTCCGAGATTGAGGAGAAGCTTGCCAGCAAGAAGGAGAACGCACTTGCCCCTCGGGTGATCGCGACCGATGTCTCTCTAGACAAGATCGCCTACCTTGCCGAACACGCAAGCGAGTTCGAGGGGATCGAGGTCCGCTCGCGGGCGGTCAGGCAGTATCCTCAGGGGCGTCTTGCGGCGCATGTGCTCGGCTACGCAGGTGAGATCAGCGACTCGCAGCTCTCAGGCGCGGACTACGCAGGCTACGACCCGACCGACATCGTTGGCAAGACCGGTGCCGAGCTTTCCTTCGAGAATGTCTTGCATGGTGACCGGGGGGCCCGGATCCTGGAGGTCACCGCCGGTGGGCGTCCGCGCAGGATGATATCCGAGACACAGCCCAATGCAGGCAAAGACATCGTCCTGACCATCGACAGCGAGATCCAAAAGGTCGCCGAGGAAGCGCTTGTAGATGCGCTCGCCGATGCCCACAGGAACAACTCCGTCAAGGCAAAGTCTGGGGCGGCCGTGGCAGTTGACGTGACCAACGGTGAGGTGGTCGCACTTGCGAGTTGCCCGACCTTTGACCCGGCGCTTTTTGTGGGAGGCATCTCGCAGGAGACCTGGGCCGAGATCACCGACAAGTCCTCGGAGTATCCGCTGTCGAATCGGGCTATAGCAGGGCTGTACCCGCCTGCCTCGACTTTTAAGGCGATCACCGGCCTGGCAGGACTTGACAGCGGGTTGACCTCGGCTGTCAGCTCGTACTACTGCCCTGGCAGGTGGATCGGGATGGGTGAGCAGTGGGGGAAGTGGTGCTGGCTGCATAGCGGGCACAAGAGCATGTCGTTCCGGGGCGGCGTCGAAGAGTCGTGCGATGCGGTGTTTTACGAGATCGGTTACGCGTTTTACAAGAACGACCGCGAGGGCATCCAGCGGTTTGCCCGTGAGTTCGGTTATGGGTCGAGGCTCGGCATCGATCTGCCTGGGGAGCGTGCGGGGAGGATGCCGGATGCCAAATGGAAAAAGGAGTTCAACGAGGACTACCCCGAATATCAGCGCTGGTTGCCAGGGGACACCGTCAACCTGGCGATCGGGCAGGGCGACACGCTTGTCACCCCCCTTCAGGTGGCAATGTCATATGCGGCGATCGCCAACGGCGGCACGCTCTATAAGCCGCACGTCCTCAAAGAGGTACTCTCAAGCGACGGTAACCCTGTGGTCACCGTTGAGCCTACGGTGATCGCCGAGCCAGATGTCTCCGATGAGGATCTTAGGACCATGCGGACCGCGCTTAAACAGGTCGTCAGGACGGGGACGGGGAAAAGCGCGTTCCGTGGGTTCAACGTCTCGGTTGCGGGCAAGACGGGGACGGCGGAGGTGGCCGGCAAGGATGACTTTGCATGGTTTGTCGGGTATGCCCCGGCCGACTCGCCAAAATACTGTGTCGCAGTCGTGATCGAGCAGGGTGGCTCCGGTGGGTCTGTGGCGGCCCCTGCTGCGCGTCAGATACTTGCGGCGTTGCTCGGCGAGAAGATCGAGCACGTCAATGCGACGGATAACTCACGGTGAGATGATGGAAGAGCGCCCACTCATTTTCCGTGCGGTCAACGCGCCGCTCATCGCGTCGGTTGTGCTGCTTACCGTCTATGGGAGCGTGGTGGTCAGCTCGGCGGTCTCGAGCATGAGTAGCGGGCCGAGCATGCTCAAGCGCCACCTCTTTGGCATCGGGCTGGGGCTTGTGTTCATGGCGGTCGCATGGGCCTTCGATTACCGCAAGCTTGAGGGCTGGGCTGGGCCGCTTATGGCGTTAAGCGCCCTGCTCATCGTCTCGCCAAGGATCCTGGGATTCCTCAAAGTGAGTAAGGCGATCAGCGGCTCGTATTCATGGCTTTCGATCGGCAAGGTACGGCTGTTTCAGCCCTCAGAACCGGCAAAGCTTGTGGTCATCGTTGTCTTGGCGGCGGTCATTGCGCGCTACGGCGGTAAGATCGAGCGTCCGGCTGACGTTGCGAGGATCTGCGGTTTCGCCGCTGTCCCCTTTGTGCTGATCCTGACCCAGCCGGATCTGGGGACCGGCTTCGTGTTTATAGCGATTGCGGTGGGCATGATGCTTATCGGCGGCTTGCAGCCCAAATGGTTCCTTGTGCTCGCGCTGGCCGGAGTCTTGTTGGTAGGTGGGCTTTTTGCGGCGGAATCGATTGCTTTTCGTGTGACCGGCGATCACAACAAAGTCATCCCAAAGCACCAGATGGATCGTCTGACGGTGTTTTTTGATCCCTCAGCGGATTCGGCGAATGCCGGGTTCCACGTGCAGCAGTCAAAGATCGCCATCGGCTCAGGTGAGCTTTCAGGCAAGGGGCTTCGTGCGGGCACTCAGGGGAACCTGTACTTCCTGCCTGAGCGGCACACGGACTTCATCTTCAGCGTCCTCGGCGAAGAGCTTGGCTTTGTGGGCGCCATTGTGCTGCTCGGCTTATATTTGGCGCTGCTTGTCACCGCGATGAGCATCTCAGCGTCGAGCAGGGATCTTTTTGGCGCACTGATCGTTGCAGGCGTCTGCACCATGTGGTTGTTCCAGATCCTCGAGAACATCGGGATGACCATCGGGGTTGTGCCTGTCACGGGCATCCCGTTGCCGTTCATGAGCTACGGCGCCTCGTTCATGGTTACCAATATGACTGCGATAGGTATGCTGTTGTCGGTATGGACACGGCGGTATTAACACGACGATATTAGGTAGGGAGGGCCCGCATGCTTCTGCCCATTGACATCCGGGATCTGGTGGCCACAAGTATGAAATACCGGGCTGAGCGGGAAAAGCCCGTTCGGATAGCGGTGCTCATCGATGTAGAGGCACCCCAGGACGTGATCGATGCCGCCAAAGCCGCCTTCCGCCCGCAGTCGGGTAACGCACGGCTGCACATCGAGGTGGTGACCCCGGGCGATGAGATCGAGGTCGACGCGAGCGCAGACGTGGTGATCGGCCTGGCAGGGCCCGGTGACACGCTCGCCTCCTCGCTCCGATGTGCCCGCGTGCGCGCTATCCCGAGCGTGGTGCTTGCCTTTGGCATCGAGCGGATGCCTATCGCCGAGCGGCTCTCGCAGCCGATACTCGATATCGTTGCCGAGAGGGACGCCGATGCCCTTATCGCCTCGCTCGGCAGGTGGCTTGTCGAGCGCGTCTCCAGCAAGCGCGTGGCACTTGCGGTGAACTTCCTCTTCATGCGCAAGGCGGTTGCCGTCGACGCGGTGAGGTCGACCGCGTTCCAAAACGCCGTTATAGGCGGGGTAGCGATAATCCCTGGGGCGGACATGCCCATCATGACGGCCAATCAGGCGAAGATGGTCATACAGATCGCTGGCGCGTACGGGCAGTCGCTCGGGGCCGAGCGCATCAAAGAGCTTGCGACCGTAGTGGCGGGCGGCTTCGCCCTGCGTGCGGTTGCGCGGCAGGCCCTCGTCCTTGTCCCCGGCTTTGGCTGGGCGGTCAAGGCTGCGATAGGCTACTCGGGGACGCTTGCCATGGGGCATGCAGCTATCGAGTTCTTTGAGGCGGGTGGCGATGTGCGTGGTCTTGCTGCTCGGCTAAAGGCGGCGCGCTCGAAAGCCGCCGCCACTCTCGCAAAGCGCCGAGGCGACGACCGTGAGGTCATAGACGCGCATGGGTGGGCGGTGGTGGATCCCGAGATCGCCTTTGGCGAGCCCGCGCTGCCGCCTGCCGCGCCTGCGCCCGTCGGAGCCGCGCCCGCTCAATCGACGGGCGACCGCTCGGCTGGAAACTGAGGTCACGCGGTGGCAAGAAAAGCGGGGGAAGCTGACCTGTGGGCCCGGATCGAGCCGCTTTTTGCGCGGATCGAGCGGCCTGTGCGCTATATCGGCGGGGAGTGGGGGGCGGTGTCCCCAGATGCGGCACCTGCAGCACCTTCGGCGGTTGCAGCACCTTCGGTGTCCACGGCACCTTCGGCGGCTGCAGCAGCCTCAGCCGCGGCCGACAGCCCCCCGTACCGCGTTGTGCTCATCTACCCCGATACCTATGAGCTCGGGCAGGCGAACCAGGCGATCGGGATCTTGTACGGGCTTTTGAACGCGCTCGATAACGTGATCGCCGAGCGCTGCTTCCTCCCCGCTGCTGCGATGGCGGATGCTATGCGCGCCGAGGGCATCCCGCTCTTCTCACTCGAGTCGTGCACCCCCGTGAGCGAGTTTGATCTTGTGGGCATTACGCTGCCGTATGAGATGACCTACACGAATGTGCTTGAGGTGCTCGATCTGGCGGGGATCGCGCTCCGGGCAGCTGATCGCGAAAAGGATGCCCCGCTCGTAGTGGGTGGCGGCCCAGGGGCGTTCAACCCAGAGCCCATCGCTCCCTTTTTTGATGCGGTGCTTGTAGGGGAGGGCGAGGACGCGGCAGCAGAGATCGTGGAGGCGCATAGGCAGGCGGCCTCTGTCGGCTGCTCGCGGCCAGAAAGCCTGGCCCTCCTTGCAAAAGAGGTCTCGGGGCTCTACGTCCCGACTCTCTATGAGCCTCAAATATCGCCGCAGGGGAGGTTTGCGGGCATGCGGGCCGTTTCACCAGCAGCGACCGACGTGCACAAGCGCACGCCTGTCGATCTCTCGGCCCACCCTGCCCCGGTCTGCCCCGTGGTGCCGTACATGGATGTCGTCCACGACCGGGTCAACATCGAGATCCTTCGCGGGTGTAGCCGAGGATGCCGGTTCTGCCAGGCGGGCATGGTCTATCGTCCGGTTCGCGAGCGCAGCGCAGACGAGGTCGTTGCATCGGCGATAAAGGGTCTGAGGCACACCGGCTATGACGAGGTCTCGCTCACGTCGCTTTCCTCGGCAGACTACTCGATGCTAGGGGAGGTCTTGCGCCGCCTGAAGTCGAGGCTCGTCGGCACCGGGGTGTCCATCTCGCTTCCGTCGCTTCGGGCGGATGCACTCTCAATCGGGATGGCAGGGTTGCTCGGAGGCGGCAAGAAGGCGGGGCTCACGTTCGCCCCCGAGGCCGGCACGCAGCGCCTAAGGGACGTCATCAACAAAAACGTCACCGAGAAAGACCTGCTAGAAACGGTCCAGGCCGCCTGTTTGGCCGGCTGGCAGCGAGTAAAGCTCTATTTCATGATCGGGCTTCCTACGGAGACCGATGAGGACCTTGGTGCCATCGGCAGGCTGGTTGGCCGTGTGCTTGCCGAGGCGCGGAGCGCTGTAGACCCGAAGCAGCGGTCAGGGGTGCGCGTGGCGGTGAGCATATCCACGTTTGTGCCAAAGCCGCACACGCCGTTCCAGTGGGAAAGCCAGATCAGCATCGAGGAGACGCGGCATCGGCAGTCGGTGGTGCGTGAGCATATGCCAAGAAAAGGCATCGAGCTGTCCTGGCACGATGCTGAGACCTCGTTTCTGGAGGGGATGATCGCTCGGGGCGGCAGGGAGGTCGCCGAGGTGATCGAAGCCGCCTGGCTTTGCGGTGCCCGTTTTGATGCGTGGTCGGAGCAGTTCTCCTTCGACCGGTGGGCCAAGGCGATCGCCGAGGCGGGGGTAGACGCTGCCGGAATACTTAGCCGCGAGCGGGATAGCGAAGAGCCGCTTCCCTGGGACCACATCTTAACGGGGGTCTCGAAGCGCTACCTCGTAGCCGAGAGGGAGCGCGCCTTCTCAGGCGAGGTCACCGAGGACTGCAGCTTTTTAGGGTGTACCGGTTGCGGTGTCTGTGACGGCTCCAGTGATTGCTCCGGTGCCAGCCCCCATGTCGGCCTCAGCACCGATCCCGGTGCCGACTTCAACTCGGGTCCCGATGCAGGTGACCGTTCCGGTACAGGCATCGTTATCGCTACAGGGCGGGCGGTCAGATGAGTACGGGCGAGTTCCGGCTGCGCATATGCTACGAGAAGAGCGGTCGTTTAAGGTGGCTCTCGCACCTAGAGACCGTCCGGGCGGTTGAGCGCATCATCAGACGGGCGGGTCTTAGGTTCGCCTTGACGAAAGGCTTCAACCCTCACATCAAAGTCGCCTTTGGCCCGGCGCTGCCGGTTGGGACTGCAAGCCTTTGCGAATACATGGATGTCTGGACGACGCGCTACGATGAGGCGGGGCTTGTGTTAGCTCTGCTACAGGCGGTATCGCCTATGGGGCTCTGTCCGGTGGCGGCTGTCTACATCCCGGAGCGCGAACCCGCTCTGACCGTCGCCCTGACCATCGGGCTGTACCGTGTCGAGGTGTTGCCGGTCGGGGCAGGGGGCAGGGTCGAGGTCGGGGCAGGGGCTGCTCCTGTAGAGGTCGGCGTTTTGGAGGCGGCGCTTGATGAGCTGATGGCCTTTGGCGAGCTTACGGTGGAGCGCAGGGGCAAAAAAAAGACCTATGACCTCAGCCGCAGCATTGCAGGGGATGTGCGCATCACTGGCGATGGCGGCGACGGTGGCGATGGCGGCGGCGATGGCGGAAAGATCGTCGTTGAGATACCTATCCGCATGGGCCCCGAGGGCGCACTTCGTCCCGAGGTGATGATCGGTCGGGTGCTTGAGAATGTCGGGGTCGGGGCTGGGGCTGAGGTCGGAACGGGAGCTGGCTCCGGTGCCACGTCTGGATCCAAGGCACTGTGCGCGCTCAACGTGACACGGACCGGGCTCTTTGTTGAGACCGATGAGGGGACTTGGCAGCGCCCTATGTGAATCAGCGTCCCATGCGACTTCATACGAGGGGAATAAAGGAGAGCCCGGTGGCCGAGGTTGTTCGAGAGATGCTTATCGCACGCGATCCTCTTGAGACGCGTGTTGCCATAGTCGAGGACTCTCAGCTGGTAGAACTTTATATCGAGCGATCAGACCCAAGCATTGTCGGGAATATCTATCTGGGCAGCGTTTGTGACGTGCTGCCTGGCATGCAGGCTGCGTTCATAGACATCGGGGTCGAGAAAAACGTCTTTTTGTACATTGGCGATGTTGTCTTTAAGGGTAGCAGCGAGTGTCCCAACGAAGGGCGTTCTGGCGCACGTTCTGGCGCAAACACCCCCAATGAGGGGCGCTCTGGCGAAGGGCACCCTAGGCGCGGAATAGCGACGCTGTTAAAGCCCGGGCAGCGGATCATGGTCCAGGTGCTCAAAGACCCGATGGGCACGAAAGGCGGGCGCGTCACCATGGCGCTCACCTTGCCGGGTCGCCTGCTCGTCCTCATGCCGTTCTCGGCTAGTATCGGGATCTCAAGAAAACTCCCTGCCGAGGAGCGGGAGCGCCTGCACTCGGCCATAGAGGCGCACGTGCCGGAGGGCATCGGCGTGATCGTGCGAACTGCCGCCCATGGTGCGTCGAAATCCGAGCTGGTCGCGGATCTCGGTATCTTGCTCGGCGAGTGGGGCTGTATTAAGAGCGCTGCCGAAAAGACCACCACCCCTGCGCTGATCCACGTCGAGGCGGGGCTCGTGCCCCGCTTTGTGCGCGATGTGTTCTCGGCGGGTTTCTGTGGGCTTGTCGTTGACGGCAAGGAGATGTACGAGGAGGTTTCCGCGCTTCTCTCCCACATTGCGCCCAAGCTCCGGAAACGGCTTTCGTTGCACCGGGGCAAAACGTCGCTTTTTGAGTCCCGCGGGATCGAGAAGGCGTTTGACGACGCTCTTGCGCAAACGGTCGTGCTTCCAAGCGGCGGCCATATCGTCATCGGCAGGACCGAGGCGCTTACCGCCATTGACGTGAACACCGGCAGGTACGTGGGGGGCAGCAGTTTTGAGGACACAATCTTGCAGACGAACCTGGAGGCTGCCGATGAGATTGCCAGACAGCTCAGGCTGCGTGACATTGGCGGGATCATCGTCGTTGACTTCATCGATATGGAGCAGTGCGAGAGCGGGCAGCAGCTTCATGCGGCGTTAAGCACGGCCCTTGCACGCGACCGTACCCGGACAAGGGTGAGCGAGATATCTCGGCTCGGCCTTATCGAGATCACGCGGAAGAATGTGAGTGACGGGCTTTACGACACCTGCACCGAGCCCTGTCGGAGTTGCGGAGGGCAGGGGCGGGTACTCTCGGCGCAGACGCGCAGGATAGTTGCCGAGCGGCGGATGCGAGAGGCCCTCAAGAGCAAAAAAGGGAGCGCGTACCATTTTGGGCTCGACCCGGAAACACACGCCCTTTTCAGTGCCGCCGAGAACCACGCTGTCGAGATCGGCGCTGCAAAGGCCAGCGCCGCCGAGGGCCACGCTGCCGAGATCGGTATCGCCCAGGTACTGAGCGAGGAAACAGGCTGCAGGGTGGAGATAGTCGCCGAGGAGGGTCTGGCACCGACCGAGGTATCCGTGCGCGTCGAGGGGAAACAGGGTCTTTTTACCCGCGGGCGGCTTGGCAGGCACATTCGGCACCGTGGTGGGTAGAGCCCGCATGTGTTTGTGTGCGGAAAGGGCGCAGAGCTGTACTATGCTTGCAGGAGCAGGGTTTTTGCGTGAGCCAGACTTAGGCAGTAAGGCAACAAAGGCGTGAATAGGCTTGGATATGGGGAGGGTGCCGTATGGATCAGACCTTCAGGAAAACAGCGGGCACGCCTCTCGGTGCTCCTCTGTGTCGCGCTCGTCCTTGGCGCGCTGCCGGGGGCGGCGTGGGCAGGCGGTGCGCGCTCGGACGGCGGTGCGGCTCCGGCGGTTGCGGCCGCGGATGGC
>WRDS01000067.1 GCA_009779675.1 Coriobacteriia bacterium
ATGCGAATGAAGGAGTGGCGTGGCATCGCAACGCGCTATGCCAAACGTAGCGCATCCTTTCTCGCCGCCATCCAGATTCGCTGTATCGCCCTCTGGTTGAGTATCTTGTGACGACACGCTCTAGCAGGAAAAAGCAGGAAGCTAGGCCGAGAGGCTCCGTCAAGCCGTTGTTAGAGGGCAGGCGGGCTACTTATTGTGGTGAAATACAGTGTCTGGTCAAACCTCCGTTCCGGTTGGAGTTTTTCGAGGTATCCGGGCTCGATTATCTGATTGATGACATCCTTTTTAAGCCTTAGCTCCGGAATCAGATTGGAAGAGACGTACCTTCTCCACTTTGGGCCTTGAACAGAAAACTCCCTGTCCGTTTGGTTGCCAAAAGCCATTTGACGGTATATGTCAGCAACTCGGATCTTTGCAGACTTGCTCAGCTCCCACAGACAACGCGCCATTCGTGCAGATGCCCGCATCTGCCTGGACATCGTCTTCTTTTTCTCGGTCGCGTCGTCGACAAACAGTCTAGAGAACGCAAAGTCACTCCAAATGATCACGTCGAAAGCATTCTCGGCGAGTATTGGCGACTGCCCGTCGGTTTTCCAGATTGTCTGCATCAGAAAAGGTTTTTGCAGGTGAAGGTATGTTTTCTCAAACGCATCAATGCATGCAGATAGCCGTGGCACTTTATGGAGCATCTCAAAATCGTTGTCCCACGACTGAATAGAAGCGCATGCGTTTTCAAAGATGCCCCTTACATCCGCAGCAGCATCTTGCACTGCGTCGAACATGCCGATCGCACAATATGAAGTGGTGGCTGGCCGAACCACTAGCTCACAGCCCCACTTTTCTTCCGGCAAGTGGCTTGTGTCGGATGTCGGCATTACGGTCATTTTGACCTCAAGGGGGGACAGGTACGCTCCCTCTGTCGAGCAGACTACCAAATCGATTCCGCCGATATCGTCAAAAGAGTATTTTTGATACGGGTCAAACGCCGATTCAAACCGGAACTCGATTTCCTCGAAAGAACGGTTCCCGGTTTTAAATACGTTGGCAAAGCTGATCTCCGACGAGACCACGACAGGCCTGCCATCCTCTATTTCAAGCCTGTTGTAGATGGCGGGTATCTCGTTGTCCAGCATGTAGCAACCCATTGCGACTGGGAAGCTTGAATTGAAGCAGTTCTTCCCCCAGTGGTCTTTAGCGGTCCGATTCGAGTGGATGATCCCATATAGTCCAGTTGACATCAAAACTCCCTAACTGACGTCAAAATATTGACGTCAGTTGCAGAGGACATTATTGTCAGACAGTGGAATTATAATGCAGTTGTCGTTGACTGATGGGAGTGAACGTGAAACGCACGGTCGACTTGTTTGCGGGATGCGGCGGGCTATCCCTCGGCTTTCAAAACGCGGGGTTCACAATCGTGAGCGCATTCGAGTGTTGGGATATGGCCGCGGCTTGTTATTCGCAAAACTTCCAGCATCCTGTCTTGCGTGATGATCTCTCTCAAGCCGACCGGGTCATTGAAAAGATTAAGAAGATGAGGCCAGAGGTGATAATCGGCGGGCCTCCTTGTCAAGATTTTTCTCATGCGGGAAAGAGGGTTGAGGCATCGAGAGCCGGGCTAACCGGTTCGTTCGCTCAAATCGTAGCTGCAGTGCGTCCAGGGTACTTTGTCATGGAAAACGTAGACAGAGCGCAGAAGAGCGCTGCCTATAAGGCTGCCCGAGAGATCCTGGTAGAAGCTGGCTACGGGTTGACCGAGGTTGTTTTGGGTGCAAGTTTTTATGGGGTTCCACAAAGGAGGAAGCGTTTTTTTTGCATCGGCTCGCTTAAGCAAGAAGACGGCTTTTTGGCCGAGAGGATCCTGCAAGCCAGATCGCCAAAGGAAACCACCCTGCGAGACTATTTTGGCATTGCGTTGGATATCGAGCACTACTATCGCCATCCAAGGAATTACAATAGAAGAGCAATTTTTTCCATTGACGAACCCGCTCCAACTATCAGAGGAGTCAACCGTCCGATACCGCAGGGTTATCCCGGGCACCCGAACGATGCTTGCAGTGTCAGCCAATGCGCACGCCCTCTGACTGCGCTGGAGAGGGCTTTGATCCAAACGTTTCCACCAGACTTTAAGTGGGTCGGCTCGAAAACCGATATGGAGCAGATGGTTGGCAATGCCGTGCCGGTCAAGCTCGCCGAGCTTGTGGCCAATCTACTTATTGACAACATCACAGAAACCGAGGACATCACCTTCGTCGCGCATGTCGAGACCATCGACTTCCAGGACTTCTTCGCTTGGCTTGAGCAGACACAGCCGTTATCGCAAAGGAGCAGGAAAGACATAGTCTCAAGACTAAAAAGGGCTTTGGCAATCTGCGATGCCGATGGTTTCCCCGATGCTTTGTATCGCTTTCAGCTGGAGCAGTCCACGAGGTTCAAAAAGCTTTCACCGACAGTGCGGTCACAGGTCAAACGGGCTCTTGGACTTTATGCCGAGTACCATAACGAGAGGCTCACAAAACAGCTGAGAATGGTTGTCTGAGGGCACCGCAACACGTCGGCGGCCCAGGTCATTCCCTTAGCTTAGCGTCCCATTATCTCGTCAGCAGCGGCAGCAGCTTCGCCTCGTTGCAAGCAGTGGCATGTGGGGGCTGCTGTCCGCAGTCATCATGTTGTGATTCGGTGAAGAGAATATGGGATACTTGAGGATTAGGCCGCCCAAAGCGCGGTATCCTTGCTGCATGGGCTAGAATCAGATGTTGTAACAAGTGTATGAGGGGGGCTTAGGGGATGGACGACGAGATCCATGAGCAGGAGACCGATTCGCCTGTGCCTGCCAAAGAAGAAGTTGCCGACGTTGACGGCGATGGTGACGGCGCTGTCCTTGGCGATGGCAGTGCAGATGCAGATGTAGGCGCAGATGCCGCGGCTGGCGATGTGGGAGCTGAGCCCGAATCGGGGCTCGAGCCAGAGCCCGAGCCCGAAACATCAGATCTCGACGAAGATGCGTTTGAGACCACGGTGCTGCCAACGATAGTGTCCGACACCGAGGACGTTGCCGAGCCATCAGCAGATGAGACGCTCGTGATGCCCGCTGTCGACGCGTACGCGTATTCGGATGCAGATCCGGCGGGTGGCTACGCCGTTGCTGAAGCGGTGCCTATGATTGGCGGCAGCGATGATGCCGCAGCTGCGATGTCTGCTGTCTCGGCAGCAGCCCCGCCCGATCCCGCTGCCACGCCTCCTGTCCAGGAGATAGAACCGCTCCCGGAAGTCGATATGGGCCCTGAGCACCGTAGCAACGCCTTCGTGTGGGTCGGCCTGCTCATAAGCGTCCTCATCGTGGGCGCTGCCGCGGGGTTTTCGTGGTGGTACCTGACGCAGCGCCCGCTCACCGTTCCAGATGTCGTGGGCAAGCTGCCTGTCGAAGCGGTGCAGGTCTTAAACGACGGCGGCCTGCGGGTAGGCAAGGTCTCCGAGGAGCCCACTGAGGCTGCGGTGCCTGGCACCGTTATCGCGCAGATGCCCTTGGCGGGTTCCCAGCTTACTCCCGGAAAGCGGGTCGCGCTCGTGGTTGCCGCCCCTCCCGAGGACGTAAAAGTCCCAGATGTGACCGGGCGGACGGAACAGGAGGCCACTGCCGCACTGGCGCGTGTCAGCCTCTACCCGGTTCAGATCTCGGTGTTTAGCCCTGCGGTTCCTTTGGGGAATGTTGCAAGCCAAGTGCCTGCTGCTGGCGAGGATCTGGATCCGGGCAGCCCTGTGGCACTTGTCATCTCCAAGGGCCCGGCTTCCTTGCAGCTACGGGTGCCGGGCCTAAAGGGGCTTGCCGAGGTCGACGCGGCGAAATTGCTTGATGCGTGCGGGTTGCTCAGTGCCCCGTACCGTGCGGTCGATGCAAGCACCACTGCAGGCACGGTGATTGCCCAGTCGTTTAACCCAGACGAGTCTATCGCGTATGACCATGTCGTGCAGTACCTTGTCTCAGAGGGGGCAAGCACGGTCGATACCATTACCGTTGTTGATGTAGTGGGCAAAGACCGTGCGGTCGCCGAGAAGGCCATCAAAGACCTCGGGCTTGCCGTCGACGTACGCCTATCAAGCCATCCGAGTGTCGGGAAAGGGGCGGTCATCTCCCAGATGCCGATGAGCGGCATGCAGGCCGCAAAGGGCGGAACAGTCGGGATCGTCGTCTCAGAAGGTGCTGAGACTACGGTACCGATGCCCGCTTTAGAAGGCATCTCATCAGAGGAGGCCAGCAAGGCAGTGAGCGGGATAGGCCTCGTGCCGGTGATCCTGGAGGTAGGCAGCAGGCGGAACCCAAACGGCACGGTGATAGGGCAGTATCCGAGCGCGGATGTGCAGTGGGGGCTGCGGCTTCCTGTGGTTATCATAGTCGCCAAGTCATGAGAGTTGCCGGACGAAGGCCGACGGTTTTTGCCAATAAGCGTTTTTGAAGAAGGAATCATCAAAAGGAATCACCTATGTCCAAAGACCAACTGTTCGCTGCACTTGAAAACTGGGAAGCCGTTATCGGCCTTGAGGTCCACACGGAGCTGACCTCGATGGACACCAAGATGTTCTGCGGTTGTCCGGTTGCTTTTGGAGGCGAGCCTAATACGCGGGTCTGTCCGGTGTGCCTCGGCTTGCCTGGCTCGCTGCCCGTTCCAAACCGGCAGGCGATTGAGGCGACCATACTATGCGGGCTTGCGACAAACTGTGAGATCGCTCGGGAAAGCCAGTTCCATCGCAAGCAGTATTTTTATCCGGACATGCCCAAGAACTATCAGATCTCTCAGCATGATCGGCCATTTTGCGAGCATGGGTCTGTTGATGTGGCGATGGAGGGGGACGGTGCAAAAGAGCGGGTCGATGCAGGAGAGGCATCTGGGCTGCTGCTTGATGGTGAAGGTGGGTACGTCACCCGCATCGGCATCACACGGATCCACCTGGAAGAGGACACGGGAAAGATGACCCATGTGGGCGGCTCGGAGGGGAGGCTCGGAGGGGCTACACATTCCTTCGTCGATTTCAACCGAGCCGGCACGCCGCTTATCGAGCTTGTGACCGAGCCCGATATCCGCACCCCTGAGGAGGCAAGGCGCTTTGCGCAGAAGTTGCGGCTCCTGTGGCTTTCGCTCGGCATATCGGATTGCAGCATGGAGGAAGGCTCGATGCGCGTTGACGCGAACGTGAGCGTTCGCAAACGTGGGGATACTGCGCTTGGCGTAAAAGCCGAGATCAAGAATATGAACTCCTTCAAGTCGCTTCATGATGGCCTGGTCTACGAGATCGTGCGGCAGGTCGAAGTGCTGGAGAGCGGGGAGAAGGTCACCCAGGAGACGCGGCACTGGGATGCCGGGGCGAAGCGCACCAGCGCACTCAGGAGCAAGGAGGAGGCGCACGATTACCGCTATTTCCCCGAACCGGACATGACCCCGTTCGAGTTCTCGGAGGAGCATATCGCCTCTATAGGCGAGCGGCTGCCCGAGCTGCCCGATGCCAAAAGGGAGCGGTTCGTCAGCGAGTACAGCTTGCCGACGCATGATGCCAGCGTCCTGACGGGCGACCTCAAGATGGCGGATTACTTTGAGGCGGCGGTCGCAGCCAGCGGAGGCAACAACATCAGGGCTATCAGCAACATGGTGCTCGGCGATTTCTCGGCACACCTGAACGCGGAGGGGATCAGCGCTGCCGAGTCAAAGATCGGCGCGGGGACGCTGGCCGACCTGGTCGGGCTGGTAACAGATGGCAGCATCTCCGGAAAGCAGGCCAAAAAGGTATTTGCAACGATGGCAGCCTCTGGCGAGGATCCGGCGGCGATCATCGAGCGCGAGGGGATGCGTCAGGTCTCGGACACGGCGGCGATCGAGCAGGTTGTCGAGTGGGTCTTAGAGGGTAATCCCGAAGAGGTAAAGAACTATCGGGGCGGGAAGAGCGGCCTGCTCGGCTTTTTTGTTGGCCAGGTGATGCGGGAGATGCGCGGACAGGCAAATCCGGCGGTGGTCAACGAGGTGCTCAAGCGCAAGCTGGGGTAGGCTGGGGTAGCGTGAGGCGGTAGCGGAAGGTGTCTTAAGGTGCTCTTCCCTAGTGGGCTCCCCGTCCGGTGTCTCGACCGCCTCGGCTCAGCGTCCCAGTAGGGCGGCGATCTGTACAGCGCTCGCCTGGATGACCCCTACGAGCGTCGAGGGAAGCACGCCGATCACAACCACCGCTGCCGCCAGCGGGAAAATGCTCGTGGCCTCAGTGTGCGTCATGTCTGGCATCGTCTTGCGCTTGGGGTTCAGGGGGCCAAACACCACTCGACGAAGCATCCAGAGCAGGTATCCGGCGGTGAGTGCCACGGCCGCCGCCGCCAGTATCGTTGGGACCGGGAAGGACTCGAACGAGCCGACAAGGATCATGAACTCGCCGATAAACCCACTGCCCCCCGGCAGCCCAAGCGAGGCGAACGCCATAAGCACCAGGGCACCCGAAAGCACGGGGGCGATCTTGACGGTTCCCCCAAAAGCACTGATCTCTCGCGTGTGGGCCCGCTCGTAGAAGCACCCGACGAGCAAGAACGCCATGCCGGCGATAAGCCCATGCGAGAACATCTGCACGTTTGCGCCGGTAAGCCCTGTGCTGGTCCCAGCCGCAATCCCTAACATGACATATCCCATGTGGGACACCGATGAATAGGCGACAAGCTTTTTCAGGTCGCTTTGTTTGAGCGCGACCGCAGCCCCGTATATGATCGAGATGACGGCAAGCACCGCTATGACCGGCGCAATAGCCAAGAAACCGCTAGGGAGCATTTGCGGCCCAAAGCGCACAAAGCCATACGAGCCCATCTTAAGCAGCACGCCGGCAAGCAGTACCGACACCGCCGTCGGCGCCTCGACGTGTGCATCCGGAAGCCACGTGTGGAAGGGGAACATCGGCACCTTGATCGCCAGCCCGAAGGCGATAGCCAAGAAGATGCCGGTCTGCAGAGCCGGGCCTATGCTGGGGGCAATGGTAGCAAGCACTGCAAGATCGAAGGTGCCGGAGTGCAAGAACAAGGCGATGAAGCCGCCGAGCATCGCAAGCGAACCCGCCATCGTATAGACGAAGAACTTCACAGAGGCGTATTGGCGGTTTGGGCCACCCCATACGCTGATGAGGAAGAACATCGGGATAAGCACGACCTCCCAGAACACGTAGAACAAGATGAGGTCGAGCGAGACGAAAACGCCCATCAGGCTTGCTTCCAAAAGCAATAAGAGTGCGAAGTAGCGCTTCACGCGATGTTTTATGCTGCCTGAGGCTATGACTGCAAGCAGAGAGAGCAGCCCGGTGAGGAACACCATCGGCATGGATATCCCGTCCACACCCAGATGGATGCTTGTCCCAAGCGCGGGCACCCACTCGGCAATCAGCTCGAACTGCATTCCAGGCACACCGCGACCGAACTGTACCCACAGCACTGTTGAGGCCCCGAATGTCAGCGCGCTGAATATGAGTGCCAGGGTGCGTGCAAAACGCGATCCTGCCTCCGGGATGAGCGCGATGACCGCGCTGCCCAGGAGCGGAATGATAATCGTTGAGGCAAGAACCCAGCCCATCGTCTCCACTCTCACATCACCACCAGCTGAACAGCGCTAACGCAGCACGTTCCGCTGCACGCAGGGCTGGTTCCGGGAACAGGCCGATTGCAAAAACGCCGACGGCACAGAGCGCCATTGCCACGGCATCGGGGCGTCCAACACACACCTGTGAGTCGCTGCCCTCGGCAACATAGATCTGCCATACGACTTGCAGGTAATAATAGATCGCGATGACACTGTTTATCACGCCGATCACGACGAGCCAGATAAGCCCTGACTCGGCTGCCGATAAAAACACGTAGAACTTGGCCATGAACCCCGCCATCATCGGCAGGCCGCCCAACGACAGCAGTGCAACCGTGAGGCAAAAGGCGGCAAGGGGGGAGTGGCGGGACATCCCGGCGTAGTCGCTGATCTCGGCGCTTTTCCTAGTGTTGATGAGCGCGATCACGACGCTAAAGGCGAGCAGGTTCGCAAGCCCGTATGCAACAATATAGAAAAGCGTGGCCGAGGTGCCGCCTGTTGACGCGGCTGCAATGCCTACAAGCAGGTATCCAGCCTGGGCGATCCCCGAATAGGCCAGCATGCGCTTGATGTTGGTCTGCTTGATGGCACCGAGGTTCCCGAAGATCATCGAGGCGGCTGCCAGGATGCCGAAGATGAGGCTCCAGTCCGCAGAAGCATGTGAGGCAAAGAAGGCCGCAGCGGCTATCCGCATGACGAGCGCAAACCCCGCGAACTTCGATCCCACAGACAAGAACGCGGTCACCGGTGAGGGCGCGCCGCTGTATACGTCAGGGGCCCACCAGTGGAAGGGGAATGCCGTGGCCTTGAAAGCGAACCCGGCCAAAAACATCAGGAAGCCGATCGTGAGGGCGGCGCTGAGGGGCTCGTGCGAAGCTGCTTTCTCGGCAAGCATGTTCCCGATCTCGGCGATCGTAGACGTGCCGAGGCTGCCGTATATGAGCGTGATGCCGTAGAGCATGACGGCTGTTGCGACGAGCACGAGCAAAAGATACTTCATCGCCGCCTCGGTGGAGCGTGGGTCGCGCTTGGCAAACGCGATGAGCACGATCAGCGGGAGGCTTGAGAGCTGGAGCGCAAGGAACGCGGTGAAGAGCTCGCCTGCCGAGGCAAGCAGCATGTTTCCGGCGGTGCACCAGATGACGAGCGCGTAATATTCGGCGGTATGGCGGGTGAACCGGGGAAGCGCGTTCACGGAGAGCAGGAGCGCGAGGGCACCGACTGCGAGGAACACGTACTTCAGGTAGACGGCGAACTCATCGAGAACGAGCGCGCCATCAAGAAAGGTTGCATTGAGGGGGCACGGGCCGAGGCGCGAGCCGAAGCAGATCCGCACGCTGCTGTAAGAGTCTGCGTATTTGTGCAAAAGCGCGACTGCCACTGCCGCGACCGCAAGGCCTGCTACCCCGAGCCACGCAAGTGCCGAGCGGGGAGCGGGCCTTGCGTTGCCGTCGGCGCTACCGTCAGTCCTGCCAGCTGCGCCGTCTGCTTCGCCCGCAGTCGATCCTGCTGCGGTCTTGCGTCCGCTCGCAGCGGGGTCGAAGAGGTCGGCGATAAGGATCAGCGCGCCGGTGAGCGCGACGATGATCTCCGGCGAAAGTATCTTTAAATAGAGCCCAGTCACAGTCATCAGCCTCCCGTCAGTCTCTCGACGAGCGGCAGCACACCGCTTGCGATCGTGTCATACACAGGTGAGGCGAAAATGCCAGCGGCCATGATCGTGAGAGCGAGCATCACTATCGGCAAGGCTCGCAGCGGCCTAGGATCGGTAAGCGGCTTGACAGCGATAGAGGGCTCGCCAAGAAGGATGCTCGTGAGCATGCGTATCAGGTAGCCCGCGGTTATCACGACCCCGACGAATGCGATAGCCGCAAAAACGGGTCTCGTGCGGATGAGCCCGATGTAGACGAGCAGCTCGGCGACGAACCCGCTCGTTGACGGGATGCCCATCGAGGCAGCCGAGGCAACCACAAAACCGGCGGCAACGAGCGGTGTGCGTTCCATGAGGCCGCTTATCTCGGCGATCTTCCGCGTGTGCGTCTTCTCGTAGACGTAGCCGATGAGCGCGAAGAACAGTGCGGTCATCATACCGTGCGCGAACATCTGGAAGACCGCGCCCTCAAGCCCCCATTGAGCACCTGCGCCACTGGCCATCGAGAAGCCGAGGAGCACATAGCCCATGTGGCTCACACTTGAGTAGCCGATCACGTATTTGAGGTCGGTCTGGCTCATTGCGCAGAACGCCCCGTACACGACGTTTATCGCGCCGATCACCGCCACAAGCATCCACCAGTAAGACACGCCTTCGGGGAAGAGTGCGATTCCAAGGCGGATGACACCGTACGCCCCGATCTTGAGCAACACGCCGGCATGCATCATCGAGACGGCTGTAGGCGCGGCGACGTGCCCATCGGGTGACCATGTGTGAAGGGGCCATATCGGGATAAGGGTCCCAAAGCCCACCAGGGCAAGCAAGAACGCCCAGTGTTGGAAGCCGGATGAGAAGCCGTGTGCTGCCCAGACCCGCATATCAAACGTACCCAAACCCACCTGCCAGTACACCAACGCGAGCAGCACGATCAAAAGCGCGCTTCCTGCGAAAAGGAAGAGGGTGAGCTTCATCGCCGAGTAATCCTTGCGTGTGGATCCCCATACTGCAATGAGCAGGTACATCGGGAGGACGGCCATCTCATAGAAGAAGAACAAAAGGAACGCGTCGACGGCAACGAACACGCCGAACACGCCTGTCACAAGCAGCAACAGTAGCACGAAGAACTCGCGTGGGCGGTTATCGATGTCCCAGGAGACCAGCACGCCGGTAAAAAGAACGATCGACATCAGCGCAAGCATCGGGATCGAGATGCCGTCCACACCAAGCGTATACGAGATGCCCAGCGACTCTATCCAAGGAACGCTCTCGATGAACTGCAGCCCGCCGATCGCACGGTCATAACCTGTCCAGACCACGACGGTTGATACAAGGCATACGGTGGCCGACACAAAGGCGATCACCCGTGGGGCGCGTGGGTTGCCGCCAAAGAGCGCGATAGCCAAGGCACCGACAAGTGGCGCGAGGGCGATGATCGAGAGCAGCGGCAGACCCATCAAGGGAGCAGCAGCATTCATCAAAGCAACACCACCACCAATACGATCACCACTACCGCAGCCGAGAAAAGCAAGAGGTAGGTCTGGACGTTGCCCGTGTGCACGCGTCGGACCTCCCCCGCATCCACGATCCTATTGCCGAGGCCGTCAACCGCACCGGCATCGACCCCTTCTCGGTCAAAGACGGCAAGCAGGGCTGATATTTTAAGCCCGAGCCAGCCGAAGCCTCGGACAGCACCGTCGACTAAGGCCCCGTCAGCCTGCCCTAGCAGCTCTGCGATCCTCATAATGGGGCTTATCACGACCATGTTGTATGCCTCATCGACGAAGAACTTCTTTGCGAACACATTTTTGACAAGCGCATTGCGCAAATAGCCGTCCGGCTCGATCAGCCGACGTATGTAGCTTGCGTAGGCGATTCCGATGCCCAAGAGCGCGACGGTGATCGCGGCTGTGACAAGCAACAGGTTTGGCTCGGCGGGTTCGTGGGCGTGCA
>WRDS01000068.1 GCA_009779675.1 Coriobacteriia bacterium
GTCGCCGAAGAGCGCGTGGCTGTTGGTCACGTCGCTGTCGGCGGATGCCGGAGGCTCAAGGCCGCCGGGGCCGTACGGCACATAGAGGTTGCTTATCGCATAGAACCCTCCGTCGAAGGTGCCCTTGAAGGGGCGTCCCCTCTCTCCGTTTGCCGAGTCCGTCGACGATGTGCCGTTCGCGATGGGCGTGAACCCGTCGCCCTCCCAGACAGGCAGGGTGTAGCCTGTGCCGCTGAGCGAGCCCGCGCTCACCTCGACGCCGCCGAGGTCTATGTCCGCTGTAAGGCGGACCGTCTTGCCTAAGAAGTCGTCTGCAGGCAGGCCTGAGTCGAGCCCTGCGGCCACGCCTGCCACGGAGCCTGCGGGCTTGTTGTTGACGATGGCCGCAAGCCCTCTTAACTGAGCCGCCGTGCTGATCTCGAAGGTGCTGAGACTCGCATCGTACCATGAGACGTCGACCGTCGACCCGTCCGTCTCGGCCGCAAGGGCCGACCACGGAGCCGACAGCACCATAGAAAACGCCATCAGGACCGCAAGGGTGAAGCGCAACACCCGCTTGCTTCTTGATCTCACGTTTTGGTCTCCTTTCAGGGTCTTATTTGATCTTATTTGATCTGGTCACGTTCCTCGGGTTGTCATGCAACCCGTAAGTGGTGCGTAGGATGCACACAGCGACGAAGGCGCTGATAGCACCGCTGCTGCTTCCATTCACCGCAAAAGAGAGCACCCCCTTCCAGCGGCCTGTCCTGCAAATGTGGTCAACCATGAAGTGTCATCGTTGCGACAAGCTGTGATGCCATCATGCACAGCAGCTGCGATCCCTGTTTTTCTGAACATGGCTTCCGCCTTCCAGATATAGTGCAATAAAAAAAATCTTATCGCACAGTGAAAAAAATTTTAGTAGAAAGTATCCCTACGTCAACCTTTGTGACGTAGATCACAGAAAAAGCTTGTGGAGCCGAGGACGGGTTACGCGCAATCAACCGGCTTGTGAGCCGCAATACCCCAATGCGCCCAAGTCATCCGCAAACGTGGGATAGCTTGTCTCAACCGCCTCGTAACCTGCCACCGTCACCGATCCGTCCGCAATGAGCCCCGCAAGCGCCCAGCACATGGCCAGCCGATGATCGCCGAGCGCATCCAGCCGACACGCACGAGGCGCACATGGGCCAGTGACCTCCAGCCAGTCCTCCCCCACCTTGACCTGTGCACCGAGTACTGTGAGCGCCTCGGCAATTGCCGTAAGCCGATCCGACTCCTTGACCCGAAGCTCACCGATCCCCGTAAACCTCGTTGTACCGACAGCCTGCGTGGCGAGAAGCGCCAGTGCGGGGATCTCATCTACGAGCGAGGGTACCTCGGCAGGCGTTATCTCGGTGGCGTGAAGCCCAAGCGACCAGGTCACATGCACGTCGCCCACTGGCTCAGCGGCAGCCGTGGGGCCAGATGTGGAGTGGCCATCGGGTATGCCCTGGCCAGCAGCGCCATGCCCAACAGCACCACAGCCCGTCGCGCCCTGGCCAGCGGTACCATCGCCAGCGGCACCGCGGCCAGCGGCAACGACGTGCGCACCCATGCGCCTGACCGCTCGGAAAAAGCCCATGCGGGTGGGATTGAGCGAGATGCCGGCAAGCCTTATCTCGCTTGATGGCACGAGAAGCGCGGCAGCGGCCATGAAGGCTGCCGAGGAGGGGTCGCCTGGGATGTCGATGTCGATCGCCTGCAGACTCGTTGGGCCGTCGACCCAAGCGTCATGGCGTGCCTCATCGGTCCCCACCGGCACCCCGAAGGCTGGCAGCATCAGCTCGGTGTGGTTGCGTGAGGCCGCAGGCTCTGTCACCCGCGTGCGCCCGTGAGCGCGCAGCCCTGCTAGGATGAGCGCGCTTTTGACCTGCGCGGAGGCGACGGGGAGCACGTTCTCGGTCACTTTGAGCCTCTCGGTGCCGACAACGGTGACCGGCAGCGTACCGGACTCCGACGCAACAAACTGCGCACCGACCTGGGAAAGCGGTTCTGTGACGCGACGCATGGGACGGCGGGTAAGCGATGCGTCCCCGGTCAGCGTGACCCTCACCGGCCACCCCGCAAGCGCACCCATAAGCAAGCGGGCGGTCGTCCCCGAGTTGCCACAGTCGATCAGGCCGTCGTCGCCGATGGGGGCTTGTGGGCCGGATGCCCCCCAGCCGGTGATGGTCCCGGCGAGCGCCCCTCGGCCATCGGGCACCAGCTTGACTGAGGCACCAAGCGCGCTGACCGCTGTGATCGTCGCACGCACGTCCGCCGAGTCGAGCACGCCAGAAAGGCGCGACGTGCCCTCGGCCATCGCCGCGAACAGCACCGCACGATGCGAGATGGATTTGTCACCAGGCACCCGAAGGGTCCCCGTAAGCGCACGCTCGGCACGTGTGAACGTGCGATCCACAGGTTTACGGCTCAGTCGCCAGAGACGACGGCGCGCAATGCGGCGATCAGACGGTCGTTCTCGGCGGGCAGGCCGATGCCGATGCGCAGCGCCTCCCCGCCGAACGAGCGCACGATCACCCCCCGAGAGATGAGCTCCTCGTAGACGTTTTGGGCATCGGGCACGCGCACCCACACGAAGTTGGTCTGGGAGGGCACGTATGAGATGCGGCCAGCGCTGCCGTCGGCAGCAGCACCACTACCGCTGCTGTCGTCGCCAGAAGCAACGCCGCTGCCAGCGCGTCCAACGCTGCCGTCGGCAAGGCTGTCGAGCGCCGCATACAGGCGCTCGCGCTCGGCGGCGTTCTCCGCTCGACGCCGTACGACCTCGTCCGGGTCGTCAAGCGAGTAGTACGCCCCGGCCTGCGCCACCATGTTCACGTTGAAAGGGTCCCGGACCTTGTTGACCGCCTCCACAAGCGGAGCCGCCATCACACCATAGCCACACCTGGCACCCGCAAGCGAGTACATCTTGCTAAAGGTCCTAAGCACGACGACGCGCTCGTCGTCAAGATAATCAAGCCCGTTGACGTGCTCAGGATCGGTCACATACTCGAAGTACGCCTCGTCAAGCACGATGAGCACGGACTCGGGGGTCCTTTCCAGGAACCGCTCGAATGCCTCGCGGGCAAAAATGGTCCCGGTGGGATTGTTCGGGTTGCACAAGAAGACAACCTTGGTGCGCGCCGTGACCGCACGGGCCAGCGCGTCGAGGTCGTGCGCCGCATCCGCATCCAGCGGGACAGCGACCTTGGTCGCCCCGACGAGCTGCGTGACCATCGGGTAGACGACAAAGCTCGGAGCGGCAAACACGGCCTCGTCCCCGGGCGCGAGCACCGCCTCGGCAAGTATGCGCAAAAGCTCGTTGCTGCCGTTGGCCAGGACCAGCCGCTCTTCGGGCACGTCCAGGTGCCCACCAAGCTTGCCGAGAAGCGCCCGCGACGAGCCATCCGGGTAGCGGTTCAGATGGCCGAGGACCGCCCACATGGCCGTCGCCGCAGCAGGAAAGGGCCCGTACGGGTTCTCGTTGCTGGAGAGCTTGGCGATCTCATCGACACCGCTGCGCTCCCGCACATCGCTTCCACGAAGCCCAGGCGCGTACGCCACAAGGGGCTTCACCTCGTCACGGATGAGGGTGCTCCAGTCCATGTGTCTTCCTCCACTTCACCCTGAGGCTTTTGCCGCGGCGTGCCGCACCCGCCGCCTGCTGCTGCCACCCTGCCGCCGTCTGCAACCGCCTTCACCGCAGCTTGCTGCCTACTCCGTCCAGTACCGCTCAAGCATCCCAGACCCGTCCCGCACCTGGACATGTGCCAGTTGGGCGTTCTTCACATGAAAGGCCCAGATGTCATCCGAACGCAACCCCAGCAGATGCGCAAGCGCAAAGCGGAGCACCCCGCCGTGGGTGACGATCGCAATCCGCTCACACGGCGATTGCTCGATCAGTCTGTCGACGCACTCGGCAACCCTTCGCCCAAGCTGTAGGCGCGACTCGCCCCCTGGAGCCACTGGCTCCACGATATCCCAGTAGTTCAGCAGGAACCCAGCGCTTGCTGCCTCGCCGAGGGTCATGCCCTCGGCCTTCCCGAAATCGATCTCGGCAAGCCGCTCATCGGCGTGCGCCGTAAGGCCGAGCATCCCCGCCGCCTTCTCGGCAAGCTCGACCGTCCGGTCAAGCGGGCTCGTCCAGATGGCATCCGGCGCGAAAGCAGCGATGCTTGCTGCCGTCTGGCCAAGCTGCTGAAGCCCTTTGGCGGTATAGGGCGATGACCCGCGCCCGACAAACCGCCCGGAGACGTTGGCCTCGGTCTCGGGGTGCCGGACAAGCAGGATGTGCGTCCCGGAATGCGTTTCCGTGTGCGCGCCCGTGCGCGTCTCGACGTGCGCCTCTCCCTCGCTGCTGCTCATAGCGTGAACCCCTCAATTCTAAAAAGCGCTGCAACCAACTGGACGGCAAGCATAACCGAGGTCTCCACAATAAGCACGCTTGCGCCCATCGTGTCTCCGCTCACGCCGCCAAAACGCAGTGCGATCACCCGCTGAACCCCGAATGCAAGCACCAGGCCCAAACCCGTAAGCGCGAGGACACTCAAAGGGCGCATGCCGCAAACAATGGCCAGAGCAGACGCAGCAAGGACAGGCAGCGCCGCGAAAATGATGCCCCCTATCCTCGGAGGGCCCATCACCGAGGCTCCGAGCCCATCTGGGCGCGCAGCCTTCCCAAACCACGCCGAGAAGGTCGCCGCAAGCCGACCGCAGACCGCGGCAAGCACCACGCAGGCAAGCGTGGGCATGCTTGTCCCAAGCCCTTTGAGCGCGCCCCACTGCGTAAGGGCGACAAACACGATCGCGACCGCCCCGAAAGCGCCGATCCGCGGATCCTTCATGACCTCTCGGCGACGGGCAGGCTGGGCGAACCAGGCATCTGCACAGTCGGCGAGCGCGTCCCAGTGCATCGCACGCGTAAGGACCGCAGCGCCAACGAGCACGATTGCGGCGCACGCATCAGACACCCCGCCAAAAAGTGAGACAGAAAGGGCGCAGAAAGCGAACCCCAGAAGACCTATCACGAGCCCGACCGCCGGGAAGTGCGCTGCCGCCCCCGTACGCGCACCAGGCTCCGGCACCTCGCAGGGAACGGGGGCTGCGGTGAGCAGCGTGACGGCAAGCGCCATGTCGCGGGCGAACGCCACCGCTACTCCTTGGCCTGGCTCACGCCGGCCTCGGCGAGGGTCGCCATCCCCGAAAGCATACGGCACGCAGCATCGACGATCCCCATCGCTAGGGCCGCACCGGTGCCCTCCCCGAGCCGCATCTCGAACTCGATGATCGGCTCAAGCTTGAGCGCTGTGCATACCACACGGTGGCCTGGCTCGGCAGAAAGGTGGCTTGGTATGATGTAGCCACGCGCCGCGGGACAAAGCATCGTCGCCGCAAGCGCGGCAGCTCCGGAGATGAACCCGTCGACCACTACCGTCGTCTGCGTTGCCGCTGCGCCGATGACCACGCCGGCGAGCGCGGCAAGCTCAAGCCCGCCGAGGGCGGAAAGCGTCCCGAACGGGTCGGGCCCGAGCCCGACGGCACCGGATCCGGTGGCACCGTTCACCTCAAGGGCCCTTCTAACGACCTCGGCCTTGTGCGCGACCTTCTCGGCGTTAAGACCGGTGCCACGACCGACCACGGCTGACACCGCCACCCGCGTGAGCGCGGCCGTAAGCGCGGCCGCCGCAGTCGTGTTGCCGATTCCCAGCTCGCCGGTTGCGATGAGCGAGAACCCCTCCTGTGCCGCCTTGCGCGAGGCATCTATGCCGCAAAGGACGGCCTGCGCGCATTCCTCGCGGCTCATTGCCGGGCCTACGGCCATATTGGCCGTGCCCGCTGCGACCTTGCAGTCGCAAAGCCGCGGGTGCGGGGCCAGGTCCCCTGCGACCCCGATGTCATAGACGCGCACCTCTGCGCCCACCGAGTCCGCAATCTGGTTGATCGCCGCCCCGCCCGCACAGACGTTGACGACCATCTGCGCGGTGACCTCTGCGGGGAAGAGCGAGACATCCTCGGCGGTCACCCCATGATCGGCACACATGACGAGCACGACCTTCCGATCGATTGCGGGGTGGTCGGTGCGCTGGATCGTTGCGACCCGACAGGCGATCTCCTCAAGCCTGCCGAGAGAGCCGACCGGCTTCGTCAGCTGGTCTAGACGCGCATACGCGACCGGCTCGAACGAGGTGTCTACCGGTTCGACAGATGCGATGATCCTACGAAGCCGCGCTTCGTAGCCCGAGGTCTCCTCTTTCACGGTAATGCCCCTTCATGCCTTGCGTTCACAGTTTGATGGTCTGCCGATGCGCTCTATGTTATCGCCCGCCGCCAGCAAGCCGCCGCATCCTGCCTGCACGCCCGCAGTGCCTTGCCATCATACCTCTGGCCACGTGATATGGGCCGAGCATGCGCGCAGATTCACAAACTGTCCGCAAACGCAGAGATACGCGGCATCCGCGTACGCGACAAGCCTGCGGTTGGATATGCCGAGCACATCTCGGAAGAGCCGCCCCGATGCCGTGTGGGGAACCACGCCAGAGCCGACCTCGTTAGTGACGACGATCGTGTCCCCTTTTCTCTTGCCGAGGGCATCGACCTGCAAGCCCGCCGCTCTAGACACCTTCTCGGCAAGCTCAGGCGGCATGGCCTCAGGGAAGGCAGCCGCATCCGTCGGGCTTGCGCTGGCCACGCTTGCGCCGAGCGAGCCCACCTCCGCCGGGTCTGCGCCAACCGCGCGCTCCCACTCCTCTTCGATGATGCGACCGATGAGCGTCCCCAGACAGTCAACGAGCAGCAGCGCATCATCCGCGACCTGGTCAGGCCAGTCTGCGGTGCGCAAGACCTCCCGCGTCTCAAACGACGGTGGGCGGGCGGCCTGATGACGGGCGATCCGAGCGGCCATCTCAGGGTCGCTTGCGCGCCCGAATACCGCGACGATCACCTGGCCGCCCGAGATCCCTGAGCGCTCAAGCGCGAGTTGCTCGGCGACAAGCGATTTGCCGCTTCTCGCGCCACCAGTGAGCACCAGTAACGCCATCTCACGCCTCCCCAAGGCCGACAAGCGACTGCAGCGACCGGATCTCGCTTGCCGTGAGGCTGCGCCACTCACCACATCCAAGCCCCCCCAGCTTAACCGGGCCGAAGCTTATGCGCTCGAGCCTGAGCACCGGGTGCCCTACCGCCGAGAACATCCGACGCACCTGCCGCTTCCTGCCCTCGGTGATGACGATGCGGACACGGGTGGTACCCTCACCCCACTCCTCTTCGGTGACCTCGGCAGGCGCGGTCATTCCGTCGTCAAGCCCGACCCCACGGCGAAGCTGCTCGATCTCCGAGGCGCTCAGCACGCCATCGACCCATGTCAGGTAGGTTTTAGCGACCTTCCAGCGAGGGTGCAGCACCCGATGCGCAAGCTCGCCATCCGTCGTGAACAGCAGAAGCCCGGTCGTGTCGGCATCAAGCCTGCCCACAGGAAAGATGCCAGGATGGGTCTTTGTGGGAACCAAAGAGGCCACCGTCGGACGCTTTTGCGGGTCGCTCATGGTCGTGACAACACCCGCGGGCTTGTTGAGGGCAAGGTAGGTGCACTCCGCGCCTGACAAGACCTCGTGCCCGTCAAGGGTCACCCGATCCACGCCAGGAACGACTTTTGAGCCAAGCTCGGTGACAGCCACCCCGTTCACAGAGACCCGACCTGCCGAGATAAGCCCCTCGCTCCCCCTGCGCGATGCCGCACCGGCACGTGCGAGGTACTTTTGAAGACGCACGGTGTAAGTGCGTTCGGGCTCTTGAGGCTCGGTCGCCCCGATCAGCCTGACTGATCCGGCTGGCTCTGCGTGCTCAACTGGCTCGGTTGGCTCGGGCGTCATGCTAGTCGATCAGCTCAAGCCCGACATCACCATCGTCGTCAGCATCGGCACCGACAGCAACGTTATCAATGCCGGCATCGTCGGCATCGGCATCCTCGGCCTCCGCCCCGCGCCGAAACCTGGCCTGGCTGCCCCCGGACGACAGACGCTCCCGTATGGCCTGCTTGGTCTCTGCATCGGGGACGAACTCCTCAAGCGGAGGCAGGTCTTTGAGGCTTTTCAGGCCGAACCTCTCCAAAAACACCCGGGTCGTCTCGAAAAGCGCGGCGTTCCCCTGTTTCTTGTCCCGTCCGCTCTCGCGCACCAGCCCTTTTTCAACAAGCGAGGCAATGACCCCCTCGGAGTTGACCCCCCGCACGGCATTGACTCCGGCGCGGGTGACCGGCTGATGGTAGGCGACGACCGCCAATGCCTCGAGCGCCGCCTGGGAGAGCTTCCGCGTGTCCCACGAGAGCACATACCGCTCGATCACATCATGGTGTGCAGGGTGGGTGTAAAGCCTCCAGCCGCCTGATACCTCACGAAGCTGGAAGCCCCGCTCGGCAGTGCGGTAATCCTCGGCAAGCTCGACAAGCACCGTCTCGATCTCACCCGGGGACGCATCAAGCACCCGTGAGAGCCGGGCAGCAGAGACCGATTCATCGCTCACGAACAGGAGGGCCTCCACCGCCCCACGCACGTTGCTTTGTGAGTCGCTCATCTTTGCTCCTCTTTCCGCCTTTCACTTCATTTTGCGCTGCCTCGCACAAGATTACCTTTCCGTTGCAGTATTTTCCAAGCGCCACCACATAGTTCATCGATTTTCTACATCAATACCGATGAACACCTCGCAGCTCGTAATATCCACTGATCCCTCTTTTGGACTGCCGTAGGGAATGCAAAGTCTTTGATCGAGTTGGGTGTGCGCCTCCGGTACATGGATGCCTCTTACCGCCGGCTCCCAGGTACAAGGGTCTTGGTTGGAAACTCTTGTTTTCTTGCACCCATTACACCCGAGATCCATCAAAAATGGACATCCACCTGCGGTTTTATAGCTTCGGAGTACTCCCTGGCTAGCTGAGTCCACTAAACATGAATGGTAGTCGATGTAAAACGACTGTTAAAACTTCTGCGAAGACACAGCGCTTAGCTCACGAAGCTCCCTGTGATCCTGAGCACCCAAGGTGGCATATCGCCCAGACCTTGAGTGCCCGAGCCATAACAATCTAATTGTTGTACCACGCAAAGCTTATGCTCGAGAACGTGCTTGTCGATGTGAGCCGCTGGTGTTCGACAAGACGCCCACTATAGCCGCTCGAAGGCACATAGATCCACCTAATGTCACATTTGCCATCTTGGCTGTAGTCGACAGACGCTATCTTGTTGTCCACGAAACCTGCGACGAACGAACTCGGACTCCATGATCCCTGGCTGTTGGCTGTGGCGACCACCATAGACGAGCTGATGTTCCAGACGAACAGCTTGGTGGTCGACCCGCCATATGTATAAAGCGCGCTTATGTTGCACCTGCCGTCCCCGTCATAGTCCCCGGCAGTCACCCTGTTGTTTATGTTGCCCGCAGTGTACGAGGTCGACATCCATGAGCCGCCGTAGGCACCGTTGGCCAAGGCGGGCACCATGGACGTGCTAATGTTCCAGATGAAAAGGCCGGTGGTCGACCCGCCGTAGTCGTAGAACGCGGCGATGTTGCTCCTGCCGTCACCGTCGAAGTCGCCAGCCGTCACCTTCCCGGTTATGCTTGCCGGGCTGAACGTACTCGATGACCATGAGCCGTTACTGACATTGCTGATAAGGCTTGCCGTCCTGTTTGCCGGGCTTATTGTCCACAGGTACAGTTTTGTCGTGCTGCCGCCGCCATCGTAGAACGCAGCGATCCTGTCCGTGTTCTTGCTGCCGTTCTTAGCTCCGTCGAAGTTCCCGGCGACGACCTTCCCGGTCATCTTCGTCGCGTCGAATGAGGTAGATGTCCAGCTCCCGGTGGTATGGATCATGTCCGCCCCTGGGACTTGTCTCCCCGAGCCTGGGAGCGTCTTCATGGCACCGTACCAAATGAACAGCGTGGTCTTGCCGCCGCCGCTGTCATAGAAGGCGGCGATGTCGCACTTCCCGTCGCCGTCGAAGTCGCCGGTGACGACCCTCCCCTTGATCTTCTCGAAGTCGAAGGTGCTGCTCTGCCATGCCGCTATCGGGGATGTCGTGTTAAGCGACCCGGTGTTATGGTCCCACATGACGAGCGCGGTGGAGTTGCTGCCGGTCTTTATGAAGGCGGCAGTCTCGGGCTTGTTGTCGCCATCAAAGTCGCCACCCACATACATCATGTCGAGGGAGAGCAGCGCGGCGTTCGCGCATTTCAGGGCGTTCAGCCTGCGCCCTCCTTGGACTTTCGTGGTCAAGCCTGGTATCACATCCCCGTTCTGGGTGATCATCGTCCTTAGCTGGCAGCCTGTCAGGTTCGGGTTGACCGACTTCATCATCGCCGCGATGCCTGCGACATGGGGAGCGGCCATCGACGTACCTGTCATGCTTGCTGTGCCGGTACCGGGATTATGCGACAGCGACAATATGCTTGTCCCAGGTGCGGCAATATGAACCTTTGTTGTACTGTAATTTGAAGTGCTATAAAGGTTATCGCTGTTGTCAGTGTTTGCAACGGTAACCTTATTCGGTAACTCGTAAGAGGCGGGATATGGGTTGGGGTGATACAACATGTCCACACCGTTATTGCCCGCAGAACAGACCAGCAGCCCAGAGTAGTTCTGGATCGCATGATAATGGTTAGTGTTATAAGAACTGCTGCCGAAATGAAAACTCGCATTGCAGATTGATATCCCATTAATTGAATCCCAACATACGACATAACTGCCTGTAACGTCGTTTCCCTGCCGGCGGTTTCCTGACCCCTTTGGATCTGA
>WRDS01000069.1 GCA_009779675.1 Coriobacteriia bacterium
GTTGGTGCCTCGCTTGCCAACGGTGATACCTTTGGCGAGATAGAGTCGGTGAAGTCTGTCTCCGAGTTGATCTCCCCTGTCACCGGCGAGGTGGTCGAGGTGAACGGTGCGCTTGATGACAGCCCAGAGACCGTCAACTCCGACCCTCATGGTGCTGGCTGGATGGTCAAAGTGAAGATCGCCGACGCATCCGGGTACGATGATCTTTTGACCGCCGAGGAATACGACGCCTTCGTAACAGAGGGGTAGATCATGCGTTATGTCCCCGTATCAGGCGAACAGCGCGAGGCTATGCTTCGGGCTGTGGGTGCCAAGTCCATAGAGCAGCTGTTCCAAGACATCCCCTCTGCGGTGCGCCTCAAACGGCCACTCGATCTCGAAAAGGGCATGAGCGAGATCGATCTTGCACGCAGTTTGAGAGAGCTTGCCGAGGCAAACAAGCCTGCTACTGGGTTCATGAACTTTGCCGGAGCCGGTGTGTATGACCACTATATTCCGAGCGTGGTTGATCACATACTCAGAAAGCCTGAGTTCTTCACCGCATACACCCCCTATCAATCAGAGGCATCGCAGGGGACGCTTCAGGCCATATGGGAATTCCAGTCCATGATCTGTGAGCTTACCGGTATGGAGGTTGCCAACGCATCAATGTATGACGGGGCGACCGCCTTTGTCGAGGCTGCACTGATGGCCTGTCGGTGCACCAAAAGAAGCCGGATCGTCGTTGCCGGCTCCGTGCATCCGGAGTGGGCGGAAGTCCTTTACACCTATTCGAGAAGCGGGCTGTTCTCAATGGATGTAGTGGGTGCCGAAGGCGGAAAGCTGGATGTCGATCAGGTTCGGGAGCAGCTGGACGCGGGTGTAGCCGCCCTGCTCGTTGCCGACCCCAACTTCTTCGGGGTCTTCGAGGATGTCTGCGCTTTAGGCAAGGCCGCCCATGGGGTGGGGGCCATGCTGGTCTGCGCATCCAACCCCATCCTGTTATCGGTAACCAAGACACCAGGTGATGCCGGTGCCGACATAGTGGTCGGGGAGGGGCAGCCGCTCGGCAACCCTATGAGCTTTGGTGGCCCAGGGCTCGGCTTTTTCGCCTGTCGCGAGAAGCATCTGAGGCAGCTTCCCGGTCGCCTTGTCGGTAAAACGGTGGATGCCGAGGGGAAAACCGCCTATACGCTGACCCTGTCAACGAGGGAGCAGCATATCCGTCGTGAACGGGCAACGAGCAACATATGCAGCAATCATGCGTTAAACGCGCTTGCAGCGGGGGCGTACCTGTCTGCGGTCGGCAGCGCCGGGCTTACGGGCATCGCCCGCGCATGCATCGCCAAGGCGCACTACCTTCGCTCGCGGCTTATCGGGACCAAGAGGTTCTCCGCTCCCTTTGATGATGCGTTTGGCTATGAGTTTGCGCTTGCCTACGACGGAGATGCCGAGGAGCTGCACAGCCGCCTGCTCGACAAAGGCATCCTTGCCGGTGTCGTCATCGAGCAATGGCAGGGGCCCGAACTCATGCTGTTTGCGGTCACAGAGAAACGCACGAAAGAAGAGATGGATATGTTTGTTGCCGAGGTGATAGAGATAGCAGAGGCGATGGAGAAGGCGGAGCAGACAGAAGATACGGAGACGACGGAGGCGGTGGAGCAGTGAGTAGCGAGATGAGCAACCACCCTAGGCCGCCTTGCAGTGTCGGCCCCCAGAAGAGCATCTTTGGTCTTGGAACGCCAGGCTCATCGTGTGTGGCCGTCCCTGAGATCGATGTCCCAGACATCGATTTGGACGCTTTGCTCGGCGAGTCCCGCCGAGAGGGACCGCCCGTGCTCCCGCATGTCACCGAGGTCGAGGTCATGCGGCACTATAGCCATCTGGCGCAGATGAATTTCGGTGTCGATTCGGGGTTTTACCCCCTCGGCAGCTGTACGATGAAGTACAACCCCCGCATCAATGAGGATGCTGCCCGCCTTGAGGGGTTTTCCGGCCTGCACCCCTATCAGCCTGAAAAGACCGTCCAGGGTGCGCTGCGGCTCATGGTCGAGCTTTCAGAGGCGCTTGCGGAGATCTCCGGTCTTCCCGGGGTCACGCTCCAGCCGGCCGCCGGTGCCCACGGGGAGCTGACGGCCCTGATGTGTTTTCGAGCAGCGCATGAGGCGGCAGGCGATCCGCGCAAAAAGGTGATCCTCCCTGATACCGCGCACGGGACAAACCCGGCCACGGTCGCTATGGGCGGCTGGGACGTGGTGACTGTTCCCAGCAACGACCAGGGGCTTGTCGACCTTGATGCGCTAAAAGCCGTGCTTGATACCGATGTCGCCGCGTTCATGCTCACGAACCCGAATACCCTTGGTCTTTTTGACCCGCAGATCCAAGAGATCACCGAGGCGGTGCATGCGGTCGGGGCGTTTGCGTACTGCGACGGCGCCAACCTGAACGCTGTTCTCGGCAAGAGCCGTCCGGGCGACCAAGGGTTCGACGCGCTGCACATCAACTTGCACAAGACGTTCTCCACGCCGCATGGCGGGGGAGGCCCGGGTGCCGGGCCGGTCTGCGTGTCAGGGGACCTCGCGCACTATCTGCCGAGCCCGTTGCCCGTGCGTGTCGCCGACGGGGAGTTCTCGACTTTGCAGCTGGGTACCTCGGTCGGGCGGGTCCGCAGCTTTTTTGGCAACTTCGGTGTCTTGGTGAAAGCGTATGCCTACATAAAGGCGCTTGGGGCCGAGGGCCTTGAGGAGGTCTCGGAGCAGGCGGTCCTCTCGGCAAATTATCTGAAGGAGCAGCTAAAAGAGGTCTTTGACCTGCCGTACGACCGCACCTGTATGCACGAGTTCGTGCTTTCTGGCACCAGATTTAAAGCCGAGGGTGTCCGGACGCTCGATATCGCAAAGCGGCTTCTTGACTACGGCTTTCATTCGCCGACCGTCTACTTCCCGTCTATAGTCGATGAGGCGATAATGATAGAGCCTACAGAGACGGAGTCCGTGAGCACCCTCGACGGGTTTGTGGAGGCGATGCGTGCTATCGCCGATGAGGCCGTCAGGGATCCCGACATTGTGCGCTCGGCACCCCATACGACCCCCGTGAGGCGCCTCGACGAGGTCCGTGCAGCCCGTGACCCGCATTTGAGGTGGTCTCCGACCCAGTGACAGAGGTCTGCCCAGTGACAGGAGCGATAGATGCGAAGGACACCAGGGCGTGGAGGCTGCTTGTTGACGGTAGGGTAGACGGTGCCCAGAACATGGCCCGAGACCGGGCAATCCAGCTTGCAGTCGAGGACGGCGGCTCGCCGCCGACACTGCGGCTGTACCAATGGGACCGGCCAACACTGACCCTTGGCCGGTTCCAACCCGACACCGATATCGACGCAAGCGCAGCAAGGCAGCTCGGCATCGATGTCGTACGCCGGTTCACCGGCGGTCGGGCGGTGCTTCACGATGACGAGCTGACATACGCGGTTATTGCGCGGACGGCAGACGGCATCCCCCGCGGTGTCGCCGCGTCTTATCGGCACCTGTGCGCCGCGCTTGCCGAGGCGTACCGCCGTATCGGGGTGGCTGCTAGCCTTACCGCGCATGATCGGGTGCACGCGCCGTCCGCGGCGTGTTATCTTGCCGCATCCCGAGCGGATCTCTCGCTTGATGCGATGAAGCTTGCCGGTTCCGCGCAAGTGTGGCACGGACAGACGGTGCTTCAGCATGGCTCGTTCACGATAACGCGCAGCGTGGACCAGGAGGCAAGGCTCTTTGGTATGAGTCGCGAGCAGGCCGCCCTTTTCGCCGAGAGGACCGCTACCATCCACTCGGCGACCGGACAAAGGCCTGACCCGGACTCATTGGTGGGGCCGGTGGCCGCATCTTTTGGCGAGGTGCTCGGCATCGGGCTGGTCCCAGGCGTGGTCAGTGCGGCAGAGTCTGAGCTCGAGCGGTCGTTGCTCGAAGAGGTCAAAGCGGTTGGCCAGCGTTGCTCGGCGGACACGGCAGGCTCGGCGACTGATCTCGGCGACTGATGGGATTCTGATGGAGAATGAACCGCAGCCCTGACGCGTGCAGTAAGATACAATCACCCTTGGGCGGTTGCTTACAGGAGAGGATGTCTTTTAAAAGATGAACGAACATGACTCGATCTCGGATGATGCGCTGCTTAATCTGGAGGAGAAGTCCAACGAAGAGCTGCGTATGATCATCGATGAGCTTGGTGCCGAGGAACAGCGTATCTCATATCGTCGTCGGGTTCTTCATGGCAAGTTGGATATCCTGCGTGCCGAGATGGTCAGACGTATGCATGACAAATGCGAGGCCGGTGGTGACATTATCAGCGGTTGCGATGTCGATCGCCTGATCGGGATCCTCTCCAATGAGCTGCGAAGCGTTCCTCGGGTCGATGTCACTGCATCGTTAGAAGGCAATGAGAGCTGAGACCCGCAAGTCTGAGCTGAGATCCGCAAGTCTGAGACCAAGAGTTGATTGCAGGCAGTCGAGGTGATGCGCCGTGCCCGTCTGTAACGTGTGTGGAGAAGCTGTATCCAGCGATACTGCCGTATGCCCGATATGCGGCGCTGCGGTCGCACTGGATGCGACAACCTCATTTGAGCCGGTCTCGGCTGGCAATGCGGCCCCACTGCCCGCAGAGATTGCCTGCGAGGGCCCCGCGCTTACGGTACGCAAAGGCCCTCAGCCGGGAGGGCACTTCTTTTTAGACAGAGCGCGGATCACGGTTGGCCGCGACCCGGAAAGCGGGATATTCCTCAACGACATGACGGTCTCGCGCGATCATGCGGTGATCAGCGTTGAGGCTGAGGACACGGTCCGGATCCGTGATGTCGGCTCGCTCAATGGGACGTTCATCAACGGGGTGCTTGCCGAGGAGGCAACACTCCGCGAGGGTGATATCATCCAGGTAGGAACCTTCCAGATGGCCTACCACGCAGGGAGAGTGCGGTGAACACCAAGGGCTACCTGACGATCGGCGAGGTAGTTGAAAGGCTACAGATCTCCTACCCCGACCTCTCGATCTCAAAAGTGCGCTTTTTAGAGGAGGAAGGGCTCATTGCGCCCCAGCGCACCGCCGGCGGCTATCGGAAGTTCTCGCAAGCGGACCTTGGGCGCCTTGAGATGATACTCAGGCTGCAGCGGAACCATTTCCTTCCGCTCGCGGTCATCGGCGAGAAGCTCGCCGAGTACGATCACGGGCGAGTCCCCTCTGAGCTGCAGCAGACCCCGGTCGGTGCCACAGAGCCCCTTCCTTTTGGCGGGGTGGAGGAGGGGCCGATAGCGTTAGACGATGTGCCGGGCTCGCTCGGCATCCCTGTTTCCTTTATCCGCGGACTTGTTGGGTTCGGGGTGGTCGAGCTTGCCAAGCAGGATGGGAAAGAGCTGCTCAAGCGTGCCGATGTGACATCGGTCCATGCCGCATGGGATCTTCATCGCTTTGGCATTGAGCCCAGGCATTTGCGGATGTACGTGATGGCGGCCGATAGGGAGGCGACTCTTTTCGAGCAGATACTTATACCCACGTACCGCCATCGAAGCGCCGAGACGAAACTCAAGCTCGACGAGGCGCTCACCGAGCTGACATCTATCTCAGAGCAGCTTAAAACACGGCTTCTCATGCGTGCATTGGAGCGGGTCTTTGAGGAACTTTCTTAAAAGGAGCTACCTGTGGACCTGGGATCTTACATCAGAGACATTCCGGATTGGCCGACAGAGGGAGTCCTGTTCAAAGACATCACGCCGTTGCTTGCGGACCCCGATGGCTTCAAACAGGTCATTGCGATGCTCACCGAGGCATATGCGGACAAAGGCATCACCAAGGTGTTGGGTGCCGAGGCCCGGGGGTTCATCCTTGGCGGGGCGCTTGCCTACACACTCGGCGCAGGATTCGTCCCCGCACGCAAGCCCGGTAAGCTTCCGTGGAACACGGCAAGTGCGAGCTACGAGCTCGAGTACGGCGAGGCGACCCTTGAGATACACGAGGACGCGTTTGATGCCGATGATCGCGTGCTGATAGTCGACGACGTGCTTGCGACCGGAGGGACGGCTGCAGCCAAGGTGGATCTCGTGCGGTCCATGGGGGCTGAAGTGGCAGGATGTGCGTTCTTGATCGAACTCGGCTTCCTTAACGGCCGAGAAAAGCTCCCGGAGGACCTGCCGTTGGTCTCGCTCATCCACGTCGATTGACCTTTGCGTGGGTTTGCATCGCCTGACCTTCGTGTAGATCCCACTCCGACTGACCCTTGCGTGGGCCCCAGGGCTCAAACCTGCGCCCTCTGATGCCGATGATAGCTATGTAGCCGAAACAGTATCTGTAGCATTGAAGTAGCATTTGCAGCAGGAGGCCACGTGCAGACCGCAGTGCGTTTTAAAACGCTATCCAAGCCCATCGCCGTATCCTTGCCCCTGCGTGCAGTATTCCTGACCACTTTGGTTGCGGCTGTCCTTACCGCTGCCGCCCTGGTTGCTGCCTTGCTTCCCACGGCCGCCCCTGTCGCCGTTGCCACTCCCACATCGTCGGTCAGATCCACCGAGGCAGAGATCGCCAGGGCTAAGGCCGCCGAGGCGGAGGTGGTCCTGGAGAGGCTGGCCACCGAACTTGAGATGCGTTCGGAGCGCTACTTTGCCGCCAAGGAGCAGCTTGATAACACCTGCGAGCAGCTCGCTATTGCGCAAGAGGAGCTCGATCTCGCCGAGGCAGATGTCAGGGAGGCGCAAGACAGGCTGAACGAGCGGACGGTCTCGATCTACCGAGACAACTCGAGGAGCCTTATCGCCGTTATACTCGGCGCTACTGACTTCAGCGGTGCGATTGCGCGTCTCGAGTGGTATCGCCGCCTCACAGAGAGCGACGCGGCCTTGATAAGCAGCCTTGCGCATGCTCGGGATCAGGCCGAGCGGAGCCGGACAGCACTAGAGGCGCGCAAGTGCGAGCAAGTTGCGCTGGCAGATGCCGCCTATGATGAGCGGGTTTCCGTCGAAAGCGCGCTTGACAAGCAAAAAGCGTATCTTGCGACGCTGGATGCTCGGGTAAAAGCGCTTATCGAGGAGGATCGGGCGCGACGCGAGGCAGAGGCCGTCGAGCGTGCGACTGCAAGAAAGCGTTGGGAGGACATCACTGGAGGTGCCAGGGCGAGCATTTCTGACTCCAGCACTGCGGGAATTGTGGTGCAGACTGCGCGGTCGTTTGTGGGGAAAACGCCCTATCTCTGGGGTGGGACGACCCCTGCAGGCTTCGACTGTTCCGGGCTCACGCAGTACTGCTACCGAGAAGCCGGTATCGCGATCTCACGCACAAGCCGCACCCAGTTCAATGACGGGCAGCGCATCCCACCAGACCGTGTGCAAGACCTCCAGCCGGGTGATCTCGTCTTTTTTGCCCGCGGGAGCGATCCAGGTACCATACATCATGTGGGTATCTATTCTGGCAACGGCAACTATATCCATGCGCCGATGGCAGGTTGGATGGTGAGCGAGCAGTCGCTCATCGGACGCATCGAGACCAAGCACGACTACGTCGGCGCGGTCAGGCCGTAAGCTGGTTTTGACGCGCTCGCGGATCGCGGTTTTTTAGACGCTAAAGTGCCAAGCTGAGTGCTGAGTGCCAAGCTAATAGCCCCAATCCTCAACGCGCCAGGGCTCGTTTTTGCTATCCCTTTATAAGGAACCAGCCCCAGTCGGTGTATGTTGAGTCAGGATTGAGGCTGCCGTCACCGCCGGATGAGCCTACTTTAAAGTCAGAAAAAAGCACGATGAGGTCTCCCTCTCTTGCCTTGAGCGAGTGGTGCTCTTTTGCTGCAACGTCTGACTGCTTTTCGTCATATCGCAAGTCAATAAGTTCGCAGCCACTGAAATGAGCGAACTCCTTTCTCACGCACTCCTTGGCTTCGGCGATCTCCTCTTCGCTGAATTTCTTTGAGGTGGTGACCTCCGAAGTGCTGACCTCCGTTTTGATGTTCTCGGCTTCCCTTTCAGAGAGCGGGTCTGCGGCAGGAGTCTTGTCTTGCACACAAGCCGGTAAGATCAAACAGAGCGCAAGCACAACGAGAACAGATGCAAGCCTTTTTATCGCAATCACCACCGAAGCCAGATTCGTCAAGGTACGTCAATGCAAAAGCCAACGTCAAATATGAGCCGATATCAAACATAAGTCAAAGTTGATTATTCTGGCTTAAAATGAGCCACCCGTTCCGTTCCAAAACGAGCCACCCGTTCCGATTGGGTTTGAGCCACACATTCCGATTGAGAATGAGCCACTGACCCTTTGGTTTTTCTTCCCGGTCTATCCTTTTCGGCACAGATGCTTCTCGAAGCCGTTAAGGAGGAAGAATGAGGTGTCAGTCGCGCATGCAGATACTCGAGGTGATCAGGCTCACCAGGCAGGGCTTCTCGCAGCGGGAGATCGCGAGAAGCGTCAACTGTGTCCGCAACACCGTTGCGGGCATCCAGCAGAAGTTCGATGCCCTTGGGCGTGACTACGAGGACCTCTGCCCACTTACCGAGGCTGAGCTCAAGCGCCTGTTCTATCCCCGGTCGGCCTCACCGGGCCGCAAGCCCGACCCCGACTGGGAAAGCATCTCGGAGCGCTTGGGCAAGAACCCACGGCTCAACTTGCAGTATGTGTGGGAGGAGTACCACGCGCTTCAGCCCGACGGGCTCAAATACAGCCAGTTCTGCGTGCGGTACCGGGCCTGGAGGCAGCAAAGCGGGAAAGACGTGGTCATGTCGGCGGCGAGGCGCCCCGGGCACGAGCTCTTCGTCGATTGGGCAGGCGACACGCTCGACTGTGTCACAGACGCGTCGACCGGGGAGCTTCACCGGGCGTATTTCTTCGTCGCCACGCTAGGCGACAGCGGGTACCCGTTCGCAAAGGCCTACGCCGACATGAGGCAGGCAAGCTGGCTTGATGCCCATGCAAGCGCGTTCGCCTACTACGGGGGCGCCCCGCGCATCGTGACCCCTGACAACACGAAGACAGCGGCCACCCACCCGAGCTATTACGATCCCAAGGTCAACGTGGCCTACGCAGAGCTTGCGCGCCACTACGGTGTGGCCGTGCTTCCTGCCCGCGTGTCAAGGCCCCGTGACAAGCCGAGCGTCGAGTCCGGGGTGGGGTGGCTCGAGACGTGGCTCCTAGAGCACCTGAAGTCATGCGGCCCCTACCTCTCGTTTGCCGGGCTTAACGGTGAGATAGCCTCACGCCTCGCCGCCTTGGCCGTCCGCCCCTATCAAAAACGGGCCGGCAGCAGGAGGAGCGTGTTCGAGGAGCTGGACAGGCCGGCGTTGCGGCCGCTGCCCGCAAGGGCGTTCGAGGTCGCCGAGACGGTGGTGCGCCGTGTCCCGAACAGCTACCACGTCGCCTATGACCACATCTGCTACTCGGTGCCCTACACGCTCTTCGGGGCCAAGGTCTTTGTGAAGGCGGCCCCGTGCACGGTAGAGGTGCTCGATGCCTCGCATAAGCGTGTAGCGCTTCATGTGCGCAGCTATGACGCGCTGCGCCACCGTTACGTCACCGATCCAGCCCACATGCCCGCCCACCACAAGGAGATGTTCGACCGCTCAAGGCAAGACGGCGACTGGTACCGGTGCCGTGCGAGACGCGTGGGGGGGCCTGTTGAGGAAGTGGTCGGTGTCATGCTCGGACGCCCGGATTTCGAAGAGGCCGCCTATCGCAGCTGCGCTGCGGTGCTCGCGCTGTCCAAGACGTACTCAGACGCCGTCTTGGAGCGGGCCTGCGCACACGCCCTTGACGCCAAGAGTGTGAGCTACAGGAGCGTCAAGGAGCTTTGCGCACGGGAGAAGCGGCAGGGGCACAAGGCAGGCATCACCCATGAGAACCTCCGGCTGCCGGCCGAGTTCTCTTAAAAGAAAGACAAGGGGGATAGAAGAGACGATGGTGGAACAGACACTTGCAGGATTAAAGGAGATGCGCCTTTCCGCAATGGCCCAGGAGCACTCACGCCAGCTCGAGGTCGCAGAGACGCTTGAGCTTACCTTTGACGAGCGGCTCTCCATGATGTGCGCCGCCGAGCAGGCCAAGCGTGCCGACTCGAGGCTTAAGCGGCTGGTGAGGTCGGCAACGCTTGCCGACAGGTGCGCCTCGCTCGAGGAGATACGCTATAGCGAGGGCAGGAACATAAGCAAGGAGGCGATCGCACGCCTGTCTGGCCTCTCCTGGGTCAGGCAGGCATCAAACATCATCTTCACCGGCGCCACGGGGACCGGCAAGAGCTGGATCGCCAGCGCCTGGGGCAAATACGCCTGCCTGCATGGGCACAGCACGAAGATGGTGCGCCTGCCGCGGCTTGATGCCGAGCTCCATTATGCCCGGAACGAGTCCGCCTACCTCAAGCTGCTTGACCGCCTCTGCCGGGTCGAGGTGCTGATAATAGACGACTTCGGCCTGGACCGTCTGGACACGCGGCTGGGCAGGGACCTCTTAGAGATCGCTGATGCCCGCTACCGGAAACGGCCGACGGTCCTTACCGCACAGGTGCCGGTCGCAGGCTGGCATGGGCTTTTCGACGACAAGACCATTGCTGATGCCTTCCTGGACCGGGTTGTGCACAACTCTTACCGTCTTGAGCTAAAGGGGCCGTCTTTGCGGGGGGAGGCGAGGATAGCAGGGACGGCCAAAGAGAAGTACTGATCTGATAGTA
>WRDS01000070.1 GCA_009779675.1 Coriobacteriia bacterium
ATCTCGTCGCGGTAGTACTGCAGCACGCCGATATTCTCAGAGGCGGTCTTGTTGGTCTCGGTTATCTTGTCGACCAGCTCTGCTTGCTTCTTGATCAGCGCATCGAGGTCGGTGCGGGCATTCGTGGCGGCTTTTGCCGTACCGTCGATCGCTGTGGTCTGGGACTGGATGGGGCCCACGCTTTGGGCGGTAGCCTCCTCCAGGCCCTTGGTCGCCTTCGTGAAGTTCTCAGAGCGCTCCTTGGCGTCTTTTAAGGCGTTGGCCAGCACGGTGATAGCGCCTAAGGCCAAGGTAAGCGCGAGCATCGGCCCTACTGCCATAGCGGCGTTCATGGCCTTTTGAGCGACCGTCTGGGCGACGATGGCCGCTGTGGATTTCGTGGTGGCGCCGGACAGTGCCGTTTGCGAGACTGCGGCCTTGGAATTGGCGATCGCAGCCTGGTTCTTCATCTGGATGCTTTTTTGGGTGGCGATGTTGTCAAGCTCCTGCTTGATGGTCGCCTTGGACTTCGCGATCGCTTCCGTGTCGACCGTCTGGGCACTTTTAAGACGTGCCAGGTTCTCCTTTTCCTTGGCCACTATCACCCGGGATGCAGCGATCGATTCTTTTGCCGCTGCCGCCTTTGACTTTGCCCTAGCGATGATCTCGTTATTTCTGGCTGCGATACTTTTCTGTATCGTGGCGATCTCTAGTTCTTGCGCGGCTTTCAAAGTTTTTATATTGGAGGCAAACCCGGTGATGGCTGAGCCTGCTTTTCCAACGACCTGATTGACTTTACCGATGAACTGCAGCCCGGTACCCACCATGGTGAGTATGGGTCCAGCTGCGGCAAGGGCAAGGATCGCCTTGAGAATGAAGTTGATCTGTCCAGGGGACAGGCTGGTGATCTGGTCAGCCAACCATCGGATAGCCCCGGTGATTTCTTCTACGATCGGGATTATCGTAGTACCACTTTCGCGGAACTTCCTGGCCATGTCGTTTATCAGAGACGTGATCTGTTGCACCATCGGTGTCACGGCATCGAGCACGTCTGATGTAGATCCCGCCATGTTCTCGTTCTCGCCGATGAAAGCCAGCGCTAAGTTGCGCCATGCGGTCGTCATCGAGTCCTTGGCGCCCATGAAGGTGTTCTTCAGATCGGCCATAAGCCCGCCCATCGGGGCGATGGAACCGGCCATGCCGTCAGAGCCCTCCTCGATGCCCTTCACCAACGCATTGATGGCCCATTGGGAATCCACCGATCCATTAGAGATAGCTTTGGTCATCTCGTCGACTGAGACCCCGGCGGCGTTGGCCAGATGCCTTACCGCGGGGATGCCCATGTTCTCAAGCATGCGCAGTTCCTGCAGCGAGGCGTTGGAGCCAGCGGCCATGCGCCCGATGGCCTCACTGATCTGATTAAACCCCTCCTGACCCTTGCCTGTGGCCGCTGCAGCGTCTCCTATGGCGGTAAGCGTAGGTATGACCTGCTTGGCGTCCATGCCCATGGCTATGAGCGTCTGAGAGGCCTCCAGGATGCCCTCGTACTTGAAAGGCGTCGTCTTGGCAAACGCGTACAAGTCAGAAAGCATCTGCTGCGCTTTGTCAGCTGACCCGAGCATAGTGGTGAAAGCCACCGTGGCGTTTTCACGGAGTTCTAAGAAGTCCAGACCTGTTGATACGAGTTTCTTGCCCATGAGGGCTAGAGGCGCCGTGATACCGGCTGTCATGATCGCGCCGGCCTTGGTTAGTCCCTTGCCGGCGCTTTCGATCTTTGACCCGAGTGACTGGGTTGAGGCAAAGATAGATGATATTGCGTTGTTATACCCTGATGGATCCCCAGTGATCTCAATAACGACTTGACCATCAGCCATAGCTTAACTCCAAAAGAACGTAGTGAGTGCCATCACCTCCTCTTCCGTTCGCCCCGGAAGCACGATAGCCTCCTGAGCTCGTTTCAACCTTTTTCTTTCCTCGCCTTTCAGATCGTCCAGCGAGGTTCCCCTGAGGCTGATAGCCCGCATTGTGCTTGATGTGTCACTTAAGCCCCGGAAAAGCGCCCAGAAGCGCCACCAGTGCATGGTCAGTGCTGGGTCTGTCAGGTCCAGGCGGTACTCGCGCCAGAAGTCAGCGATAATGCGCTGGGCGTCCCAGTCCCAGTCAAAGTCACGTAGAGCAGACCTGGGAGACCTCAAACCAGGACGGTCGGGGCGTTTCGGCTCGTTGAAGTTGAGGAATAGCAAAGCCTGCTCTATGGCCTCGGACCCGTTTTGCAGCACGCCATCGGGGATACGACCCTTGGAGGCGTAGTACAGCACGAGTATCTCCAAGGCGCGCGCCTGCTCATCATCGATCGTGGGATCCTCGGCGGCTTGCAAGACCCGGATGCCGGTGCGGTGATCTGCATTGATGGGATAAGACGCGCCGCTGACTTCTAAGGCCAGCGGCGCTGCGGTTAGTAGGATGTTTGGATCCATTAGTCGTCGAAAAGCGCTACAACTTTTTGGGAAATCTCTACATACAGTGGGGCAACAGCCATCAGCAAATCAGAGAGCAGGAAGAAATCACGTCCATGCTCAAAGGCGGCGTTGAACTGCTCGTCTCCTATGATGTCTCGCACTAATCCAGCTGCCATATCGTACTTCTCGGCTTCCAACTGCTCTTCAAAGGTGATCCGATACTCTTCCTCGTTGATAGCCTTGTTCTTGACCAGCTTGATGAGGTCGGGATCGCCTATGTTGACCACGTATTCCCTGCCGTCGACCTCAAACGTTCTTACACTTGACACATCAGCTCCTTTCCTCAGTGCCTATCAGCCTTCGCCACCGTCCCCCGGATCCCCGGGATCCCCGGGATCTACGATTGCGCTGCCCGGCGCAAACGTCTTGTTGGGCATGTCCCAGGTTCCTTCAGTCCAGCCGTCGGATTCCATATTGCACACCCCACCGGTCACGACCGGCTGACCGACGTTGCTGTTCTTCAATGCGTTCGGCGTGAAGAGGAATGTCGCCTTGTCAGCGATGTGGGCGTCAGGTGTACCTGTCCAGGTGTAGACCTTGACGATATCGACGGGGATATCGATGTCGTGGCGATGCTCCATCACCCAGTTATCCAGCACGCCGCCCACGAGCGTGTCCTTCTCCCAGGAAATCGAGCAGGTCCGCCCCAGGGTAAAGGTCGGCTGGTTTTGATAATCGATCCAGGAGGGGGTGTAGGTCTGAGTCTCTGCGGACTCATCCCAGCTTAAAAGCTCGGTGGCCTTGATCCACTCCGGGGTCGATCCTGTCCCGATATTGATGTAACTTGCTAGTTCATAGCCCCAGATGGGCTTTGCGACAGTTTCTGCCATAGTTTTGTCCTTTCTAACGATGTGCCCTGTATTGGACACGTAGTGTCACTTGGTAGTCGACGTAAGGCTCCTCAGCGCTGATCCGGGCGGGCAGGTTGTCTACCTGACAGCTCCACACCTGGCAACCGTCTCCAAGCTCCGGAGGATCCTTTTCCAGGAGGTTGGCCAGGTTGCGCAGAGACTGTAAGGCATCGATCCTCGCCTGCGTTTCCTCAGCAGCCTGCCTTAAGAGCAAGGAGAAGCGGTAGTTGGCGATGTAGGCGCCGTCGAGGTATTCCTTCTCGATCGGGTTGCCCGGCAGGGTCGACATCATGAGGCAGGGGAGCTCCTTGGCATTGGTCGGCAGGTACTCGTACTCGCATCCAAGCCCCGGTAGCTCCTTTGTCAGCACCTCGACGGTATCAAAGACCTTCTCGGCGATGTTTGTCTGGTTGATCTCACGATCCGGCAATGCGGTCACCTTCTCTCTGCGCTATCTGGATCCACCGCGACAGGTAGGCGGCTCGGGCAGCGTCAAACCAGTAACACGTCGTCCCTGGCCATCTCTTGCCCGGCAAGGCGTAGTACTGCCGACGGGCATACGGCACAGAGGCGTTTCCCCAGATGATCAAGCCATCCTCGGGCCTGCTTTCGGTCTCGGCACTATCCCTGAGCGCACCGGCCTCGAACGGGACGAACTGCTTGGCGTCCTCACGGGCGGCAAGTGTGACGACCATGCGGACGCCTCGCTTCAAAAGCCCTGCCTTGGCGATCGCACGGGAGAGGTCCACGTTAGTGACTTTCGCACTGATCTGCATGGCTAGACCCTGCCTGAGGGACTTCTGCCCTCGCCGATGATCTCGATGTGATGCATCCTCCCGGCGCGTCTTACCGGCTCACAGGATGTGATCGTCTTGGCGCCGGCGGCAGGCTCGTCCTCTTCGTGGATCCCTAAGGCGATCCTGTCGCCCTTCTTGATCCAAAGAGAGATCGTGCCTGGTATGCATGGCACCAAGACCAACAGGGCATCCTCTATCGTCTCGCCTAGAAGCGTGACCGTGGAACCGACCTTTTCCTCCCAATGCACTGCTGGCAGCTCAAAGCGCGTCCAGGTCGCCTTGCGGTTGACCTCAGGACCCTTGCTCCACAGGGTTGCCTTGTCGGGATAAAGGAGGGTCATAGCCAACGCCCTTTCTTGAGCAGGCCGGTGTTTGCCAGGTAGCGCTTGCACGCTGCCTCGGCTGACAGCGAAAACGGCGGCGCCTCGAAGGTCTCTGAGACCTTTCCGGCCGTGTATGAACGCAGGCGTGCTGCGGCGTTACCGACCGCATCAGCGATCGCACACACCGCCAGTTTGCAGCGCTGTGCCTGCGAGTCGGTTAGCGTAGCGCCGAGCCAAAGGCGGCTTTCGACTTCGTAGGTGGCGTCGACCACAGACTGCTCAAAGGTGGGCTCGTCCATCCTCCCGTGATAACCATCGATATAAAACTCGTAATCAGGCGTTATGTCTTCGGCTGAAAACATATCAGGCCTTGCCCTTACCTTTGGCCTCAGCCTTGTCGGCTTCGACGATTTCTACTGCCTCTTCTTCGGTCTCAGCCTTGTCGGCTTCGACGATTCCTATAGTCCGCATGACTTCCTCCTAAGACGCTGCCTTGTGCACGTACAGGCCGGTGAGCTTGAGCGCCTGGGCACTGGTGATGCCATATGCCCTGTAGCCATACTTCCAGGCATCAGCCGTCTGGTTGACCTCGGGCCGTACGATCTTGGGTGCCACATGCTTAAGCGCCTGCAGCACGGCGGGCTTATGGATAACCAGGAAGTTGAGGCTTACAGCACCGGTCGCTTTTTTGAAGCCTCCCGCCAGCTCGGCGGTCTTCACGCCATCGAGCAGGTCGATCGCGGAGTAGAAGCGGCCCTGCGGTACTTTTTGGATGGTGGCGAAGCAGTCCAGGACCTCGCGGGATTTGGTCGTGTCCATGTCGCTGATCAGCGACAGAAGCGACGGGCGGATGAAGAGGTACCGGCTGTCCTCGGGGACCTCTGCCTCGTCAAGTGTGTTGTTGGCGACACGCAGGGCAGCGATGAGCGCTGCAGCGTCTGCGAGAGCGCCGGACTTGGCGTTAGCGGTGGGAACGAGCGCTGTATACGTGGCATAGCGCACAGCGTCAAGCTCAGGTACCACCTTGGTGCGGATGAACTCGCCTGCCAGGTTGGAGAAGACGAGGCCTGCTGCCTCTTCATCATCCATGGCGTCGACGGTGAACATGCGGCCGCGCTCCCAATCGGGCTTGTGAGTCTCCCACTCAAGGGTGACGTCGCCTTTGGGGTAGCCGTCAGAGCGGCTGTAGTCGCCCAGGCCGTCCATGGAAAGCTGGCCGAGCCTGAACTCCTGGCTGTCAGCCATCCACTGGAGAAGCTGGCTACCGGTGTCCAGGATGTTGGAGGTCGCTGCCTCCTGATAGATCTCGTCGAGAAGTGCTACCCACATCTCGGCTGGTGTGATTGCATTAGCCATAGTGGCTCCTTTCAGTCTTTTGCTTTAAGCCCCGCGCTCGATCGCATACTCTCGAAGTACGAGTCGTCTTTGGCAGCACCCGCAGGCGGGGCTCCCGTCGAGGCTTTCTGAGGCTGGGTGAACAGATACGGGTATTCCTTCGCCAGTGCCGCCACGTCAAGCCCTTTGACTGCATCTCCTTCAAGCTCAAGGCCGTCGGTCTCGATAAGCGCCTTAGCGGCCTTTGCGTTGACACAGCCTGCCTTGATGAGTTCGGCATCGATCGCCACTGACAGAAGCTTCTTGCCGTACTCGGCGGCTGTGGCTGTCTTGGCGTCCTCGATGTCTTGCAGCGTCTTGGCGTCGGCAAGCTTCGCGTTGAGGTCCTTCACCGTGTCGCGCAGCGTGTCGCGCTCGGCTTTGATACGCTGAAACGCCGCGTTATCATCCCCTCCGCCCTTTGGTGGCTCATCGGGTTCCGGTGCAGGAGGTTCCGGTGATGGCGTCGGGTCTGGCGGTGTCGGTTCCGGTGTCGGGTCTTGTTCTGCCATGTCTGTTCCTTTCTTGCCCCTGCTCCAGGGCGGGGAGGTGCGCATACAGCTGCGCAGCGTGATTGCCGGTACTGCCCGGCGGCGTATGCGAAAAGATAGGGGAAGTGTCACTTAGGAGGGTTTTGGGCATAAAAAAAGACCGCCGAAGCGGCCTTGATGTTAAAGGGGATGAAGAGTCTTAGCTGCTTTTGAAGAAGTCGTTATTACGTTCTTTCTGCTCCCTCACAAATTTCTTGTAGTCATCGGCACACCCAGCGCAAAGTATCCTACATGCTCCGAAGCGTTGGTCGAACACGCTGCGCCCATTCTCGTCAAGGCGCTCCCACTGGTATCGTCCCTGCTTGTTGGCGTCGCTGAGAATGTTTGTGGTCTGAAAGGAGTAGCTGTCTTGGTTGACATCTTCTCGGATGGCTACCTCTTGTTCGCGGTCACAGCGGGCACATTTGATCATTGCGATGATGTCTATGGTCATGGTCTTGCCTCCTTTTCTCAGGAAGCCATCATGCTGCAGGTGTCACAAAAAAGAAAACCCCTCAGGGGAGGGGCCAAGAAGCAGTTTATGGCATCAGATTATATCGATGGCTCAAATAGCTCTTTTGGATACGCGTACTCCTCATTCTCCTCATCTATAACGAGGTACGCCCATGAATTCTCGCCGACAGCATCATAAACCTTACCGTTGATAAGGCTTATGGGATCAGACTTTCCTATGTACTTCAGCTTTTTCATACTCTCCAAAATGGATCTGTGTAGTCATTTGCAATTTTCATGTCAACACGACCGACTTGTTTGTGCCAAAACCAATGTAGCTCACAATCATGAATTGTACCATCTTCGAATTCAACTTGTCCATCACCTCGATACTTCGCCCATCCGGATGAAGGGACTTTGTGTTTTTTCCCGAGCGCTTTGGCCTTGTCTACTCTACCCCCTGTCCCAGGGCCTGCAATTCTTTTCGGATTCGTAATCTTACTACCTTCGGCGATTATACCGAACCTCTTTTTCCCTGAAAGCTTATCATTAAATATCAAGACCTTATCACGGTACTTCATCGCTCCCACACTGACGAATGATATTGGCTTCTCGAAAAATGGCGCTACTCTCAGCGCCCGAGGCTGCAGCGTGACGCCGTATGCCTTTTCCCGCACATACTGCCGCGGCAGATTGTTCATCCGGCAGTGATCCGCAATCATCCCCTGTTGCCTGCCCAACAGCAGGCGCTTCTGCACGTAGGCAGGCGACTCCAAGCCAAGCTCTGCCTTCTCCAGCGCCGCGATGTCGCGCTTGGTGGACCGTATACGCCTTTCGAGCTCCCGCTGGCGCTGAGTGGCGTCGTAGTAGTCCTCAGACGACATCCCGATGTGCTCGGACTCCTTGGGGAAACCCAGATCAGGCAGCTCGGTGATGCCGGGGAAGTACGGCCCGAGGGAGTGGCGGCAGTTGACACCTTTTAGCCCTTGCACCGTACCGTAGCCGGTAAATGCCTCAAGGCTTGGATATTCCACCCCGTCGATAATCTTGGCACCGTGCAGCGCGCATGGCTGTCCTTGCCACTGGGCATGTGAGGGCCGCGCCCCGTAGTGTGCCGAGGTGATGACCAGCTCGTGGCCGTATTCCTCAAGCCTCGCGATCGTCATCTGTCCGCCGGTCTGTGATGCCTGGGAGACGATGTGCCGACGGATCGCGACATCGATGTGGTTGGACACGCCGCTGATGTAGTCGATGTGGGTGATCCCTGCCTCCTGCAGCCGCATGACCCCCTCGGCGATGAGCTTCTTCATGGGCACCAACCCGGCGTTCTTTCCCAGGATGACATTGCCGGTCACCTCGTACCACGTCGCGGCAGCACTCTCGACCATGGCAATGTTTTGGCGGTTGATGATCTCTGCAAGCCCACGGGCGGTCTGGTAGGCCAGCTCACGTGCCCTCAGCGTTGACAGGGCGGCCACTGCAGGCGTTACGGCTGCAGCGCCGTAGTATCTGGCCAACAAGGACACATCGCGGCTGTCAGCGGCCAGGAGTGTGCTTTGGACCGCATCCATGACCTCATCGGTGATCATCGGCTGATAACGCATCAGCACCGTGTCAAGATCAGTGCGGTTCTGGCTTGCGATCATGTCGACTAAAAGTTCTTCCTTGTCACCGTACACACCAGAGACAAGCCCCTTGATCAGCGTGTCGGTCAGCTCTGCGATGTAGCGTTCCTGGGCACCGTGCAGGATCGTTGCGACCAGCTCGTCTATGTCGACTGCGACAACAGGCATCAGACCTCAGCAGGCGCATCGACGAGCATGTCGGCAAGGTCACCATCCAACAGGCGCTTGGCTGCTGCCTTATCGATGCCGATCGCGGTGGAGATGAGGTTGACTGCCTGGCCCTCCGAGATGTCGCCAGCTGCGTATTGCGCCATGATGGCCATGAGGCTTGACATCTGGGCACCATTAAGAGACGAGCCGCCACCAGAGCCCGCCATGCCTGCGCCCATCGAGGCAGCAAGTGCAAACGCCTTGGCGTCTGCCTCCGAGTAGCCTTGCCACCTGACCATGTACTTCCACGCCTCAAGCAGCCCGGCGGCGACATCGGCGCGGTCACGCTCGCGCAGCACCGCATCGTCTTCGATGATGTTGTCTGCGTAGATGATGTTGACCTTGCCGCTGATATCTGCCAGGTTAAGCCCGTAGACAGCGTTAGCCACCTCGACAGCTGCAGCGCAGATGCCCTCGATGGCAGGCGCGATCATGTCCTGGTGCTTGTTGATGTTGCGCATGAGCTCGGATGCATCGGATGCGACCTCGGTCGCCGTCTTGCTGTGCGACACGCCGCCATGCTCGTCAAGCGTGTAGTAGCCGTCGCCGAAGCCGCAGCGCTTGCCCAAAAGCTCAAGCGCCGTCTTGATGGCAAGACGGTTGTCCTCGACGCGCATGTCCGGGTTGTATTCCCAGGGACCGAGCTTTTTATCGTCGACGAAACTATCTGAGGTCTCGAATGTGCAGAACACCTGCTGGTCCTCCGCGCGCGGTATCGTCGCGTTGCCGGTGTCGTCCTTTTCCAGCATCGCGTCGGGGATGAAGACCAGCTTTTGCCCGAGGTAGACGTCGCGGTTAAGGTTGTCGACAGAGGTATCGGTCAAAGTGACAGCGCCTTGAGCCGCATCGAACACCGACACGCCGAAGGGGTGGAACTCGAGGTAGGCGTTATCGATCCCCGGACGCACGAGTGCAAATGTCGGTGTTGCGGATCCGCTGTCGAAGTACTCGGCGATGCTTTCAGGGGCAGCAAGGCGCTTACCGGCGGCGTTGAACAATGCGGTGTGCAGCTCATAGGTACCGCGAGGGCCTTTGCGGTGCACCTGCAGTTGGTTGACCTCCTTGCCGTCGATGACGGTCACTGAGCGGAACAGGCATTCGGTGCAGGTATCACCATCCCATGCAAGCGGCACGATGTAGCGCGCGTCATAGCGCACCGGAACGATGCGGGCGTCAGGAGACGCTGTGCCGTCGACTGCTACATCATCGATGCGCAGCGCCCAGGCAGCCGTGCCAAGCGCCATGGCACGCTCGACGGTGCGGTTGGCCAGACGCATGAACCTGCTGGTCTTAAGCCATGCCTGCAGCCAATCGTTGGTCTGTGCAAGCGGATCTGTACTATCCTCGCCATCGTCAAGGTCTACCTGACCTTCCAAAGAGATGGTGGTGCGTTCATTGAAAAGCAGGCTTGCCCAGTCCTCACACACCATCTTCGCCGGTTTGATGGAGATGCGCTTGACCTTGAATGTGCGCTTGCCCACCCGCTGGACACTGCTGAAGAAATCCGATGTGGCCGTGTACCAGCCCCACCAGCTTTCGATCTGTTCTTCCATGGGGTTGGCTATCACGCTGGTGTAGCCCAGCTCTACCAGCCATTGCTTGCCGAAAAATCTGTTGTAACCCATTAGGTCTCCTTCTTGCTCGTGATGACACCTGACAGCGCATAGCGCGCCTTGTCGATCGAGTGATTGTCCTTATCCGGATACGTCTTCAGCCCGCCGTTGCCGTCGTCTGCATATTCATAGGCGCTGAACTCCTGGGCAGACAAAGGAGCGCGCTTGGGATCGATGACGATCTTTGCCCGCGTCTGCAGCCACTTGATGCCTGCGTCAACCGAGCCCTTCCACTTCTTGACCGGCAAGGCGTTGATGCCCAGCGCCTGCCATGAGGCGATCGACTTGGGCTCTGCGCTGTCGCAGTAAACCTCGTTGTGCTTGGCGCGTGCGTTGAACTCC
>WRDS01000071.1 GCA_009779675.1 Coriobacteriia bacterium
CCCGAGTACTTGGTCGTGCCTACGTCCACCACGATCGTCGCATGGCCGACGTAGGAGTCGGGCACGTCAACGCTGGCCAGCCAGGCGACTGCCATTGCCGCCACCATCGCTGCCACAACTATCCACCACTGTCGTCTGAGCACCGCCCATGCGGCCTTCAGGCTTCCGGCATCGTCAGTCATTGCCGACCCCCTTCGGATGTCCGTTCCAGGCGCGTCGCAACGACGCCCAAAGCAAGCACTAACCATAGGTATTGGAAGTACAAGAAGTACTGGAAGAACGTTTGGAGGAGCAGGGTCACCGTGGCCGCGAGCGCCGCGGACTCCCACGGGCTGAACGTAAGCGGTCGCTTGCGCCAATACATACGCACCAGCACGAGCGTGAGGATGACCTCGGCAGCAAGCCCGACTATGCCCATCTCGGCCCACATCGAAAGCGGCAGCTGGTGCGGCCTGCTCACAATGAGAAGCGTCCCAGGACGGCGATACGCAGGATACGCATCCTCAAACGCGGTAAGACCGGTCCCCCACACCCAGTTGTCCTTGATGATATCGACCGCCGAGAAATACATGTAGTAGCGGGTCGCCACCGAGGTGTCGCGATCCACATTCACCATCGAGCTGATCCGAGAGACGATCACCCTCGGCGCGCTGAGACTTGCCGCGATGACTAAGGCGAGCCCGACGGCGATAAGCGGCCTTCGGCGGGACTTGGGTGCCGTGAGCACCACAACCACGATGCCGAGCAACGCGCCGAGCCAGGCACCGCGCGAGAAGGTGACGACCAGCCCGATGCCGGTAACGAGCGCTATCACGAGCCACGCGACCGCCCATCGCTTCGAGCGCGCATGGACAAGCAGCGCGGCGGCGGCGATCATGCAGACCGAAAGGAAGCCCCCAAGGTAGTTCGGGTCCTCGAAAAAGACGCTTGGCCGACGCAGGGTGATCATGCCGCCTGGTGCCGTCATTATGTTCATGTTCCCGATCGAGAAATCGGGCACGCGGTACTGCACCAAGGCGAGCACTCCGATGACCACACCGGTAATGCCTAGGACCAGATAGATGCGCTGCAGCTGTTGCTCGGTGCGAACGCCGTTGGTGTAGAGCAGGGTAAAGGCCCAGTAGCCCAAAAGCCTCACGATCGAAAAGACCGTCGCCGACGGGGCAAGCGAGTGCGGAAGCGACCAGAGCGCGGCGAGCATCAAAACAGCTATGCCCACGTCAAGCCACGAGAACCGCAGCCATTCGCTCCCTTTCCCAAAGACCCGCACACACCATGAGGCAAGCACGAGAAGCAGCGCAACATGAAAGACCGTCACCGTCACCGGCGAGGTGATGAGCTGGCCATATAGGTCGAGCGGCAGTGTGAGCAAGAGCACGAGCAGCCCGATCTCCAGCCGCCAGAAAGCCGCCACGACCACTGCCACGCCGAGAAGCGCAAGGCTGATCGTCGCCGAGTAGCCGACAAGCGCACCGGCGGCCCCGCCGACGATACAGGCCGCCCCCAGCCACAGGGCAAGGGTCCGTCGGCCCTGCGGAAGGCCCTGCGGCTCGGATGCCTGCCCGGGTGCTTGCCCGGGTGCCTCATCCCCAGGTGCGGCGGAGGTGGCTGCCTGCGAGAGCTTCCGTAGCCCCCTTGGCGTATTCTCAGCCCGCATGACCCACCCCGCTTGCGCCAGCAGGCCCACCGGCATCGGCAACATCGCCCGCAGCAGCAGCCTCGATCGCAGCAGCAGCAGCATCGGCAGCCTCGATCGCACCGGTAAGCCCATCAAGCAGACGTGCGACCTCGAGCACCTGGTTTTTGCGGTCATAGCGTGCGACCACCTCTGCAACCGGCTCGACGACCGCCCTTCCCTCGGCCTTTGCGACCGCAAACCCACGGATGGCCTGAGCCGCCCCCTCGACATCCGAGCACTCCACCGTCAAGCCCGCTTGCGCGCGCTCGATAAGCCGACTGGCAACCCCGCTAAGCGGCCCCACCAGCAAAATGGGAATGCCAATACCCAAATACTCGAAAAGTTTCGTGCAATATATCGTCTCCGAACCCTGCCCGTCCCAGATGTTGATGAGCCCGACATCGGCGCATGCGGCTCTGGCAAGCGCCTCGGCGTGTGGCAGGAACCCGCAGAAATCCACATGCCCCTCCAGACCGAGCGTACGCACCTGCTCGTGCACAAAAAGCGCCTCCGGCCCGATTATCGTGAAACGCGCCCCCTGGCACTCCGGATACCGCTCGACGGCCAGCGCGAGCCCCTGGAGGAACGTCTGCGGATCGGTGTAACCCGCAGCCAGCCTGCCGAGGAAAACCACCTCGAGCGGCGCATCGGGATCCGGCCCCCACACCGGCGATGCCTCCGAGTCGAAGCCGTTGGGCACCACGAGCACCCGCGACGCACCCATCTCGCGAACCTCGGCCTCCGAGCCCTCCGAGACAAGCACCACCGCACTCGCCTGCATCATCACCTTGCGCTCAAGCGCCTCGCTGCGTCGGCGATGCGCCGAAGTCGGCCACCTGATGTTCCCGTGGTCGCGCCATGCGTCACGCATATCGGCCACGAACGGAATACTAAGATCCTCGCCAATTCTCGCGCCGGCAACCAAGGCCGAGTAAGGAGGCCCCGAAGCAAGCACCGCTGAGAAGGGTCGCTCGGCATGGAGCCGAGCGGCAACCGGAGCCACTGTGCGCGCCCAGCCTACAGCATCGTCGGGAACCGCAAGCCACCGGGCGACACGGATCGAGAGCGGTCGCTTGAGAGGCACCGGCACGGAACCGGGGCTGGAGGCAGAGGTGCTGCCGCGGTCGAAAACGGGCTCGCCACCCACTCGTCGAAGCGCACGCCTAACCGCGTCAATCGCCCGAGCGATCGATGCCGAGACGTTTTTCCCCGGCAAACGGACGATCTCGACGCTTTGTACCTCGTTTGTGAGCGAGTGGTCGATCACCGTGCCCCAAGCAGGCTCAGCACAGATGACCCGCACGCACCACCCTGCCTCGGAAAGAAAACGCGCGTACTTCGCGATGCGCTGGACAGCAGCACCACCTGAAGGGGGAAACTCATAGGCAACGAGCAGCAGGTCATGCATAGGATCTGGGGACATGCTTTTAAGTATAGCGCAGCTGGCGCACGGCTGGCGGCACCGGTCTTGCGTGGTGTACAGCTGGCGGCACCAGCTTCACAGCTGCCGCCAGCTCACAGCTTCTTGTAGCATGCATCAAAAATGAAGTTGCTCCCATATTGGTGCAGATGGTGTATCCCGATCAGGCCTTTTCGGAAATTCGGCTCTACCGAGATGATGGCCTCGTCTTCAAACTCCTCAAGTGTCAACTTTTTTATCCTGCTTATCTGAAGGCCTCTGCCGTAGACTCCATGCGTGTTGATCTGGCTTGGGCGGTAATACTCATTTTCATACTCGAAGATCGTCCCGCCGTTTCGTCCCTTTCTGCAGTCGATAAAAACGGGGTTCGCCTTATGCGCGATAATGCTGCTGAGCCCCAGGCTATCTATTTTATATATGTACAGCTCTGCCTCATGCTTTTTGCCCTTGTTTAAAAACAGCCACCTATCACCGTTTCTATCGCAGAAATACGTCGTATCCGCAATGCCTTCCCCCTCAAATGCGGTCGCGCTCAAATCCCACTTCCCGGGAAACTCCACACACCGGTATATCTCCAGCCGCCTGTTCATGTGCGCTTCCGGTATCAGGTACAACTCGCCATCTTCTTCAACAATCTGGGGATATGAAAGGTGGTAACCGGGATCCAGCGCATCTTGCACATCGACAATCGAGTACCCACCCACTTGGGTCTCGACTATCCTCCCAGTGGATATTTTTCCTAGTTTTGCCTCATAGGAATAATTCTCAAAAAACACATGAAGCTGGCCGTTGCGCCTGACCAGGAAAGGGTCTGCCCAAAACACTTTTCTTGGCATTGGTAGCGGATCTATTCTGAAAAGCGTTGACTCAAGGAAGTTCCCGGTGCCAAAAAACAACGCCCAGCATTCCGCCCGCCTAAATGGGAATGCCCTTTTGAGCACGCGAGAAAAGGTACCTGCGTAAAATCTCCCGAGGTATAGAAGCATATGCCTGAGATTCGGCTTTTTGTAAAGCCGGTTGTAATACGTGAGTGACTTCGTTGTTTCCAGCTCTTCGCCCCACAGCAGCCTGTCCAGGTTTTTGAACAGCAGGACCACCGATTTTTCCAACAGATCGTTGTTTGTCGCAACATACGACCAGCCTCGGTTGAACCACGCCTTGTCAATAACAAGTCCACCGTCAAGCTCCGGCGTTAACTGCTGAAGTGTCACACCGCAACTCGGCTCATCGTTGACAATCTCCCAGAACCCGGCAGGGCCTCCACGGTTTATCGCGTTGTCACCATGATGAAAGCTCCAAATACCATAACGGGCAGCGGACAAAATGTCCCCGCGGATAATGTTGAACTCATGCCGCAAGATGATATCTAGGTTGTAGGCTTTGATTCTTTCGGAGTCTTCCGCCGAGAAAACATCGAGAAACCCCGTTCGCACGGGACTCAAATAGACGGTCTCGGTGTCTTTGACCCTGGCAATGATGTCGCCTACATCAACCGTTCGTCTCTCTTTAAACAAAAACCGTTCGAGCTTCACCTGGAGTGCGAATACTACATTGGAAAGGATGTTCGGTGTCCACAGGAGCGTTTTCAGCTGACTCTGAAACGACTTGGCCTCTTTTCGGCCGTCTTTGATAAACAGTGCCAGTTCCAGATCCGGACGCTCAATGATGCCTTTAAGTATCCGGTACTCCCAATTCCGCAGCTTTTCTAAGTCGCGTATCAGAATGCCGACCCTCAGCCTCTTTTTTGCGTTTTCAGCGCAATCCATTCCGATTACGACTTCCTTTCGTATGCCACATCCCCGTTGGCGTTTTTCAGCCGCACCGCCATCCATAAGCAAGCTGAGGTATTTTGACACACCGTCGGTCAGAAGATAACAGCAGAGCAGAGCAGGTTCTCAGGCCCGCGGTTTAATAAAGTAGGCCTATCTGTCATTTTTGAGCCCTTGTTCCCCCAGTATTATAAGTGCTCGCCAAACTCGGGTTTGCTTCCAGCATCCATCATGGCTGAATCTGCCCGAGATGTTTCCCTAAAAGCATCTGGCTCACATGCGACACGCGCCCAGTTGACGCTCAGCCCGCACTCGGCTACTCGGCTCGCCCCCAGGCACACCCGGCTCGGAAGGTGCTAAAATAAAAGGCAGCGTGGTTTTCCGCGCTCGCAACAGCAAACCGAGTGGTAAGCGGTTTTTGTTTTGTGCCGGTTTCGTTTCGCTAGGCTTTATGGAGTTTTGCCAAGCTTTACCAAGTCCCACCGAGCTTTACCCCGAGTTTTGCCGAGTTCTCGGCACGAGCATAAGAAAGCTGACCTTTTACGTGACATCACCGCCCAGAACACGATCAGGCAAGCGTCCGCGTGTCTGTATGCGTGTTGACAATGCTTTCACACACGACCCGCGCGTAAAACGTGAGGCTCAGGCACTTGCCGATGCCGGTTATGACATCACCGTGATCGCCGATGCCAGGCAGGATCCTTGCGTCCCGGACAACGAGACAGTCGACAACATCCGGATCAGACGCATCAGGAAAAGCAGCCGTATTCCCTATTGGAGCATTGTGCGCCCGCTTCTTGAGGAACATGCCGACATCTACCACGGCCATGACATCGACTCACTCTTTCCCGTGATCGCAGCGGCAACGCGTGGTGGGCGCAAGGTCAAAGCCGTCTATGACTCGCATGAGCTCTGGAGCGGCCACGCCCCCGACAAGATCCACGCGAAGCGCAGGCAGCTCCTGCGCTTTGAGGGGGCCATGCTCCGCCGAGCAGACGCGCTCATCACCGCATCCCCCGCTTACACCGAGGCCATCGTTGAGCGCCACAGCTACAAAGGCCCGGCGCAGACACTCTTAAACGTCCCCCGAATGTACACGGACGCGGAGCTCCGACCGCACTGGGATGCCCGAGAGGCAAACCCGCTCGTGATCGTCGCGTATGTCTCTGTCTTTCAGCACGGTCGAGGCGCAGTACCACTCATTAAGTCCCTCGCCCACCTGCCGAAACACTTCGTGCTCGACTTGATCGGCCCAATCCCGCAGCCGGAATACGAGAAGCTCATGCGGCAGGCTGCAGCCCCCTTTGACGATCGGGTGCGGTTCGTGGGCCAGGTTCCGGCGGCTGAGATCATGTATCGGCTAGCTGCAAGCCACATCTCGGCCGTACCGATTGAGCCGCTCTCGCTCTCCTACCGCCTCACCGCGCCCAACAAGCTGTTCGACTCGCTCATGGCCGGCACTCCCATACTCGCCTCGGACATGCATATCATCGCCGACGTGACGAGAGCCGAGCGCGCCGGCGAGGTGTGCAACGTCGCCGATCCCGCCGACGTTGCGCGCGCCATCAAGGCCGCATACGGCCACCGGTGGGAGTACGGCAGGAACGGTCGCGCTGCGGCGATGGCCCGCTACAACTGGGATGCCGAAAAAGACAAGCTCCTCGGCTTGTATGAGGAGCTGTTACCGTCATAAGCATGGCCGAGACCACACACAAAGAGACTCCCGGCTCCGTCGCCGGGCCCGCCGAGGTGCAGCCCGAGCTCCCCGCACCACCTGAGGGGCAGCTCGAAGGGAAGCCCGGGGAGGGCGCATCACCCGAGGGGCAGCCCGAGCCCCCCGCACCACAGGCATGGGAGCCCGGCTCTCTGAGCCGCATACTCCAGGGCGCAGGCACCGACACGCTCAAGTACTTCCCCGTGCGCCTCGTGCCGGCATTAACGGCGTTTATCACCGTTCCAGTATTCAGCCGCATGGTGAGCCAGGAGCAGTACGGGAACTTCTCGATCATCTCCTCGGCGACTTCGCTCCTCGCAATGATCGCAACCAACTGGGTGGCGAACTCGATCGTCCGCTACTACTGGGTGTATGAGAAGGAGGGGCGCAACGACGAGTACGTTGCCACATCGGTCTGGGCGACCGTGGCCTCGATCGTGGCTGCCTGCCTGGTCGCCGGTGCTGGCGTCTGGCTGCTCCGCAACCAGCTGCCAAGGGGGATACTGGCCCTCGTGCCGATAGGGCTTGCCTCGCTCGCGGTGAACTACCTGTGCATCTCCGTCCAGCAGATACTGCGCGCAGGCAACAAGGCTACCCGTTATGCAGTCCTTTCGGTGGCAAGCGCGATCCTCGCCGCCGCCTTCTCGGTGTTCTTTGTCGCAGTCGTCAAGCTCGGAGCGTACGGCATCCTCCTCGGCGTGGTGATCGGGAACGCGGTGGTCATGCCCCTCGGCTTATGGATGGCCAGGAAAGAAGGTAGGCTCGCCCCATCGCTCGTCCGCCGCGACATCATGTCGGAGTTCGCCTCCTACGGCCTGCCGCTGGTCCCGGCCGCGGTGTCGGGCTGGGCACTCGTGCTTGCCGACCGCTACATCATCCAGGCGACCCGCAGCGCCGCCGAAGTCGGCCTCTACTCGGTCTCCTACAACCTCGGCGACAAGATAATGAACCTCATCGTGACCCCTATCATGATCACGATGGGCCCGGTGATGATCCAGACGTTCGAGAAGAAGAGCCAATCCCTCGCCGAGAAGGTCCAGGGGCAGTTCACGCGCTACTACGCAATGGTCACCTTCCCGATGATCGCCGGTGCCATGGCGATCGCGCACGAGTTCTTCCAGGTGTTCGTGGGCCCGGATTTCCGCTCAGGATACCGGGTTCTCCCGATCATCATGATCGGCGTTATGTTCTACGGCCTCACGCAGATCGCAGCAAACGGCCTCGCGCTCTACAAGAAGTCGAAGATCATGATGACCAACACCCTTATCTCGGCGGCATTCAACATCGTCTCGAACTTCATATTGGTTCCCCGGATGGGATATATGGCGGCTGCCTACAACACGGTGACCGCTTATGTGGTGCTCCTCATCCTCACGTATGTGCGAAGCGAGCAGTACATGGCGTGGCAGGTGCCCTGGAAAGACATCGCCAAGATCACGCTTGCCTCGACGATCATGGGACTCACCGTATGGGGGGTCTTTCATTCCCAGCAGCCAAGCCCCCTTTTGCTTGTAGCCGAGGTGCTGACAGGTTTTGCGGCCTACCCGGTCGCACTCCTGCTGCTTAAGGCCGTGCGACCGGATGAAAAGGAGTTCATCATCGGGCTGCTCGGCAAAGTGTGGCGCAAGCTCGGACTGAAGCGAGGATAGCAGGGCGGCTCATAGCAACGTCGTAGCAGCGTCCGCGACTGCCGCTACCCGCAGATGCAGCCCAATTCTTGAGGTTGCTAACCACACCCCACCCCAACACCCTCAACCTTCCATCCTCGACCGCCCCACCCCAACCCCATCCGACCGCCCATCCTCCCCCCTGGGTGTGCCAGCCGCACGGCCCAGCGGCTCCCAACCGTACGGCCCAACAGTCCTGGGCCGTACGGTTGAGCGGCCCCGGCCAAAAAACCCCCTCCCCGCGACTGTTGGCACACGGCTTGCTGCTTAACGGGGCACAAGGACGGCACGGCCCCTGGAGGGGCAGGGAGGCGAGGGGGTGCGGGGCCATAGCGGCGGGGCGGCCCTCCCTCGGGGAGGGGGCCCAAGGGACGGCCAGGGACACGGAAGCGGCACACGGCACTACGCACACAGCACTACGCACGGCACCAGGCAAGCGACAGGCCCACAGGGGGCCGCACCGCCCACCGGGGCCGAAGGGGCCGAAGGCCGAGGGGCCGGAGGCAGGAGACAGGCCAGACCGATAAGGGACAGACAGAGAGAGAAGACAAGGAGTGTTGATGCAGCGATGACCACAAGGAAGACAGGACGCAGGGGCGCTAAGGCGGCGCTCGCCTGCATGACGGCAGTGCTCATGGTGCTCGGGCTCGCCCTGCCCGCGATGGCGGCAGGGGCGCTCCCGCCCGAGGCCGGCAACCTCTACATCCACAAGTACGTCATGGAGGACGGGCGCACGCCAGGGGCCCCGAACGACGGCACGCAGATACCCTCCCCGGCCGGGGCGGTCCCGCTCAACGGCATCGCCTTTAACCTCTACCGGGTGGACACGGGGGAGGCCCCCGCCGCAGGGATGGCCTATAGGCTCGACGGCCCTGACCTCGAGGCGTACGACGCCTCCGGCGCGCTTGCGGCCACCTACCCGGTCGTGCCCGCCGCGGCCCCGCGCGTGACCACGGCAGGGGACGGCTCCGCTATGGCGGCAGGCCTGCCCCAGGGCTTCTACCTCGTCGTCGAGGACCTGGCAGGCTCGAGGCCGGTGAGCGCGCTCGACGGCACGGCGGTCGTCGTCGGCACGGCATGCGCCCCCTTCGTCGTCGCCGTCCCCATGACGAGCCCGGCAGGCGACGGGTGGCTCGAGGACGTGCACGTCTACCCGAAGAACGAGGCGCTCGGCATCGAGAAGGAGGCAGGCGTGGCGGACGGCGACGCCATAGCGGTCGGCGACACCGTCCCCTACACCATCACCTCGACGGTGCCGCAGGACATAGCCGCGTCCAAGCGCTACGACGTCACCGACGTGCTCGACCCGGCGCTCACCTTCGACGAGGGCTCCGTCACCGTCACCGCGCGGCCCGGCGGCACCGTGCTCGACGAGGGCGCCGACTACACGGTCACGCACACGGGCGGGGCCCTCACCGTGTCGCTCACCGCGGCAGGGCGCGCAAGGCTCGCAGGCCACGCCAAGGCCGAGGTGTCGTTCACCACGACGGTCAACGACGGCATCCTCTCAAAAGAGGGCTACACGGTAGGCAACGAGGCGTCCGTCGGGTTCACCAACGAGGACGGCGAGGACTACGAGGCCGACACCGGCGGGGAGGGGCCCGAGGTCCACACCGCCGCGATCAACATCACCAAGGTCGACCAGTCGGGCGCGCCTTTGGACGGCGCCGCCTTCAAGGTCGCCTCGAGCAAGGAGAACGCCGAGGCAGGCCGCTTCCTCCGGATCGACGGCGACAACGTCGTCTACGACACGGGCGACGACGGCTACGCCGCGCTTGACGACTACGAGGTGTCCCCTGACAACAAGGCCGCGTTCATGGGCCTTAAAGACAGCGTGGACGGCGCCTGGCAGGCCTACTGGGTCGTCGAGGCCAAGGCCCCTGCAGGCTACAACCTCCTCGACAGGCCTATCCAGGTGGCGTTCGACGGCACCGAGGCGGGCTTCACCTACGAGCTCACCGTGCAGAACTCCCAGGGCTTCACGCTGCCCAAGACCGGCGGCACGGGCACCATCGTGTTCACCGTCATCGGCATAGCCCTCCTCGGGGGCGCCGTCATCGTGGCGGCCTCGCGGAAGAGGACGGCCCCTGCGGCGGACGGCCGGTAGGGACGGCACAAGGGCGGTCGGCAAGTAAGAACGAGGGCCTACCGCCTATAATGCAAGAGGCTTGGCTGGCCAAGCCGACCTAAGACCTACACATACTGACTGTATGCGAGCTGGTCCACTCACCTGAGTCA
>WRDS01000072.1 GCA_009779675.1 Coriobacteriia bacterium
GCAGACGTGTTCGTGCGGCCCTCGTTTTACGAGATGACCCGCGACTATCTGAGCCCGCTCAAGCAAAGCCGAGTTGATACACTGGTGCTCGGTTGCACGCACTTCCCGCTGCTTGCGACATCGATCGGGCAAGTCATGGGAGCGGGGGTACAGCTGATCAACTCCGCCGAGGAGACTGCCCGGGAGGTCACCGAGACGCTTTCGCGCCGAGGCCACTTGCAGGTCTCCGATGCGGGGGCGCGCCACTACGAGTTCGTGACGACGGGGGACGCAAAGGAGTTCGTGCGTCTTGGTGAACGGGTGTTTGGTGCCCGGCCTGATGCGGTGCGGGTAGAAAGCCTAGAGGTGTTGGGCAGCCGGTTAAGCGATGAGCACGTTGCCGCACTGTCTGCACTGTCCGAGGTGCAAGAATTCAAGTCCGATGTGTAAGCATCCAAGCGAAGGGGAAGCGTATGAGTGAGCGGATGGGGGATCGTGGTTTTGGGCGCACCGAGCACCAGATCCGACCGGTGCGGGTCACACGCGGCTACCTCAAGCATGCGATGGGGAGCTGCATCTTTGAGTTGGGCGACACACACGTGCTCTGTGCTGCGTCTGTGAGCGAGGGGGTGGGTGCCTGGAGGCGCGGTTCAGGGCTCGGCTGGCTTACCGCCGAGTATTCGATGCTGCCAGCCTCGACCCACACGCGCTCCCGCAGGGAGACGATGACCCTGCCCAAAGGCCGCACCCAAGAGATCCAGAGGCTGATAGGCAGGTCTTTGCGGACGGCGGTCGATCTTGGTGCCCTTGGTGGCGAGGTGACGGTCACCGTTGACTGTGATGTCCTTCAAGCCGACGGAGGGACACGCACAGCGGCCATCACAGGGGCGTGGCTTGCGCTCTATGATGCGCTTGAGCAATGGAAGCTCGCTGGCAAGGCATCAAAAAACGCGTTATTCAGCCAGGTTGCGGCAACGAGCGTTGGCCTTGCGGACGGGTGCTTGATGCTCGACCTTGACTACTCGGAGGATTCTGTTGCCGAAGTTGACATGAATGTGGTCATGGATGGGGAGGGCAATTTCATCGAGGTGCAGGGAACCGGGGAGCGGATGCCTTTTGACCGCGGGCGTCTTGACGCGATGCTTGATTTGGCGACAGAGGGGATCAGCGAGCTGCTTGCGGTGCAACGCCGTGTGGTCGATGAAGGGCTCGACCGCTATGGGTTCTGAGAAGCTCGTGGCAGCAGGATCGATAACGGGTTCGGCAACTGAGGGCTCGGCAACGGTGATTGTGGCAACCGGCAACGCTGGCAAACTCGCGGAGATACGCGCAGCGCTCGGCTTTACCGGATGGCGGTTCATTGCTGCCGGGGAGGCATGCGAGGACTGGTCAGGCCCCGCAGAAGACGGGGAGACCTTTGAGGCGAATGCCCGCATCAAGGCGCGTGCGGCTTGGGAGCATTTCAAGTTGCCTGCGCTTGCCGATGACTCTGGGCTCGAGGTCGATGCGCTTGGCGGTAGGCCGGGGGTCTTTTCAAGCCGGTATGCGGGCTCGGATGCCACAGATGCCGACAACAACACAAAGCTGCTTGCCGAACTCAGCGCTGTTCCTGAGGCCAGCCGCAAAGCCCGTTTCCGGGCGACGGTGATCCTCATCAAAGGCGATGGCACCGAAGCGGTGGCGACGGGTGCATGTGAGGGGATGATCGGGCGCGTCACTTCAGGCGATGGGGGGTTTGGCTACGACCCGCTTTTCCTGCCCGAGGGCGCTTCGGGGCGCACTATGGCGGAACTCACACTTGCCGAGAAAAACGCCATAAGCCATCGTGGGGCAGCCTTGAGGGCACTTGCTGCAAAGATAAAAGCAGGCGGCTGACTTGCGTAGGGCCTTAAACGTGTGGGCAATGCCTCAAATGGCGGCGGGAAGCCGTGCGCTGGAAGTGCGTGTCGGCAACCGGTCTATCGGTAGCTGTAGCGGACATGAGGCGCATCGACATGAGGCACATCGATAGCTGGAAATCCAGCGACACCACGCTATACTGTGTCCTGCCCTGCGCGTGTGCGCTTTCTTCGTGCGTACATTGTTGACGTAGCGGCTACGCGTGTCAGAGTCGGGCTGTAGCGCAGCTTGGTAGCGCATCTGCTTTGGGAGCAGAGGGTCGCAGGTTCAAATCCTGTCAGCCCGACCAACGTACTATTGTGCTTGTGGGAGCGCGATTTCTGTCTGCAAGCTTGTGCTGCTCACTATTCATTATCAGAGACAGAGTTGGCAGGTTTAAGATCCGGGCGTTTGCTTGAGCACATATCTTGTGTTGCGTGCGCCTCCAGTCATTTCCAAATACCCAGCATCAACAAGTCTTTTCAGTTTTCGTTGCACGGTGCGCTTGTTAACGCCGGTCAATATGCTTTCTGCCTCGGACAGTGAAATTGAGTTGAATTGTTGAGCGTAAGATAGCAAATCAATCGCATCTTCTTTGATCTGGTCTACTCCACCCATACCTACCGTGATGCCTGCCAGTATCGTTATTGTTGCCGCTAGCACTTTCGTCGAGGACAAGAAGCTACTTGCAAAGTAGTCCAGCCATGGATTCAGGCTTTTAGCAAGTGCCGCCTCATAGGTAGAGCCCTGTGACTTATGTAGGGCCTCGTAGTACCCACCTCTATCTTGCGAGTAGTAGGTATCGAGTGCACTTCATTGGCTACTTCATCTTCGTGAGCAGCCGTGTAGAGCGTATCCCCGTCTTTGCCCTCAATATATACAGGGTTGAACCGCCACGCCCCGGATTTTTCTTTGGCGAGCAATCCTTCGGTAATTATCTTATGAACCGTCAGAACATCTTCAATCGTTAGTTCGTCTTTCCTTTTCTTTCGTCCATCCATCCAGTCCAATGCCCTTTTGTAGTTCTTTACTTCAATTTCAGCATACTGGTGGCGGGTCAGTTGCTTCCCCGCTGTGTCTGATAGCACTCTTTCCACTTGCTTATTGTTGAGGGGATTGCCCTCTATCGAAGTCGAGCTATGTGTAGCCTCGATGGTTGCCCGATGGCGCAGTTCTATCTCGCGTTCTGGCAAAATAAAGCTACTCTGAACCTGTTTGCGAAGTGCCTCTATCTCTGCAATGGTGATTAGCAACTTGTCTGCGATAGTATAGTTTGGCTTGAACATACTCACAGCATAGCATGCCCGAAATTGAATCACGACAATATCACGACATAGATCACGACAGCCTGTTCATCAGCTAGGCAATTTGAACTTATGTCGAGGCAAATAGCCATCAATGTCGATCGCCTCTTAGCTTTAGGACTTGCTTGCGCTTGGTTTTTTCAAGCCTGATCGTGCGTGCTGTCCCATTTCTTCGAGCGCAGCGCGAAGAGCCCGACCGTTCCGATGTGCCCCGTAGTGCCCTAGCCGTGGCATTCTTGCTAACATAGCGTACAATCACGCAGGCAAGCGGTCGTAGTTCAATTGGTAGAGCATCAGCCTTCCAAGCTGATTGTTGCGGGTTCGAGTCCCGTCGACCGCTCCAGCGATGATCAGTGCCGCCGTTGAACAGCATGTTCGGGCATGCGGGACGGTCTGGCTTTTCGGCACGTTGATGCTTTGTGCGCCCGTAGCTCAGTTGGATAGAGCGGGAGACTTCTAATCTCTAGGTCGGGGGTTCGAATCCCTCCGGGCGTGCCATGCCCTACCTGGTGTTTTGCGGTTTTTTCATTAGATCGCGACTACCGTCTGTGCGCCAATTAGCGCCAAATACTCCTGCTTGCCCAGCACTGCATGGTTATGCATACGCCCAGAAAGTGCTCTGACCAGCTTGTCTTCAAATCAGCCGCTCTCTTGGCCGCCTGCTGGGCTTTGACAACAGTTCCGGCCATTGCCTCACATTCGCGCAGAACAGCCTGTATGGCGGCCACTGGGGTGCTCGGCTGGGGCATCCTGCTACGTTTTGCCAGAGACCCTCGGCACCAGTTTGCCGAGGGTCTCTGTAGTCCACAGAAAGGGGCTACTGTTTCAAAGAAATCTCACCAGTTTGCGTGCCAAAAAAGCCTGTTTGAACCTGAAGTACCAGGTCATTCGTTTCTAAGCCTTCAGGAATCGCAAACAGAAGATAGCCTGTTTTATCGAGCTTTGGGTTGATTTTTTCTAGGAAAAAACTCTGCCCAGAATCTACATACATGAGGTTATCGCCATCTGTCTCATATGTAGTGCCGTCGCTTTCGCACAGCTTAAAGAAAGAGGTGTTTAGTGTGACGGCCTCTTTGGACTCGTTTTTTACAGTCACGGTGGCGATAAGCCAGTTCCCATCCTTACTGCCAAGCACGCTTGAAAGCTTCTTCGCAGTTTTCACTTCGCTGACAATGAATACCAGGTCGCCAACTTTAAGGGGGTCGCCAATAGAAGCCTTAGTTGCTTCGGCTGTCTCTGCCGTAGTGGCACCTTCGCCAGCAGTGCCATCCCCATCGCCGCTCTCACTGCCACTTGCGCACGCGGCACCAATGACGATAAAGAAAAGAGCAATAAGGCAGATTGCTATCTTTCTGGAAATATTCATCGCTAAACCCTCTTTCATGCTCGTTCGCTGCTTTATAACCAGCTCGGTAATGTCGAGCTTCTCAGATGTTGACTATAAGTCACAGTGTGAATGATGACAAGCAGAAGGTGACGCATAGTCCGTAGACTCATAGTCAACGCAAGCGTGTACTTGACACATGCCTACAGAGACGAACGCATGCACGGAATTCGGGTGCCACTTGAGGAGCCTACGCGCCGAGCGCGGCCTCTCCCAAGAGGAGTTAGCAAACTTAGCCGGACTTGATCGTACATATATCAGCAGCTGCGAGGCTGGTCGGCGCAACGTGACCTTGCGAACGCTTATCCGGCTTGCGAAAGCATTAGGTATCACGCCAGAGGAGATGCTCCCCGAGTTTTCGGAAACTGCAATAGTTGGCGAGTGCGAGTAAAGATTCGGCGACAACAACCAGAGGAGCGGATGCCGTTTCGGCAGCATGCTTTTCTCGGCAAGTGTGAATCAGAAACAGTGTGGTGATTGGAAGGATCTTTCAGGGAGGAATGGAAGATTCTTCTCGGTTCCATGGTTACAGGTTGCAACAGTGTGTATACTAGGCTGCTGGCAATGAGCAGAGCTGGTGGGTGTCGGTGCCTTCTGACCGCAGTCCGGCTCTCTTCGGGTACGTTATGCCACTCACGGTGGGTGTAGCTCAGTTGGTTAGAGCGTCGGACTGTGGCTCCGAAGGTCGCGGGTTCGAGTCCCGTTACCCACCCCAGACATTGAAAACGTGCGTTTGCCAAAGATTTGCCGAGCGATTCGCACATGCGGCGTATGCGACAGAGGATGTGGCAGAGGCGGGCAAAAGCGCTTTCATATGGGCCGTTAGCTCAGCTGGCAGAGCAGGGGACTCTTAATCCCAAGGTCGTAGGTTCGATTCCTACACGGCCCACCATGATCTACCTGCGCAAACGCCCCGAAGGGGGCGTTTTTGTTCCGGAAGAAATGTTAGTTTTATGTTAGTGGCAGCATCCGCGTGGCATAAACGCTGCACCTGCATGCAAGATCTTCTCGTCTCAAAGGAGTGGCTAAAAGTGCCTACTTCGGTGCCTCCTGGACGCGAGACCCTTGCTAGGCAACCGTGCGTCTCAATCAAAGTCTCCGGCATGACGGTATAATGTAGGTCTGCCTATTGCACGTTCATAGCGCAGGCTTGGTTTTACGTAGCCTTTTACCCGGGGAGGTGGGAAATGACGTTTGATGCGCGCCAGTCGGTCCAAGATGCCCTGGATCTGCTCGCAGTTCGCCTGGACACCATTATCTCCCGGCAGTTTGCCCAAGAGTTCGATGGCGGCTCGTGGACCTCGATCCTGGTCGATCTTGATCGGGCGAAAGGCATTGCGGACCGCTACTATTCCTCGGGTGATTTGCAGGTTCAGTTGCGCATGCTTACCGAGCGTCTCGGCAGCCGAGGGTTTCCGTTCGAGACGATCGGTGGGCGGGAGGTCTCCACGCTCGGCAGTGAACTGCGCATTGTGCGCAACCGATGGGCCCACAACGACAGCTTTACTGCGCTTGATGCATGGCGCGTCCACGACTTCGTGCGTCGCCTCTTGGTGCTTCTGCGCGATGCAGAGGGGACCGCACTCGGCTCAGGCGGCTGGGATGCTGCCCTTGCCGAGGTCGCTCGGGCGCAGGTTTCCATCAGCGCTGCTGCACTTGCTCCGCCTGCCGAGGTGCCCCAGAGGGCCTATCAGCGCGTCACTCCGCTCACGCCTGTCCGTCCCGCCGAGGAGCTCAAGGCCATTGCGTCACCGGCTCCCACCACAGACGATGATCGTGTCGATCCCGACTCGGCGGTATTCTCGCGCATGGGCGACGGAATGAACCCGACGCGCTGGGCGTTTGAGCCCTGGCGTGTGGTATTGGTTGGGGATGCCTCGGTGTTCGACGACCTCTCAAAGAAATATGCAAAGGAACAGGTCAGGGCAGTCATCGTCGAGATAGTGGAATTTGAGGGGCCCATCCATATAGATCGGCTGGCCATGCTCACCGCGGCATCATTCGGCCTGCGCCACCTTCACTCGAAAAGACAGCGCCAGTTGGTGCGCCAGATCGAGGCCACCGGTTTCGAGATCGACGAGCACCAGTTTGTCTGGCCGAGCGACATCAGCCGAGCGGATTGGACGGAGTTCCGGCCCAACTCAAGTGATGCCGATCGTCCATTTGTGCACATCAGCCCGACTGAGCTCGCAAATGCTGCCCGTTTCTTGCGTGATCAAGATCCCATGATCGATCAAGCGGCCCTTGAAGCAGGGGTCCTGCAGACGTTTGGTCGGATGCGTCCTACCAGGCAGGTTGCCGAGCATCTAGACCGATCCCTCAAAGCGTCAGGGGTCTGACTTTGGTTTTACTGAACCACAACATATGGCATAAGCGGTCATAGAGCACCAGCGTCTACCAGCGGTTTTGTGGAACCGATAGTTCCGACTCCGTCGTGTGCTGTGATCCAATTTGTTCTCTATGCACCTCGGGTAAAAGTGGGTAAGCGTGGGTGATAAATCTTGTCAGAATGGCAAGATTTGGCAGGATGGCAAGAAAACTGCTTGTTAGTCACCCATAAGGACTCTTACCCATCGGGGGGCATGACATGTTGAGCTTTAAATCTGCTGATGTGCGTTCTACGAGTAGTGACCGTGCAATCGATGAGTGTATCAGCGAGATGTACGGAGACGCGGAACCAGAAGCTGGCACCATGTGGATTGTTAACGCATGCATCGGCCACAGGCTGGACAATATCGCCGATGCTATCCGCGCACGCGTTCCAGACGTTTTAGTGGTAGGCGGCTCTTGCGGCGGGATTATCGGTTGCGAGGGTGCCGGCGAGGCGATGACGCATCTGGCTGTTTTGGTCGTGCGCGGTTCCGAGGATGAGCTTGCGTACTCGGTCGTCGATGGCTATGGCGGAGCAGTTGCATACGAGAAGGGCCTCGAGCTTGCGCGGAACCTGATGCACAAGCTTCCTGACGCGCACGTCATCTATCTGCTCGCCCCAGGCCTTGATGCGCGCAATGACGAGCTTCTCCGTGCGCTTACAGAGACCTTTGGCAGCGGCACCATCATCTTTGGCGGCGTCTCCTCCGACAACAACAAAGGCATTATGACCTCGCAATACATCGGGGATCGTGCGAGCGCACGCGGTGCTTGGGCGATTGGTTTTGCCGATAAGACGCTCCATGCCTCCACATCTACAACCCATGGTTTCCTCGCGTATGGCGAGCCAATGACCGTTACCAAGGCCGAGGGCAATGTCATTATCGAGTTTGACGGTCGTCCGGCTTGGGAGGTCTATTCAGAGCGACTCGGCAGATTTTGCGCAGACGAGGTACAGAGCCTGTTCATTGCCGGCGGCTTGGCCAAAGAGCTATCCGCCGAGCAGGCCGAGAAATACGGCAACACACATATTTTGCGCGGGGGTTTTCCTGGCGGAGAGGATGGGAGCATCCGCCTGTCGGTCTCGGCGAACGTGGGTGATCGGTACTGCCTTACCGCACGCGATGAGGAGCGGGTGTTTGCTGCGCAAAAGAAGGCGCTTGAGACCATGTGCGCCGATATTGCCGCGAAATCGCTTGACGGGAAGATCCATCCGGTAGCTGTTTTTCAGACGGACTGCCTTTTCCGTGGACGGCTTCTGTTTGGGAAAGTCATGAAAGACGAGATCATCGGCATGATGCAAAGCGCACTGCTGGATGAGGACAACGAGGTTCCGCCGTGGCTTGGAATGTATGGTTTCGGCGAGTTTTGCCCGTTGGCTGGCGAGAACCTTTTTCACACGTACACGAGCTCGCTTTTAGTACTGTACCGCTGACCTTAGCACGGGCCGACATGTGATCCGTAATGGAGAAAGTGACGACAACCAGCATGGCACGCACCCATGAGACAGAGCTTCAGGAGCTTCGCAGGATCCTCGCCGAGCGCGAGGAGCAGATCACGTGCAATGAGATCGAGAAGCAACGTGGTCGCGAGATGCGCAGGAGGCTTGACATGCAAAACGAACTGCTCAAGCAGGTGCATGAGTATTCACAGCGCGTGTTCGATGCCGGCTCCCAAGACGAGGTAGCCACTATCCTTGTCGAGGGAGTGGTCGATGTCTTTCAGCTCGAGGTGGGCATCATGCTGCTGCTGGATGTATCTAGAGAGAAGCTCATCCAGCGCGCAGCGTGCAATTTCGAGTGTGCCGATAAAGAGTTTGCGGTGGGTCGCGAGTGGCTTAGCCGATCGGGGCTTCTTTGCTCTCGTAGGCAGGAAGTGGTCATCGAGTCTGCGTGTTGCCAAGCATCATCCTTCGCCCAGTCGCCTTTTTCGCAAATGGGTCTTGCCCATGCGATCTGCGTGCCTATCTTCGACAACGACCAGAAGATGACAGGCGTGATCGTTGGCGGAGTCACTGAGGCGGGTAAGGTCGTCTACGATTTTAATCCTGAGGCCATCTCATCCCCATTCTTAATCTTTGGGCAGCATGTCAACAGCATCTACAACAATCGCATCGCGCTTGACAAGATGGCAGCTGCCAATGAGGCGAAGTCCCGTTTTCTTGCCAGCTTGAGTCATGAGATCCGCACCCCTATGAATGCGATTATCGGCATGGTCCAGCTTGCGAGGCGCAAGGAGTCCTTGGTTGATTGGAAGCAGTGTGTTGATGAGATCAACGTAGCCTCGCACCATCTGCTCGGCCTGCTTAATGACTCCCTTGACATGGCAAAGATCGAAGAGGGCAGGTTTGTCCTTGAAAATGAGCCGTTTGTGCTCGGCGCAACGATTGACCATGTGGTAAGCAACATGTCACCAAGCGCTAATGCAAAAGGGGTCCACGTTGTCCTTGACCTGCATGGGATAAGTGGGCTTACGCTCAGCGGTGACTCGCTGAAGCTGTCGCAAGTGCTTATCAATCTGATGTCTAATGCTATCAAGTTCACTGATGCAGACGGTCAGGTGAAGCTTAGCGTAGAGCAGCTCTATGATGACTCTGGAAAGACGCTCGTGTCGTTTTCAGTGATCGACTCAGGAATCGGTATCTGCTCGGAGTTCCTGCCAAATCTTTTTTCGCCGTTTGAGCAAGCGGATGCAGGGGTTACACGGAAATACGGTGGGACGGGTCTCGGGCTCTCGATAAGCAAGGCGATTGTGGAGACAATGGGCGGCGCTTTGAGGGTGGAGAGTACCGTAGGAGTAGGGTCGAACTTCTCTTTCCAGATCTGGTTCGACCAGGTTGCCGAGTCCCTGGCGCAAGCTGCCTTAAGCCCTGAGTACCCAACGGAGGACTTCAGCGGGCGCAATATCCTTGTGGTAGACGACATTGAGATCAACCGGTTGATTGTGACGGCGTGGCTTGACGGAGTAGGGGCAAATATTGTTTTTGCCACCAATGGCCGAGAGGCTGTGGATGCGTACGTGTCGGCAGGCAAAGGATTCTTTGACCTTGTTCTTATGGACATACAGATGCCTGTGATGGATGGGGTGGAAGCAACCAAGATGATCCGGGCCATGCCTTGCGAAGATGCAAAAGAAGTGCCGATCTTTGCCATGACTGCGAATGCCTTTGACGAGGACAGGCGCTTAGCGATTCGAGCTGGCATGAGCGGGCACATCAGCAAGCCCTTTGATTTTAGCTCGGCAATGGAGACTGTCAGTAAGGCTATGCAGGCGTACCGCCCGCTATAATCGTGTCGACACCAGATACCGGTTCTCGACACCAGACACCGGCCCCCGATACAGATACCGGCTCCTGATACCGGGCACCGGCTCTCGATACCAGGAACTGGTCTCCGACACCGGACACCGGTCCCCGATACCAAGCCTCTTGGCGTGATCGGCTGATATCGTATGGA
>WRDS01000073.1 GCA_009779675.1 Coriobacteriia bacterium
AGACAGCAGCGAGGACGGCGACCGGCGTGCAGACGAGCATGGACAGCCCGGTGACGTAAAGCGTCGAGACGATCGTTGGCCACACGCCGCCCTCGGCATTCACGCCATGAGGCCAGGTGAACACGAACCGAGGGGAGAGCATAGATATCCCGTTGACAAAGACGTACAGGATGATCGCGCCGAGTATGAGCACGGTGACCACCGTTGCTGCCAAGAGCACGGCCACCGCTATGTTGTTGGCGAGACGCTTGATCATTGATGCTTCAACCTCGACAAGAGCCTTACGCTTAAAACCAGCGCCATTGATGTGACAAACAGGATGGCCGCCATGCCGAACAGCGCCGTCCGGTGGGTACCCGTCGAGTAGCTCATGTCCATCACGATCTGCGCCGTGAGCGTTGACATCGGCTGCCCGAGCCCCGCGAAGAACTGAGGCGCGCCACCCACGAGCATGAGCACCGCCATGGTCTCTCCCACTGCACGCCCCATCCCTAAGATGATCGCATCGACTATGCCGATCTTTGCAGCAGGGACAACGACTTTGTAGATCGTCTGCCACTGGGTCGCACCCATGGCAAAGCTTGCTTCCCGCACACCCATGGGAATCGAGCCGAGGGCGTCTTCCGAAAGCGCGGCAATGGTCGGGACGATCATGATCGCAAGGATGATCGAGGCTGTAAGCGGCCCGAACCCGAGCCCAGTGGTGGCATCCCCCATGAGCGGACGGAGCACGACCACGCCAAAGAAGCCGTACACCACCGAGGGGATACCCGCTAAAAGCTCGACGGCCGGACGGACGAGGGCCCTGATGCGCGGACTGGCGATCTCCGATAAGAAGATCGCAGTGCACACGGCAAGGGGCGTGCCCATCGCAAGCGAAAAAATGGTCACGATCGCCGAGCCCTGGACAAGGCCAAGGATACCGTACTTGCCCGCCGTCGGTGACCAGTCACCGCTGAACAAGAAGTTTGTGACCCCGACATCGGTGATGATCGGCCAGGCCTGATACCCCACAAAGACGAAGATCATTGCAACCGCAAGCACCGCAATGAACGCACAGGCAAAGAAAAGGGCGGCAAGCAGCCACTCCTTTGCCTGGGTCTGCTTGGATACCAGTCGAAGCCCGTCCGTACTCACTTGTGGTCTCCAATTGGGACAAAACCTGCCTCGGGCACCACGCCCTCTTGGATCTCTTTTGAAAGGACATGCTGGATATAGAGCCCAGCGAGCCCCGATGGCTCGCCTTTTGTGAGGAAATGCAACGCCCGGGAGATAGGATACTCCCCTGTCATGATGCTCTCGTCGCTCGGTGCCACGTTATCGACCATGATCGCTTTAACCTGGGTCTTGCTGAAGCGTGGAGCGACAAAGCCAAACGAGATATACCCGATCGCGCCTTTTGAGTGCGCTACAACATCCCGGACCTGCCCGGTCCCAGGCAAGACGACTGCCGAGCGATCGAATGTCGTCTCCTTCATGACTATTTTCTTGAACGCCTCCCGGGTGCCGGATGCCTCGTCGCGGTTCACCAGGTCGATCCGCCGATCCTCCCCGCCCACCTGGCTCCAGTTGGTGATCTCACCGGAAAAAACCGCTCGAAGCTCATCGGTGCCCAGCGCGTCGACCGGGTTATCGGGGTGGACGATAACCGCGATCCCATCGTAAGCGACAGGGGTGTCGACGAGCCCTAGACCCTGCTCGTCGGCGTTCAGCTCCCGTGAGGCGGTCCCGATGTCGCTTGTCCCTGAGGCTACCGCCTCAATACCCGCGGATGAGCCGAGGCCTGAGACGAGCACGTTTGTGCCCGGGTTCGCCTTCTGGAACGACTCGGCAGCCTGCTCGGCAATGGGGAGCAGCGTTGTGGAGCCGGTCACGATCAGCTGCCCGTCAGGGCGGGTGCCATCCCCGCACCCAGCGGTCGCCAATACTGCCGCCGCAACGACACAGCACATCAACCCGATGACGACACGTCTATGCATGCCAGCGCACCATGTCTGCCTGTGGTACCGCCTTCTGCCCGGTATGAGAAGAAGCGGTCGCCCTCCTCAGCCGTGCACACGTCCATCGAGACGACCCGCTGCCGCATGATCCCTGAAGCAACAAGCGACTCCATTGCAGCAGCAGCGAGATCAAGCCCACTAAAATGGGCCCGCGTAACTGTACCAAAGGTACTCACGAATTGTGAAATAATTGTTTCATCGGCCTCATAATGACACGCCTGGATGTGTGGGCCGATATATGCATTAATCTTAGATGGACTTGCACAGACCTGCCTTGCGACCTCCCCAACCGCTTTTGAGACGATGCCGCCGAGCATCCCGCGCCACCCCGCATGCACCACGCAAACCGCAGGGCCGGGCGCAACAAGCACCACGGGAACACAGTCCGCATAACACATCAGCAATGGCACTGCAGGTGTCGTGGTCATAAGTCCGTCGGCAGCTGGCACGGGAGGGCACCCAGGGGCAGGGGCTCTGGGGGCTGCGGCAAGCGCTGTAGGAACCGTCCCAGGGACAACCTGACGAGACACCCGCGTGATGGCGGTGCCATGCACCTGCTCGGCGGTCGTAAGCGCGCTCAGGTGTGCCTCCAGACCGAGCGCGAAGAGCATGCGGCGGCGGTTCTCAGCGACATGCGCGGGATCGTCCCCCACATGCGTGCCGAGGTTTAAAGAGGCGAAGGGCGGCGCGCTCACTCCGCCTGTCCGCTCGGTGAAAGCTACCACGACCCCGTTTTCCGCCCGCAGCGTGGGGTCGACCCAGCAGGAAAGCCCGCCGGATCTGTGTGGGACAAGTTCTGGTTTAGGGATTGCGGACACCAGTAAACTTCTCCAGAATGTTGACGAAAGCGATAGCCGTATCAGTGCAGTTTACGCTTCTTGGGGCGCGGTGTCGGGTCACCATGCCCAGCCGCTGGAGCGGGTCTATGATCAGGGGGTGGCTAAGTTGGATCTTGGTAGAGCGTTTAAGGCTCCGTTCAATGATAGCGAGTGGGTGAAAAAGACCCTCATGGGGTTTTTTGTGGGCTTTTCTTGGCTGCATCTTCTGTGGTCCCCTAATCTTTGGAGCCCAACTGGAGTATATCCGCAAGGTAGCTGCAGGGGATGACTCTCTGCCGGAATGGGACAACCTCGGCCAGAAGTGGATCCAGGGATTCATGGTTTGTCTTGCTGGGTTCCTTTATACCCTGCCAATCAGCATCCTTAGCGGGTTCATGCTTCTTCCGGGCATCATCGCTTCTGCCGCGTCAAGCGGCGATAGCGCTGCAGCCCAAGCGCTCGCGGGCGGAGGCATGTGCATATTCTGGATAATTGCTATGGTTTACGGCATTGCTATCTCCGTGCTTCTTAACGCAGCCATGACGAACTACGCAATGACCCAACGCTTCGGTGCGTTCTTCGCCATCGGCGATATCATGCGCCTTGTACGTGGCAACACGGGGTATTGGACCGCGTGGCTCTACTCAATCGTCGTCGGAGCTGCTGGGAGTCTCGCAACATCCGTGCTCAGTGTGACCGTGATCGGAGGACTCGCAGTCCCGTATCTCCTGGCAATGATGAACGGCCATGTTTTCGGCCAATGGGCCGCCCATGCGTTCAACGTTGCCCCTGTTATTGGCGCGGCACCTCCCATTGCCCCGCCGTCGTATCCGCCTTCCGCCCCACCCGCACCTCCCGCTCCGCCTGCTCCACCATATCCCGGATAGCGCCAGGTGCGGACAGGTCACAGATGGGCATTGGCGAGATAGCACTTTGATAGACTTTGATAGCTATTCGATAGCAGGTGCACGTGAACACAGCACCTGTGTACTGCAACAATCAAACATGGTACCTCGTACTGCAGCAAGGATGGGCGTTCTCAACCAAGAGCGCCCATTTGCTTTGCATAGAAACGCCTATAGAGCTTGTGCCCATCGTGCTTCAAGCCACATGCAGACAGGACAAGGATAGCGAGGCACCCCCGCCTAAAAGCCGTTGCCACTGACGGCCTATTGCCACTGGCAGTCTGATGATTGTTTTGGGATTATGTTGTGTGTCGCTGCGGAAATAGGGTGTTTTGCCTGTTTTTGCCTGTTTTCTTCTCGGCTGTGACAGACGGCCATGGGATGCTGGGATCCAGTTTCCTGCTTGGATGGGTAGCCATTCTCTTTCTCTCTGCCGATATAAGACCGAGGGAAGCGTTGCCGCTCGAAGAGGGCTGAGAAGGGAGGCGTGATAATGGGGGGTCAAATATGTGCTACGGCGCTATATATGGTAGCGCTGGCTGTTTCGCTTTTTATTTTCATGCAGTCCGTTTATGCAATCATAATCAGCATATTCGGATACAAAAACCCAAAACCATATGCGCAACACCCCCCGGAAAACCGCTTTCTGGTGTTGATACCCGCATGCAATGAGGAAAAGGTGATCTCGGGTATTGTCAAGAACATAGAGCACGTGGACTACCCGAAAGAACTCCTGGATATTTTTGTAATAGCCGACAACTGCACAGACCGCACCGGGGAGATTGCTGAGGCATGCGGTGCAAATGTTATATGGACAAACAGCGCTCCGGGTGAGCCACGCGGGAAACCACATGCGATACGAAAAACATTAGAACAGTTGCCGGATTATCATAAGTTACATGATCTACTGGTAATCTTTGATGCGGATAATCTTGTCAGTAGAAACTTTTTCACTGAAATCAACAGCCAGTACATAGACACGGGAAGACCGGAGGTAATACAAGCATACCTGGATTGCAAGAACACGCGAGGGGTTCTGCCGTATGCGTATTACATGAACTACATCATTACAAACAGGTTTTTCCAGGCAGCAAGATACAACGTGAACTTAAATGCAGCAATTGGCGGAACAGGCTTTGCGGTGTCTACGCAGTACCTTTGGGAAAATGGAGGATGGCTGCATAGCTGCTTGACGGAAGATTTCGAGTTTCAAGTTCGCACAACAATTAATGGTAAGCGTATTTTATGGAATCATCATGCCCGCATATACGATGAAAAACCGATAGCGGCAAAAGCCTCTTATCGGCAGCGAGTCCGCTGGGCACAGGGGCATTGGTACGTAGCCTTTCACAATACCTACGACATCTTGGATGCCGTTTTTCGCAAAACAGTCAAACCTGTTGAAGCACTTACAACGCTTCTGTACATGTATTCAATGAGCAAACCATTTCAGGTGCTCTCGACACTGGCCATCATATTATTTTTAGTCGCATCTGGTGGAACCCACGCTATCATGAGCAACATTTGGGCGATAACATTCAATATAAATGTATTTTCAATTTTGCGTTTTGTATATCACTACTTAGTTCTCTTCCCGATAAGCGCCTGGAAGGACCAAGGTCGCATTGTCTGGGTGAGAGAATTACTTTGGGCGCTTTATTCGCAAATGCTGTTAATTCCGATAGGGATTATCTCGCAATTTGTGGGATTCCTGCGCTTTAGACGGCAGAATATGTGGGACAAGACAGAGCATACGATCAATGTGCCATAGGACAGCAAGTGCCATAGGACAGCAGAAGCGACTTTTTGCAACCCGAGGAGATACCAAAGTTGGACTTAGGCAGAGCGGCCAAAGCTCCTTTTGAAGACCCCGAGTGGCTATTGAAGCTCGGAGCGGGAATAGGATCCGGGTGGCTTTTGCTCTCCTTGATAGGCCTCCTTCGCAGCTTACCTGTGCTTTTTTTCGTCATGGCCATGCCTCTGCTCTGCGGGACTCAGGTGGAATACATCTTCAATGTAGGCACGGGGGGAGAAGTCCTGCCGAGCTTGGGTAGCTTCGGGAAGAAATGCGTCGACGGGTTCATGGTCGGCTTTGCAGTGTTTGTTTACGCCCTGCCGATCACCATACTCTTTGCCATCATGCTCCTTCCAGCATTGCTTGCCGCTGTCTCATCAGGTGACACCAGCAACGTGGCTGAAGCACTTGTGGGGAGCGGGTGCCTCTTCTTGTTGATCGCCCCTGCTACTGCCTTGTATTTTCCGTGTTCTTCCCAGCAGCTCTCACAAACTACGCAATGGATCGCCGCTTTGGTGCGCTGTTCGCCATCGGCGAGATCCTGCGCCTCATAAACGGTGGCACGGGGTATTGGGCCGCCTGGGGCTACTTGCTTCTTATCGGGGTTACCAGTGGCATCGTAGCGATACTGCCTGGCGTACTGCTCGGCAGCATCGCCAAACTACCTGGCATGGAATTAATTGCCGCCTCGGCCCAACTCGTCAGCGCTTACATTGGATCACTTGTTTTGTGGATCGGGTTCTATCTCACGCTAATGGCGCAAGGTCATATGCTTGGCCAGTGGGCTGCCAAGGCGTTTAACGCCACCATCTTCGAGGGGATGCCCCCTGCCGCGCCAATGCACCCTCCCACTTCGCCACATGCTGGCCGGTAGTAGGTGGCAAGGCGAGCCAAAGGCTTCTGTGCCCAATATGGGGCTTAGCGTCAGTACGAACGCGTCGGCACGAGCGCGTCAGTAAGAGCGCTTCTTCAAAAATGCGGGGATGTCCAAGTCGTCATCACCGGATTCAAAAGCCGGAACAGAGAGCGCGGCTGCACCCTCGGCCCCTATAGCCGCAAAACTCATGGTCTCGCCTTTGCGGCTACCGTTAAACCCGGTAGCAATAACGGTCACACGGATCTGATCCATCATCGAATCATCGATCACCGCACCAAAGATGATGTTAGCGTCCGGCGATGCAGCACCCTGCACGACCTCCGCCGCCTCATTGACCTCAAAAAGCCCCAGGTCGCTCCCCCCCGCAATCGAGAGCAGCACGCCCTGCGCCCCCTGGATAGATGCTTCTAGAAGCGGACTCGAGATCGCCGCCTGAGCCGCATCATGCGCACGGGAGTCCCCGGTTGCCAGCCCGATTCCCATAAGCGCCGAACCAGCGTTTGCCATAACGGTCCGGACATCGGCAAAGTCGAGGTTGATGAGACCCGGCACCGTGATCAGGTCGGTAATACCCTGCGTGCCCTGCCGAAGGATATCGTCCGCATAGCGGAACGCATCCAGGATCGAGGTCTTTTTCTCGGCAACCTGAAGAAGGCGCTCGTTGGGGATGACGATTAGCGTGTCAACCTGGTCGCGAAGTCTGCTTATGCCCTCGTCTGCCTGCAGTTGCCGCTTACGGCCCTCAAAGAGGAACGGACGGGTCACTACCCCGACCGTGAGGGCACCGATCTCCTCCTTGGCGATCTGTGCAATAACCGGGGCTGCGCCCGTGCCAGTACCGCCACCCTCTCCAGCAGTAATAAAGACCATGTCGGCTCCCTGGAGAGCCTCTTTGATCTCATTGCGGTTCTCTTCCGCAGCCTGCAGACCGATATCCGGATCCGCGCCCGCGCCCAACCCTTTTGTAAGGTTGACCCCTACGTGGACCTTGTAGTCCGCGTCAGACATGAGCAGCGCCTGGGCATCTGTGTTAACAGCTATAAACTCAACGCCTTTAACACCCGCCTCAATCATTCTGTTGACTGCATTTGTCCCGCCACCGCCAGCACCAACGACTTTGATGACTGCTAAATAGTTGGCTCCTGTTTCGAGCATGCATGCCTCCCCGTCTTCGGCCAGAGCAGCAACTCTCTAGTTCAAGTTGACCGTTACTGTTCGGGATTAACACTCAATCTTGGCATAAAGGTTATACGTTGTGCAACCCTTTGTCCAAAGTTTTTTTAAACTGAATCTCGCCATACAGCATAAGTTGCCGTTGAACACTACCGTCTACCTGCGGTTTTGGGGAGTAAATCGTTCTGGCCACGCCGTATGGTGGGATTCTGTTTTTTAATCCATTTGGATCTCCGCGGAATCTAAACGCGGCGTTAGCGCCTCAGCCCCCTCCACGTCGGGCGGTCTATGACCCTCACATTTATGTAAACCACGCTTGCGTTGGCAGAAAGGATCTCGTCGATGATCCTGCACTTCACCTGCATGGATACCGCTTCTCCGATAAAGATCTCAAGGTCCTCCGTGGTGCGTAGAGCTGTTTCATCAACTGAGGGGGCAGACACTATCGCAACCGTGGAAAGCAGCTTCGGCGTGAGTCCATTGATTACTCCGATCGCATTTTGTATCTCTTGCTCTTTGACAGGTTCGCCGATCTCAGGCGACACCGCGGGAACATCGATGATCCTGACAGGTGGTGTATCACTCGCCTCTTTGCTGGCCTCAGCACCTTTGGCACCTTCAACGCTCCCGGCCGCCGAGGCCTCAGTGGAACTTGTGGCATCATCCATCGGCATGGGTTCCCCGAGCCAGTGCCCATCAGAGGAGACGAGCCAGCGGCTGTCCTCCCCCACATCAACCGCTCCTACCGCCACGCGCTCTTTGATGGCGATGCGAACCGTTTTTGGGAACGAACGGTCGACTTCGGCAGAAACAACCCATGGATCGGTTTCAAGCCGCTTGGCAACCACACCCGCAGACAGGGTGAACAAAGATACATCCGCCGGGATGTCCGCCATGCGCCGAACCTCATCAGGCGTGTAATGTTTGGCACCTGACACTTCCACCGACTGCACATAAAAAATGGGGGCCCGGTAAAGCGCAATAAGACCCCAGCAGAGCAGGCACACAATAAGAACCACAGCTATCCCTATGCCGACGTTCTTCATACGGGCTTTGCGCTGCCGTTTCTTGCGCTCTTTACGTTTTGCGTTTACGAGCCGTTCGGTTGCCCTCGATCTTGGTGCCCCAGCCTGTCCCGAAGAGAACGCCGTGCGATTACGGCTGGGATGCCGCCGTTCCAGCTCTATCTCTGGGGCCTTCTTCTTATCGAAGCTGACCCGCATAGTCTCACCCGCGCCGATCAGAACCCGTTTACGGGCTTTTGAACGATCCGAGGAACTTGATTTCCGGTTTGAGTTCGATGCCATGTTGCTCCAAAACCGCATCCCGAGCCATGTGCACAAGGGTCAAGAAATCATGAGCGGTCGCGTCTCCTGCGTTTACGATAAAGTTTGCATGGGCATCTGATATCTGAGCGCCGCCTACCGATGCTCCCTTGAGCCCAACGCTTTCGATTAAGCGCCCTGCCGAATCGCCTTCCGGGTTCCTGAACACGCTACCTGCATTAGGAAGTGCAACCGGCTGGTTGCGCCTTCTTCGCTTAAGCGAGGACTCCATGCTCGCACGTATGCGACTGGTGTCTCCGGGATTAAGCCTCAACGTCGACTCAAGGATGATGCCCTGCCGAGCCAGGCTTGAGCCCCGGTATGCCCAATCCACCTCCGGCCCCCGGACACTCACCAGCCCATGTCCTGCCGCGTATAGCACCACACTTTCAACTACATCACATATCCACTCGTCGCGGGTCCCCGCATTCATGCAAAGTGCCCCGCCAAGCGTCCCGGGAATGCCAACAGCAAACTCCAAACCGGTCATTCCCGCCGAGAACGCCTCTTGTACGATCGCTGCCAGTGCCACACCAGCACCAGCCTTCAGGCGGCCCTGCGTATCCAAAGCATACCGCCTGAACTCCCTGCCAAGTACTATGACCGCCCCGTCGTACCCATCATCAGCTGCAAGCACATTGCTCCCACGGCCAAGCACTGTGAACTCGATCCCCTCGGCAGTAAGCACCTCGAGCGCAAGCGCGACATCTGAGACCGTGTCACACTCAAGGTAGAGTGCAACCGGCCCGCCGATCCTCAAGGTCGTATGCCGAGCCAACGGCTCTCGGTACCGGACAAGCCCGTCAAGGCCATCGTCCAGCGCCTTAAAAGCGGCGTTCACGCCCACGTGTCCACACCCCACGTGCTTGCCACCTGTTGTTGCGCTGCGCCCATTGCCGATCTCACCGCTCCTCTTGCCCAAGGGCTTTTGCAAGCTCTGGCCCTATGGCGCTCACATCGCCTGCGCCCATCGTTATCACCAGATCGCCGGATCGGACAGAACCCGCTAAATAGGGCACCACATCCGCTCGGTGCGGCAGATACGCTCCCTGCGCCCGCGGACGGACATCGAAAACAGCGTCGAGGACCGTTTTTCCGTTGATACCAGGGATCGGGATCTCCCCAGCTGCGTAAACATCCATGAGCACCGGTCGGTCAGCCTTGCCTAATGCCGCACCGAACTGCGGTGCGAATGCCTCGGTGCGACTGTAGCGATGTGGCTGAAACAACACCCATATGCGCGAAAAGCCAAGTGACCGGGCAGCATCTAAGGTTGCTGCAACCTCAGTGGGGTGATGGGCGTAGTCGTCGACGATGCTGACCCCTGCAACTTCTGCGACCAAATCAAACCGCCGACGCACCC
>WRDS01000074.1 GCA_009779675.1 Coriobacteriia bacterium
CACACACACACACACACACACACACACACACACACACACACACACACACACACACAGAAATTATGCCATTTCACCGCTTGCGCTACCAGATTCTGTAATTGGCCCCGCCCTTCAGCACCTACTGGTAGACATCAGCGAGGATGGTACCCGCGGCCCGGTTGATTTCCGTTCGCTCTCGGTGCGCGAGTTCGGGACCATATACGAGGGGCTGCTGGAATCCTCCCTCTCGATTGCCGAGACGGATCTCACCACCGATGACAGTGGTGCCTGGGTGCCCGCCCAGGAAGGCGACACGGTCGAGGCTCCGGCTGGAACCGTCTACTTCCACTCGGCTTCCGGAGAGCGCAAAGCAACCGGCAGCTACTTCACCCCCAAGATCGTGGTGGATCATCTTATCGAACGCTCCATCACCCCAACCCTGAATGCTCATTTGGCCAAAGTTGCCGATCTGCTCGTTCATGGAGAAGCTGCCCGGGCAGAGAGGCTCTTTTTTGACTTCCGTGTAGCCGATCTGGCAATGGGCTCTGGTCACTTTTTAGTGGCAGCGGTCGATAAGGTCGAAGCGCTGATGCGCAACTTCCTCACCAAGCACACATTGCCCGGGGTGGAAAGCGAGCTTCTGCGGTTGGCAGGCACCGCTAAAGACGCACTGGGCGATGACGAAGAAGCCAAAACCGAGATCGATAACATCGCTCTTTTGCGTCGCCAAGTCGCTCGCCGCTGCATCTATGGCATTGATGTCAATCCTCTGGCTGTCGAGCTTGCACGGCTCGCCCTCTGGATACACACTTTCGTGCCCGGTTTGCCCATGAGCAATCTCGATCACGGGCTCGTATGTGCGAACTCCCTCACCGGTATCGGCACCATCGAAGAGGCTGTCGACGCGTTAGTTCAAGGAGCCGATAGCGAAAAGAAAAAACCGGGCAAGAGCCGCAGCGCCAAAAAGAATCCGGCACAGTGGAGCAACTTGGATAAAAGCAGGACAGATGACATAGCGCTATTCGCCGCCGAGGCGGATGCCGCGCCACAAGACACCGGATATCAAAGGCGAATCAGAGAGATTATCAACTCCTATCTCTCAGAAGCCGTCCCACTACTTAGGGAACTGGCAGCAGCTGACGAAGCTGACAAAGCTGGGGTCACTCAAAGTAGAGAGCTGCTTGAGCAGGTACGGAAGAAGACCGAGCCCGTCCGGCGAATCATGAACGCAGCCGTCGCTACACGAATAGATGCGTGGTCCGTCAAGTCCGCTGAGATCGTGAATCGCGAACACATCCAGCGCATCATCAACGCGACAGAGCCCGATGAGGTCGCCGACCAGCTGCAACCGGCACACCTGCCCTATCTGTTCCCCGAGGTCTTCTTGCGCGATAATCCCGGCTTTGATGTGCTCGTAGGGAATCCGCCGTGGGAAGAGCTAATGGTGGAGGAGCCAAAATTCTGGCTGCGCATCCGCCCTGGGTTGCTGGGGTTGCCACCAAAGAAGCTTGAGGCAGAGATAGAACGGCTGCGCCAAGAGCGTGCCGATCTGCTGCCTGCACTTGAGCGAGAGACGGAGAAGGTCGCGGCGATGCGCAGAGTGCTACTTGCCGGTCCATATCCGGGACTTGGGACAGGCGACATCGACCTGTACCAAGCATTTGCATGGCGTTTCTGGCAGCTGCTGCGCACAGGGGGATCCCTTGGTGTGGTCATGCCGCGATCAATCTTGAACAGTGCCGGCGGAGCTGAGTGGAGACGCGTTGCCCTTGCCGAATCGAGATCTGAGCTGGTCACGCTAACCAACACAGCAGAGTGGGTCTTTTGTGGCATCGACGGCCGTTATTCAATCGGACTGGTAGCGATTAAGAAGTTGTCCGCAAAAGTTGGAACAATTCGCCTCTCGGGGCCCTTTTATAACCAGGATGACTTTCTCGCTGGCCGAGATCGTCCTGGCACAATCTCGTTCGAAACGCTCGCTAAAGCCTCTACTGGAGCCGCTGTACCGAACCTTCCTGATGCCGAATCCGTAGTCGTCTTCACGCAAATCCGCAAAGCACCGCGCCTGGACGGAAAACGCCCAGGTTGGGATTTCCGTCCTGTGCGCGAATTCGATGCCACCAACGACCGCAAGACATTCGACGCGGGCGAGGGCTCGGGACGCATCCCTGTCATCGGCGGAGCCGGGTTCAATCTTTGGGAGCCGCAGACCGGCGAAGTGTATGCATGGGCAGACCCGAACACGGTTGAAGATGCCCTGTTTGCCAAACGGCAGCGGCAAACACGGATGGCAAACTCCGCGTTTGCAGGACTGCCTGCTGACGTGGTTGCCAACCGTGTAACCCTGCCATTCCATCACCCGCGAATCGCGTTTCGCGATGTGACCAACGCAACAAACACACGAACCTGCATCGCCGCGCTGGTGCCGCCAGAAACGATCTTAACAAACAAGGCTCCATACCTGTTGACCAGGGGTGAAACGCAACCCCAAGCTGAAGCGTTTTTGCTTGGTGCCCTCTCCTCTATTCCGCTTGACTGGTATGCCCGCAGATATGTCGAAATTGGCATGAACTTACATATTTTCAATGGCCTGCCCGTCCCCGTCTACGATCCAGACGATACCCGTTGCCAGCGCATTTGCGAGATCGCTGGATGCCTTGCCGCCGTAGACGACCGCTATGCCGACTGGGCAGCTGCTGTCGAAGTCCCTGTCGGCTCTGTCCGCGATCAGGCAGAAAAAGACGACCTTATTGCAGAACTCGACGCTCTTGTATCGCTGCTGTACGGCCTTTCTGAGGATCAGGTCGAACACATCTTCGCGACGTTTCATCGCGGCTGGGATTATGCCCCGCGCCTCGCAGCGGTGCTCACGCACTTTCACGCTTGGCGTAACAAACATCGTTAACCGAGGATTGACATGGCAGCTCCATACATATCAAAGAAAAAGCTGGTTGATAACTCTCTGGCAGGCATGCCTGTGATCTCGTTAAATGAAGTGCACTTTAAATTGCATATTCTCATGAAAAACATTAGTATACGAGATATGAAGTGCGAACATCGATCAAAAGTAACGCCCACCGTCCGGACTCCGCAAGCAGCAGACTGGGCGCTATCCCGCGGTATCACCGCACTCACAACCGCCGAAGTAGCGCAGTTGCTCGGCATCCCGACATCGCAGGTCCCGCAGAGAATGGCCGTGCCCATGCGGCGACATGAATGGGTGACGCCCGCACGAGGGCTCTGGGTGCCTGTGTCGCCGGATTACCGAGCCTGGGGTGGGCCGCCCGCCCTAGAGTTTGTCCCCGACCTTATGGGATTTTTGGGAGCCGACTACTACATTGGCTGGCTATCAGCAGCAGCGTTGTTCGGTGCCGCGCATCAGGCACCGCAGGCGACCCAGATCGCCACATCCCGGATGATCCGCAACCGGCAGGTAGGACGGGCGCGGCTGGAGTTCTATACGCGCAGCGGGCTGCCGCACCTGCCGGTCATTGAACGCACTGTCCGCACCGGACGGATCCGGATCGCCCCTCCGGAACTGACTGCTCTAGACCTGGCAGCCAACGTTATGCTCGGCGGCGGCCTGGACAATGTTGCCACGGTCATCGTCGAGCTGTCAGACGACCCCGGCCTCGACCTGGATCTGCTTGCCCGAACCGCCTGCGGGTTTTCTGCCGCCAGCACCCGCAGGGTTGGATGGATACTTGACGAGTTCACCGGGACAAAGGGACTTGAGCCCCTCATGGCCGTAGCCAGCGCCGCAGACATCCGGCCTTCCCCGCTAAACCCCCTGTCAGAGGCTCGTGGCAAGATAGACAAGCGTTGGCAGATCCGAATCAACCAGGATGTCCAGGTAGAAGCGTGATAGAGACCGTTGCCATAACCGAATGGGGACTCACCGCAAACCTGCAAGCAAAATTGAACGACTCTCGGTTCCGCAACGATATGGATCTTTTAGTGCCGAGATACCCTGATGGGTACAACGTTGACTCTGCCGCCGCGATGGTCATTGATCTGTTGCTCGGTAGGATTGATGAGGCATGGAGGCACGCATGAGCCTAGAGCAGCTCCCTGATTTCGCGACTAACGACAAGGCAGAGGGCACCAGCGTTGCCGACCAAGTGAACCGCCTGTTTGCCTTGTTGCGCAAGAACAAAATCACCCCACCGCCTCTCGCAATCGCTACTGCCTACATCAATCCGGGCGGATTCTCGCTTCTGGCCGACGAGCTGGAGAAAGCCCCGCAGGTGCGTTTGCTCCTCGGTTCCGAACCAGATGAGGACACCGTGCAGGCTCTTGCCCCGCCGCCTGCTGCCAACTATGCCGAGCGGCTGGAGCGTGCGCTCACCACTCACGATGATTGGATCAAGCTGGAACGCGACTCGATGGGATTTGAGCGTGTTTCTGACAAAAGCGCTCGCCGGATGGTCGGCTGGCTGCGGTCAATCGCATCCGACGGACTGCCCCGCGTCGAAGTACGGCGTTATAGCAAGGGCTTCTTGCACGGCAAGGCATACCTGGTAGAGGACTCGGCCTCTCAGACCGCAATCGCCGGATCTTCCAACATGACTTATGCCGGACTTGCGATAAACGCCGAGTTGAACCTTGGCACGGGTGGCGGGACACATTCGGCAGGGAAAGTCCGAGAGTGGTTCGAGAGCTATTGGGCGCAATCAGACCCCTACGACCTTGCCGATCTGTATGCAGATCTATGGGAACCGCATACGCCTTGGATTGTGTTTTTGCGGATGCTCTGGGAACTGTATGGGCAGCACTTGGAGGAAGAGCGCACCCCGGAAACGTTCGGCGGGCTGACCCGCTCTCAGGCTGATGGGGTGGCTCGGATGCAGCGGCTCCTTAAAGACCTTGGCGGAGTGCTCGTCGCTGACGAGGCAGGTCTTGGTAAGACTTTCCTTGCAGCCGAAGTGATCCGCCAGGCAAACGAGATAGACCGACAGCGCGTCTTGATAATTGTTCCAGCAGCTTTGAAGAAATCGATGTGGGAGCCATTTTTGAACGAGTACGGTTTCTCCCGACTTACTGAAGTATGCTCGTATGAGGAAGTCCGCAACCGGATGAAGCCCGATGACCCGAGACACACCGACTTTGCTGCTTCGATCGACGATTACGCGATGATCGTGGTGGATGAGGCCCATAACCTGCGCAATGCCAGCGCGTCACGCTCGCAGGCAGTTGACCAGGTAATTCTCGCAGGCAAACACCCAAAGAAGGTGGTGTTGCTTACCGCAACCCCGGTTAATAACTCGCTCACCGATCTTGAGGTGCTGATCCGCTACTTCGTGCGCAATGATGCTCGTTTTGCTTGTGTGGGTATCCCCTCAATCCATAGCTACATCAAGCATGCCCAGTCGATCGATCCCGAGAACCTCACGCCTGAGCATCTGTTTGACCTGATGGATCAGGTGGCAGTGCGCCGCACACGTAAGTTCGTCAAAGAGCACTACCTGAATGAGCAGATCACCGGCCCAGATGGACAACCGACTATGATCCGATTCCCCACGCCAAAAGTACGCCGGATCGATTACGAGCTGAGCCAAAGCGGACTCAACCTTATCGACCAGATGGTTTACGCTTTGGAACCGCCCGATAACGACTTCGGCTTAAAGGCTACCCCAGCTGATCCGAACAAGCTGAGGCTGGCTCGCTACACCCCCAGCGCCTACCTGCTCTCAGGTGAACTCGAGAGCTACCAGGTGTCGAATGCCGGGTTACTCCGTTCTGCGCTTTTAAAACGTTTGGAGTCCTCCCCGCAAGCTCTGGCCGCAACATTAGAAAAACTCATCAAAGCCCATGGGACGTTTCTTGCTACCTTGAAGCAAGGGTGGGTGCTCATCGGCGATGCATTGCGTGATTGGGGTTCATCTGAATCTGATGACTTGGACGAGTTCGTCGAAGCGCTGGATAAAGAAGCGGAAAACCAAGCCAGCAAGGCATTGTTTTATGACGCGGACGAGCTTGCCACAGATGTTGAATCCGACCTCGCGCTGCTCAAGCGTTTGCGGATGATGGCGGCCAAGGACATCGATGCTGGAGAGCCAAAAGCCGCCACGCTGCTCACGGAATTGGAACAGATCGCCATAGAGTCCCAACATGTCGACCCCGACGGCATCTCGCACGGCGATCGTCGCAAGGTTATCGTTTTCTCTACCTACTCCGATACCATCCTTGCCGTCCATGAGGAAGTTTCCAAAGCGATTGAGACAGCACCGGCCAGCTCACCCGCTGGCCGTCTACCGGGAGCGCCTGGCTCCGCCCATTATGGGAGCTTACAAGTCGGTACAGAGCCGAGGCGAGTCCGGCGGTGTCGACCAAGGTGGGCGTGCTGCCACTATCGAGGGCTTCGCTCCAAAAACTGCATCCCGTCTAAATGACAACGGCCAGCCAACTACAAAAGATGAGTACGACCTGCTGTTTACTACAGATGTGCTTGCCGAGGGCGTTAACCTGCAACAAGCCGGGCGCATCATCAACTATGACTTGCCTTGGAATCCGATGAGGATTGTCCAACGGCATGGACGTATCGATCGCATTGGCTCGCAGTATCGGGAAGTCCATCTCGGCGTGTTCTTTCCTGCCGAGCGCCTGGATGAGATGCTGCGCCTTGAGGAGACCCTCGGCCGTAAGCTTGCCCAAGCGGCAGCTGCTGTAGGCACAGGAGAGGTATTGCCTGGACGCAAACCGACCAAAGACGTAATCCTGGCCGATCCGGATGAGGCCATCGAACAGCTTGAAGACATCCTCAGAAAGAGCGGCACTTCGGCAGCCCTCTCCGGAGAGGAATACCGTCGCCGTTTGTTCAGCGCCACCACGAGCGATCCTGCCCTTGCTTCAAAGTACCAAGCACTGCCCTATGGCTCCGGTTCAGGATTCGAAAGCACTGTTGTTGATGGGAATGGCTACGTTTTTTGCATTCGGATAGGGCAGGGCTCAGAGCTGCATAAGAGCGGGGATGGGAAGTCCGCGGTGCCGCGCAAGCCATGGTTCCGCTACGTTCGGTGTGATGAAGACTGGCATGTGGCCCATGATGAGAATGGGATCCCGCTTGTCTCGGATGACACGTTGACATCTTTGGTTACCGCCGACCCAACCGGGTCAGAGGTTCCACGCTGGGTGACAGATGAGGTTTACAACGGGGCTTTTGATGCCTGGCAGATTGCCAGAAAGTCCGTGTGGGAAGCTTGGACAAGACTCACAGACCCCGCTAATTTGGAGCCTGAGATCCCCAAGTCCTTTCGAGATGCCGCCGAGCTAGTTCGCCGTTCAGGCAGCTTTCTTGGCATCAGGGGTCAGGACGAGCTGTGCCGACGGCTTGGTTCAGTTCCTATCACCAAGATCGGCCGCGCCGTTCGTGCTGCGCTAAACGAGGGCAACACCGATGAACAACGCATCGACCTGGTGAGACAGGTCCTCGACAAATTCGGCATCCAGGTTCCGCCACCGCCAGAACCACTTCCTTACGTCAACCTGGAAGAGGTGCACCTGGTTGCCTGGATGGCAGTAAAAGGTGCAACTCCCGACAAACAAGGCACGGTGACCTGATGGCCTCATTCTCCCCTCGTCAATCTGTCCAAGAGGCACTCGACCTCCTAGCCGTGCGTCTTGATCCCATTATCAATCAGAGGCTGAAACCTACGCTTGGCCCGCTGCCGTGGGTCACCATCCTCACCGAGCTCGACAGCTCAAAAGGCTTCGTTCCCAAGACTTACACGGCAGGAGACCTTAGCGCCCAGCTGCGCATGATCACAGAACGGCTCGGCAACCTCGGCTTTCCGTTTGAAAAGAGTGGCAATCGCGAAATCTCGACCCTTGGGAGTGAGCTCCGTATCGTGCGCAATCGCTGGGCTCACAATGATGAGTTCTCCGCTTTGGATTCCTGGAGGACGAACGACTTCGTTGTGCGCCTGCTGGAAGGCTTCACCGATACCGAGGGTGTTGCTTTGGCTGTAAAGAATCGGGCAGCTGCCCTAAACGCCGTCGTCAAGGCAGAGGGATTGATGCCAGAGCCAATCATCATCAAGGTTGCCGTGCCCGAGACCGTCCCACCCCCATCCTCGAAAGAGCTTGACGGCACCGAGCATGTGAGACCCGACCCCGCAGTGCTCGTGCGATCCGACTCCACGGACACGCCCACCATCGGTACCTCTAGGAGCGAGTTTGAGCCATGGCCTGTCGTGATTTTTGGCGACCGCTCCGTCCTTGATGAGCTGCCCAAAAAAGCAGCAAAGGAGCAGGTGCGCTCCGTTGCCATTGAGATTGCCGAGTTCGAGGGACCCATCCACATCGAACGCCTGACCAAGCTCACGACCGCAGCATTCGACCTGAGTCGGCTCTACCCAAAACGCGAGCGGCAAGTCGTCCACCAGATCAAACAGGCGTGTGCACAGGCCGACTTGACCCTTGACGAGAACAAGTTCGTCTGGCCATCAGTCATCGATCGCCAAACCTGGAAAGAGTTCCGCCCCAACAGCAGTGATGCCGAGCGCCCGTTCTGGCACATCAGCCCAACAGAAATCGCCAATGCCGCCTGCTTCATTGCCGCACAAAACCCCGACATCAGCCAGGCCGATCTCCGGGTTCAGACACTGCGCACTTTTGGCTACAAGCGCCAGACCAAACAGATCCGCGAGCATTTGGATTGCGCCTTGCTGGCCGCAAAGCTGCCACTCGGCGAATAGGGCACACGGCAGCTACAGGTGCCGTGTGCAGCTTGGTTGGAAATAACCTTGACCATGCTTCTGTTTCTCAGTAGTATATCTGTGACACAGATACACTACTGAGGGAGCCCGGCGGTTGAAGTTCAAAGACTCTGACATAGAGGGGTTTTGGTCTAATACCGACAAAGAACCATCAAAACGCATCCCTCCCGCTGCCCGGAAAGCACTGTATAGGAAACTCCAAATGCTTGATGCCGCCACTTCTTTGAACGACCTGGCAGTCCCTCCTGGTAACCGCTTGGAGAAGTTACCCGGTGACAGAGTGGGACAATACAGCATCAGAGTAAACGAACAATGGCGACTTTGTTTTACATGGAATGGCCACGAGGCCGAAGGAGTCGAGTTCAATGACTACCACTGACCAGTACATATCAACACCGGGTGAGATATTGTCCGAAGAGTTCCTACGTCCACTCGGTATATCTCAGTACCGACTCGCAAAAGCGATTAAAAAGCCGCAGTCTGCCATATCGGACATCGTAAGAGGAAGGCGCGCCATTACCCCGGAAATGGCCGTTCTGCTCGGACGCGCGCTTGGAACTAGCGCGGAGTTCTGGATGAACCTTGAGACAACATATCGGCTAAAGACTATCGGCAAGACGATCTGCGTGGATGTGCCTGTGCTTGTGGGTTAGAACCTGACTTGGCCGCTTTTGATAAATTTGTCCTTCAGCTCACACAGCGGCAGCATGGTTTTGCCAAATTCATTGTTCAAAATCTGCGCAAATGCACTGTACGCTGCCGATAATCCGCACACGATACCCACGATGCCAGCTATTGTGATAGTCGTTTTGCTGCCTATAAAGTCTCCGCATGCAAGCAGGAAGAACAGTAGCGTCAATGAAAAAAATACAAACTGTGTCACGCGGTTGTGCTTTAGCGAACCGATAAACATAAACAGCGTAAAGATGCCCCACATAAGCAGATGCCATCCCATGGCCTGTCCGTTGGCCGCAGCGCTGCCAAAAGGATTAATCCAGATAGTGCACAGCGACAGCCAAAACAATCCATAAGATGTAAATGCTGTGGCACCGAACACGTTTTTATTTCTAAACTCCATAATGCCCGCTATGATTTGCGCAGTCCCTCCGTAGCACAGCCCCATTGCCAGTATCATGACGTTGAACTCCATGAGCCCAGCGTTATGAATATTCAAAAGCACCGTTGTTAAGCCAAACCCTAAGAGTCCCAAAGGAGCCGGATTGGCTACTTTTGTTCCGGCCATCTTAAAATCCTCCTGAAAAATAACGACAGCAGTACGTCACAATTTACCTGATAGTCACAGACCTTAATACGCCACAGGGCTTATGAGTAACATTTTCATCATGGGGCTTGCCTAGAAGCCGTCGTCGCCGACATCACTCTGGGCAATGCCGATCACCAGCCCCTGGCAGCCGCACAACGCATTCTCGACCTAATAAGACGAGTGGACGCCTGACACATGAGCGCTGGCCTCAAGTCCAAGAGAGCTTCGGTTTTTTGTA
>WRDS01000075.1 GCA_009779675.1 Coriobacteriia bacterium
CGTGCCCTGGCAACCTATGTCCCGGTATGCAGGCAGGCTGCCGTGCGCTGTATCGCCCGCGTGCTGCCGACCGCGGACTCGATCGCAGCCGCAGCGGCTGCAGGGCTTGCACCGGCGGATATTGTCGCGCTGCAAGGTCCGACCTCGGTCGAGCTGGACGCTGCGCTGCTTGCGCATCTGAGGGCGACCGTGATCGTCACAAAGGAAAGCGGGCCTGCGGGTGGTGTTCCCGACAAGCTTACGGCAGCCCGGCAGGTGGGCGCGACAGCCGTTGTCGTCGCTCGGCATCCGATGACCGATGCCGATGCTGGCACAGATGCCGATGCCGACGCCATGCGAAGCATCGATGAGCTGGTGGCACATGTTGCGGCCTTTTACGCGGCACCTGCCCCCGCGGCACCCACCTCGGCTCCCTCGGGTCTCGTCCACGTCTACACCGGCACGGGGAAGGGCAAGACCTCGGCGGGCGTCGGGCTTGCCGTGCGCGGCGCAGGAGCCAGGCTCAAAGTCGCGTTCGTGCAGTTTGTCAAGGGGGGTTCCGAGTCGTCCGAGCTGGCCTCGTTGAGGCAGCTGGGCGTGCAGGTCATCCGTCCCGCCGAGGAGCCGACCGGCCTTCTCGCCCACGGCATCACCGATGCCGACCGGGCCGCCGCGGCCGCCGCCCTTACGGCGGCGCGCTCGGCGCTTGCGGGCGCGTTCGACCTCGTGGTACTTGACGAGGCATGCGTTGCCGCAGACAAGGGGCTCCTCACCGCTGCGGAGCTTGTCCAGGCGGTCTCGGAGCGGGCCGTGCACACGGAGGCTGCCCTCACTGGCCGAGGGGCACCGCCTGAACTCCTTGCGATCGCGGACTATGTGACCGATATGCGGCTTGTGGCGCACCCGTACTACCGCGGCGTGGGTGCCCGCAAAGGAATCGAGTATTAAGATGGCGGTCGCAAAAAACCCGCCGCCGCAGACCCCGCCGCCGCTCTCGCAAAATGCCCTCGCCCCGGTGCTCATGGTGCAGGGCACGGCCTCGAACGTCGGCAAGTCGGTGCTCGTGGCGGGGCTTGCCCGGGTGTTCGCCCGCCGGGGGCTTTGCGTCGCGCCCTTCAAGAGCCAGAACATGGCGCTCAACTCGGCGGTCACGCCCGAAGGCGCTGAGATCGGGCGCGCACAGGCGTTCCAGGCCCGTGCGGCAGGCATCGAGCCGCAGGCCGACATGAACCCGGTGCTCCTCAAGCCGTGCTCGCCCACGGGAAGCCAGGTCATCGTCATGGGCCGTCCGGTGGGGGTCATGCAGGTGCGCGAGTACCACGGCTACCAGCATACGGCCTGGCCGGTCGTCACCCGGGCCCTGATGCGTCTCCGTCGGCGCTTCGACCTGGTGGTGGCCGAGGGGGCGGGCAGCCCCGCCGAGATAAACCTGCGCGATCATGACATCGCAAACATGGAGGTCGCGCTTTACGCACGCGCCCCCGTGCTGCTTGTTGCCGACATCGAGCGCGGGGGGACGTTCGCCTCGCTTGTGGGCACGATGGAGCTGCTCACGCCCGCAGAGCGCACACACGTCGCCGGCTTCATCATCAACCGGTTCAGGGGGGATGCGAGCCTGCTCGGGCCGGGCATCCGCATGCTCGAAGAACGCTACCGGATCCCCGTCCTCGGCGTGCTGCCGCACCTGGCTGGCCTCGTGGTGGACGAGGAGGACTCGCTCGGCATCGAAAGCATCCGCCCGCGCCCCGCAGCCGAGCTGGTCATCGCTGCGATCCGGCTGCCCTACATCTCGAACTTCACCGACCTCACGGCGCTCGCGAGCGAGCCGGACGTCTCCGTGCGGTGGGCGAGCGGGCCCGCCGAGCTTGACCGCATCGACGCGATCATCATCCCCGGCTCGAAATCGACCCTTGCCGACCTCGCCTGGTTGCGCCGCACGCGCATTGCCGAGGCGGTCATCACAGCTGCCGAGAACGGCGTGTCTGTCGTGGGGGTCTGCGGAGGCTACCAGATGCTCGGCCGCACGATCGCCGATCCGCTTGGCATTGAAGTTGGCGCTGCCGAAGACGGGGGGAACCTCAACGCGGGAGTCGGCGCGGGAGTCGGCGCGGGGGTCGGCAAGGGGGTCAGCACAGGGATCAGCGAGGATCCTGTTGGAAAAACGGGTGGGGATTCCAGCACACGGGTTGCCGATGGGCTTGGGCTGCTCGATGTCGAGACCGTCTTTGTGGCCGACAAGCGCACCAAGCGTGCGCACGGTACGCTCACCGGGGCGGCGTTCGGGCCTGCCGGGACTCCAGTTGTCGGCTATGAGATCCATATGGGGCGCACGACGCTCGGGGATGGCGCAGACCCGCTGCTTGTGCTCGGCGGCACCGACGACATCGACATCGACACCGACACCGTCGCTATCGCCGATGCCGCTGACACCGACACTATCACTGACGGTGCCGTCTCCAAACACCTGCCGGTGTTTGGCACGTACCTGCACGGGCTGTTCGACTCGGCGGGGGCGCGGCGCTTCTGGCTTGACACGCTGCGGGCGCGCAAAGGCTTTGAGCCGCTTTTGCTGGCGGTCGAACCGCCCTCCGATGACTCGACGGTTGCCAGGCGACCCAACCCCGACCCCATCGACCGTCTCGCCGATGCGATTGAGAGCGAGCTCGACCTACCCGCCATCTTCCGGCTGGTGGGGCTGGGGGACATGCCATGAGATACGGCCACAGCGGGCAGGTGCACCATGAGACATGGCCACAGCAGGCAGGAAGGTGCACCATGAAACGCGATTGCGGTGGGCTGGAGGATCTGCAATGAAGCGTGATCACGGTGGGCTGTCGGCTCGCATCGACGCAAGCGTGAACGTGAACCCGCTCGGTCCTCCCGCAGTGCTTGACGATGCCTTCGCACGTGCGCGGGAACTCAGCAGCCGCTACCCGGAGATCGATGTGTTCTCGGCGCGTCAGGCATGGGCAAAGCGGCTTGGGGTAGCCGCGGAATGTCTGTTGATAGGCAACGGTGCGAGCGAACTAATTTCATTAGTTATACGTATCATGCTACCAAAACGAATAATCGTATTTGATCCGTGCTACTCAGAGTATGAAGCCGCTGCTCAAGCCGTGGGTGTGCCGGTCGTCCACATCCCGCTGGAACTCCATCGCAGCGCACGCCCGATGCTGCCGGATGTGCAGCCGATGCCACCAACCAGGCTGCCAGCGCCGCATACGCTGCCGATCACGCAGCCGATACCACCCGACACACCGCCGGTTTTGCCAACTACAGCGCCGATGTCGCCGGATACACCGTTGGTGTCGCTCGGCACGTGGTCGACACCGCTCGGCACGCTTGAAGTCGGCCCCGGCGACCTGGTCGTCATCTGCCAGCCCAACAACCCCACCGGACACCTGACCGATCCGACCGCCATAACCGCTCTTGCCGAGCGCGGCGCAGACGTGCTCGTTGACGAGTCCTTCCTGGCGCTTACCTCGGTGCACGCGACCTGTTCTTTGGTGGGCTGCGTGAGCCATGCGGGCGGGCAAGGCGGGCCGGGTGAGCCGGGCAAACAACACAAAAAACCAGGCGGGCGGCTCTCGGTGGTCACCTCGCTCACCAAGACGTACTGCGTGCCCGGCCTGCGCCTGGGCCTGCTCGCCGCCGACCCGGGGCTCATCTCGCGCATCAGCGGGATCCGCGACCCCTGGAGCGTGAACGCGATTGCTGCGGAGGCCGCCACCGTGCTCGCGTCCGGGTGCGGCGACTACCTTGAGCGTTCGCGCAGGCTTCTGGCCGCCGAACGCACGCACCTGACCAGCGCCATCGCAGCTCTTCGGGGCGTGCGCGTCACCGCAAGTGAGGGGCCGTTCCTCCTCGCCGAGCTGCCCGAGGGCCTTGTCGCCGCCGAGCTGCGCGACCGCCTGCTCACGCGAGGTGTCGGGGTGCGCGATGCGTCCACCTTCGCAGGGCTTTCGGAGCGCTGGCTGCGCATCGGCATCAGGAGCCCCGCCGAGAACGACGCGATCATCGCAGCGATCACCGCCGAGTTCGCCCCCGAGCCTCTCGTCGCGCCCATTGCCCTCAAGCCTGCAGCCGAGCCTGCCGTCGTGCCTACTGTTGCCGAGCCTGCAGGCGAGCCCTGATGGGCGGCGGTGCAACAGCAGGGGACGCAACGGCGTGAGCGACATGCTGGCATCGTCGGCGTATCCGCTGCTCACATGGCTGTCTGTCGCGCTGCTCGCACGCGCTGCCTCGCTTGCGCTTGCCCTCGTGCTTGACCTCGCATTCGGCGACCTGCCGAGCGCTTGGCATCCGGTCGCCTGGCTCGGCAGGTCGATCACCGCCCTTGAGCGCACGATCCGCCGCGCACCTTCTCTCGACGGCCTCGCAGGAGGCGCGCTGCTGGCTGCCATGACCGCCACGCTTGCCGTGGGGCCCGCACTCGCGCTTTCCTGGAGCCCGCGCCTCGGAGCCCTTGCCACCACCGCCGTTCCTGTTGGCACCATGCCCGCTGGTGCCACATCCGCTGCCAGCGTCGCTTTCATCGCCACCACCACCGTCGCCACCACCACCGCCACCGCGGTCGACGCGCTGCTCATCTGGCTGACGCTCGCCGCACGCTCGCTTGCCGAGGAGGGGCGCACGGTCTCAGCACACCTGGCCGCTGGCGACCTGCCTGCCGCACGCGGGCACCTCTCGCACCTCGTGGCCCGGCGCACTGACGTGCTTGATGAGAGCGGCGTTGCCCGAGCGACCATCGAAAGTATGGGCGAGAACGTGGTCGACGGTGTGATTGCGCCGATGTTCTGGGCGGCTCTCCTCGGCCCGGGTGGGGCATGGCTGCACAAGGCGGCAAGCACGCTTGACTCGATGGTCGGCTACAAAAACGAGCGCTATGCGACGTTTGGGACCGTCTCTGCCCGGCTTGACGATGCGCTTGCGTGGGTGCCTGCTCGGCTTGCGCTTATGGTCGTGCCGGTGGCGGGCGCATGCATCGGGCTTGACGCACGCGGCGCATGGCGCACGGCACTTTCCGACCGCCACAAGCACGCAAGCCCCAACTCCGCGCACGGCGAGGCGGCCTTCGCAGGCGCGCTTGGCGTCTCGCTCGGCGGGTGCGCTATGTACGCCGATCACGTCACAGAGCGTCCGGTGATCGCCGAGGGGTTCCCAGACCCGTCCGCCGCAGACGCAGTCGCTGCTGCTCGGCTGGTGGTGGCGTGCGCGGCAGTCACGGCGACTTTCGCTGTGGGAGTAGCGCTCATCCTGGCAGTGCTTGCCTGCGGTTGCCGCTTCCTTTTTTGAGCGCACCCAAAAGAGAGCAAGCTCGTTGCCTCCAAGCCATTTGATTCAATGACCATAAAATTCTTGCCTCTGACATTCACGCATACCTTTCCTATATGCTGACTTTGCCAAAAAAGACGTGACCTGTCTGCGAATGGAACGACAATACACAAATGGATCCGCTGCATAATGAGCGAGCCCATTCGCAGCCTGCCGTCCAGATACCCCCGGTTCTTCCACTTACTGCATCGCGTGCCTGCTGGCGCAAGGAAGGGACAAGCCGATGAAGGTAGATGAGCTGCGCAGCATCCTATCGAAGTATGACCAGGAGACCACAAGAAAACTCGTGGTCGAGATGTATAAGCTCATCCCAAAAAGGATGCGGGAGGACGTTGCGCTTGACGAGTTCATTACCACGTTTTCCGATGAGGCGGGCTCTCTGCGAAAGGCGAAGTCGAAGAAGGGTCTGATAACCGACTTTGACGAGCTAAGAGGCCGGACAGAGCTGTTTGTCGAGTACGCGGCAACGAGCTACTATTTTGCGCCCAACAGGATAGTCCCTAAAAGCGAGCGGTCGAAATGGAGGGTCATGGCGCGCAAGCTTCTCAAGTCGTTAATCGCGACCAAAGGCGAGAACACCGACGAGGCCGCCCTGTTGTTGGTCGAGATGTACCGGATGCTCAGTTATGCATGCTCCTGCTTACTTATGAGAAGGAGGGTTGGGGCATAGATTTCAGCGATACGGTAGCCGAGCAATGCGCAGAGTTATACCTCCGCGTCGCGATGGCCCTCCATGAGTACGATAAGGGGATCAAGTACTTCCGGAAACATCTTCCCAAGTGGAACCCCGAGGTGGATCTATACCGCCTGCTGCAAATCCTCTACGGGCACACAGACGACAATCCCCAACTGTCTGAAACATGGATCGAGATCTACGACAAGGCAGTTGAGCGGGGGATTGCCCCCAGGCAGCAACTCGCCGAGATGCGCGAGGAGATCCAAGAGGAACTCGCAGCCAGGGATCGGTAAGCAAATCGGTAAGCAATGAGCCATAGGTAAGACAGTTGATGCATAGTAAGATATAATTACACTGGCAAACATTAACATATCATCTTACCTCGGCATCATAGTAAGACATGAATACTCTGACTTACACAAAAGCAGATGCAGATGCAGAATGAAGGATGCAGAAAGCAGAAAGCAAGGAGATCCATTGTGTCCGAGCATATTGCAACGGCTGTCCTTTCGAGCAAAGGGCAGATCGTCATACCGGCAGAACTGAGGCGGGCAGCAAAGCTCAGCGCAGGCGACAGGGTGGAGGTCACGTATTCCGAGGCTACTGGTGAGATGCGGCTTCGGAAGGGGGAGACGATAGACGAGATGGCCGAGCGGTTCACGTCGTACATCAAGCCCGGCACGCCACCCTTAAAAAACGCTTCCGAGTTTTACAGAGCCCGGAATCCCAGGCGGTAAAATGAGGCGGGAATCCATCGACACGAACGTACTTCTCCGCCTATTGCTCAAAGATATCCCCGAGCAGCACGCAAAAGCCAAGGCACTTATCGGGCAGCCAGGAATCATATTCATGGTCAGTGATACTGCGATGGTCGAACTCGTATTTGTGCTGGAGCGCCATTACTGCATCGGGAGGCATCATATAGTCGAGATGGTCAAAGCGCTAATGGGTCTTGGCAAGCTCGAGATCAGCCGGACTGTCCTCAGAGGAGCGCTTGAAACCTACGAGAAAAGCCCAAGACTCTCGTATGAGGACTGCTACTTGGCGCAGCGCGCAGCTGCTTCAGGGTCAACACCTCTTTGGACCTTTGACGAGAAGTTGGCGAGGCGGAGCGAGCATGCCGAGCTGCTGGTATAAGGCTCCTGGTACCCGGAAACACCCGAGGACGTACTGGCTTTGCCTGCGCAATTGCTGCGGCAGTGATCTTGCGAGAGAGCCAAACGTTCTTGTTTTCGAGAATTTTAAAGATTAAACGAACAACACAATGTTTTAATCTTTAGTTATTTGAGATTTTAAAGATACAAGACTAAAATCAAAGCCCTAACAACTAATTTCGCTGTCTTTGAACAGGATTGCGCCATGACAAGGCACCTTTCGTCAAAGTACCCCTCGGCAGAATACGCCCCTCTTCAAAAGCTCTATTACAAAAGCAGTTCCAGCGGACGCGACAGTATGATCAAAGCCGAGGCTCATAAAAGGCTGACGGACATGTCCTCGTTTAGGACGGGAATTGAAATAAGCTCCGGTGAGTTATTCCTTGCCATGCCAAGGCAGCTGTCTCTTCTGAGCGAGCGCCTTCTTCGAGCCGAAAGAAGGGTTTCCCGCCTGTGGCGGGAACTGCCGGGCATAGCACGGAGGGCATATGTCCGCGGGCTGATCATCAATGAGGTTGTCAGCACAAATGAGATAGAGGGCGTGCACGGCACCCGGAGGCAAATCGAAGAGGTTTTGGAGAGCATTCAAGCGCCACCAAGCAAGTATAGGCAGCGCAAGCGCTTCAAGGAGCTTGCAGGGCTTTACCTTGAGCTTACCGGTAAGGGTCGCATCACTCCCGAGACACCGGGTGACGTAAGGAAAATATATGACACCGTTGTGGCAGGCGAGCTTGAGGCGAGTCAGCTGCCCGATGGGCACCTATTCAGAAAAGAACCAGTCGATGTGGTTGATCAAACGGGAAAAGTGATCCATAAGGGAGTCGCTCCTGAAACAAAGATAACAACGATGCTCGAGCAGATGATCGCGCTTGTCGGCGCTACTGATATCCCGCCAACACTCTCGGCGATAATCGCCCACTTCTTGTTCGAGTACATCCACCCTTTTTATGACGGGAACGGGCGGATAGGCCGGTGTCTGCTGGCGCTGCATCTGAGCGAGCCGCTGTCTTTGGCCACTGTGCTGTCTCTATCAACGGTAATCGCGGATAACAAACGCAAGTACTATCAGGCATTTGAAGTGACCGAGGCTTCTTTGAACCATGCCGAGGCAACCTTCTTCGTTATCCAGATGATGGAGTTCATTCGCTTGGCTCAAGACTCTGTGATAGAGGAGCTTGAGAGCAAGGCGATATTGCTTGAAAGAGCACAGGGCTTGCTTGAGGACTTTAGGAAGGCCCCGTACGCTCTCTCAAGCAAAGAACTCAATGTTCTTTTTCAGGCTGTCCAGCATTTCTTGTTCGGTGCTTTTGAGGAGATCTCACTTTGCGATGTTGTCCGCCACTTAAAAGTCGGCGCGCAAACTGCGAGGAAATACACGCGGGTGCTTGAGGAAAAAGGCCTGTTGGAGCAAGTATCAGTCCGGCCGCTGCGTTTCAAGTTGACTTCTGAGGCGGTTAGCGCATTTGATATTGCCGTTGGCTAAACACGCAAGCAAAAGCACGCGGCAGCCCCGTACCCTCGCTGCTGCTTATGTTTTATGTAACAGCCCGCCTCCTTTACGTGGCAGCCGCATATCTTCGCAGCTCCGCAGCTCCGCAGCTCCGCCTCCTTGTTGCCTCTTCCCATGCTTTATTCCTGTAATATGATGTGTACACCTGTGTTTGCGTCAAGCTTGCATTCATTTAGCATGTGCCAGCCGAGTGAGGAGACCACGTGATCGCGCATTCCACACGAAAAAACAATGCACTCCGTCCCACGACGCACCTTATGGGTCGGAGCTCCAAAAACGCAAGGGGGCGGAGAACAAAAGTCTGCCTCTCGGCACTGCTTTGCGCGGCGCTGGTCTTTAGCGCTATACCGGTCTCAGCGTTTGCTGCACGCTCTCAAGTAACGCGCTCCCTTGTCGACGGCAGTCGCCGTGGCGGCGGCGGCGTGGCTACTGTCTCGATTCCTGCGATGCCTGAGACAACGTTACTGTCCGCAGAGCCTGTGCAATGGGAGGCTGTCAGCGCAGGATGGGGGCATTCCCTCGGCGTAAGGGACGACGGCTCGCTCTGGGCATGGGGATGGAACGCCTTTGGGCAGCTCGGAGATGGTACAAGTCAGCGCAGGCGCGTGCTCACCCGCATCGGCACCGACACCGATTGGGAGGCCGTGAGCGCAGGAGGCGTCCACTCACTCGCCGTAAAAGCCGACGGCTCGCTCTGGGCATGGGGAGACAACTGGGACGGGCAGCTCGGCGACGGCACGGATGAGAGCAAGGACACCCCCACCCGCATCGGCACCGACACCGATTGGGAGGCCGTGAGCGCTGGAGGCGTCCACTCCCTCGCCGTAAAGGACGACGGCTCGCTCTGGGCGTGGGGATTGAACGCCTTTGGACAGCTCGGCGACGGCACGGATGAGAGCAAGGACACCCCCACCCGCATCGGCACCGACACCGATTGGGAGGCTGTCAGTGCAGGAGACGACCATTCCCTTGCCATAAAAGCCGACGGCTCGCTCTGGGCATGGGGAGACAACTGGGAGGGACAGCTCGGCGACGGCACGGATGAGAGCAAGGACACCCCCACCCGCATCGGCACCGACACCGATTGGGAGGCCGTGAGCGCTGGAGGCGTCCACTCCCTTGCACTCAA
>WRDS01000076.1 GCA_009779675.1 Coriobacteriia bacterium
ATGAATATGAACGACTCGGGGCTCACAAAGCCCTGGAAGTTCGCAAAGGTGATACCGGCGATGCCGCCCCACAGCGCCCCTAAAGAGAACGCCCACAGCTTGGCACCTGTGATACTCACGCCAGTCGATGCTGCCGCAACGTCGTCCTCCCGCATTGCCGCCCAACTGCGACCGATACGGGAGTCATCCATCCTCCGGACGACAAAGATAGCGAAGAGGCACAAAAGCACGATGACGTAGTACCAGTAGATGTTGGTATTCACTTGGAAGGCAAAGCCCTTGGATCCGATGTTTGGCAGCGAGAAGTGCAAGTGCTGCTTCAAGAACTCGAATCCAAAGGGCTTGGGCATGGTCTGCCCAGCCCTAGGCAAGCCGGCCGCACCATTGGTGATGCCAAGGATGTTATTGTTAAGCACAATCCTAACGATCTCACCAAAGCCGAGCGTGACGATCGCCAGATAGTCCCCGCGCAGCCGTAACACCGGGGCCCCCAGTGCAACGCCTGCAATGGCCCCGCCAAGCGCTGCAAAAGGAATCATCGCAAAATACGCGAGCCCTCCCAGCCATTCATACCGCTCGGCCAGCCAAGCAGCTAACGGGGCCCCTCCCAGCACGCCGACATAGGCCCCGATCGCATAGAATGCAATGTACCCGAAGTTGAGCAGCCCCGCATAGCCCACAACGACGTTAAGACCAAGCGCGAGCATCACGTACAGACCCACAACAGCCATGATACGGACCACGAACAGTTGGCCGAAGCCCTGAAAGATTATGGGTGACACAAACACGACGAACAAACACGCAGCAAGCAGCAGCATGCGAAACGGTGAACTGCCGCCCGTGGATAGTTTTGAGCCCAACCCAAAGCGCTTAACCCCAGGTTTGGCCTCAGCGGTGGTGTTATCTGCAGCCATGGCCTACACCTTCTCCACAACGGACTCGCCGAGCAGCCCGCCCGGTCGGAAGATAAGCACAAGGATAAGGATGCCAAACGCAATAACATCCTTGTAACCGGTAGAAAGGAAACCGGCACCAAGCGACTCGACGATTCCAAGCAAGAAACCGCCGAGCATAGCGCCACGCAGGTTTCCGATCCCTCCTAAAACGGCTGCCGTGAATGCTTTCATGCCGGGAATGAATCCCATCGAGAAGATCACGGTGCCGTAGTACATTCCACTGAAAATGCCGGCCACCGCGCCAAACGCCGGGCCGATGAAAAACGCAATAGCGATGACGTAGTTGATATCAATCCCCATAAGGCCAGCAGCCTCGCTGTCCTGGGAGGTGGCGCGCATCGCCTTGCCGACCTTCGTACGCGAAACGAACGTATCAAGGATAAGCAGCAGGATGATCGACGTACTGATGATAAGCGCCTGCAGCGAGTTGACGTTCGCTCCGCCAATAGAGAAAAGCTTTTTTATCGGAAACACCGCTGGATAAGGGATCGCTCTCGAGTCAATCCAGAGAAGCGCGGCATTTTGAAGAAAGATCGAGACACCGATCGCCGAGATCAGCGGAGCCAAGCGCGGGGCGTTCCTGAGCGGTCGGTACGCCACCCGCTCGATGAACATGCCGAGAAGGCCGGTGGCGGTCATCGCCACTAAGAACACGATCAAAAACAAGACAATCAACCCGAACGCACTGGACGTAAAGAACGTGCGTGAGGCTTCTAAAAACGACAAGAAGGGCATCGCTTTGGAGACCTTCGCTATAACGCCCTTATCCGTAAGCAACAACAGCACGCCGAGACCCACATACGCACCGGTCATAAACATCTCAGAGTGTGCAAAGTTGATCATGAGAAGAATGCCGTAGACAAGCGTGTAGCCAAGTGCGATCAGAGCATACATGCCGCCCAAAGTCACCCCATTGATCAACTGCTGGATGATCACTGAAAAGGACACGTCAAACTTCCCAACTCTCGTAACTGGTGTAAATACCGAGACCGGAGTGAGAAGAGCTGCGACAAAAAGGCAGCAGGCAATCTACCCTCTTGCACCCACCCTTTTATCCCTTGTGCCTTTGTAACACCGCACGGTCCGGACGGCCATCATAAGAAGATGACCGCCCGGACCGTTAAAGTCAGCTCATAGCTCTAAAGTCACTCACGACTTCGGCAAGTTCACCACTGGTTGACCGGCTACTTAGTCCTTGCCCGGGATTACCTTGGGAACCCACTCGCCATTCTCAACCTGGTAGGTCGTAATGGCCTGGTTAGAGGTGTCGCCCTTCTCGTCAAAACCGAGCTTGCCTGTAACGCCGCTAAGATCGGTGGCCTTTACCGCCTCAATAAGGGCATCGCGGCCAGCCGGAGAGGTGAGCTCCTTAACACCGAGGTCCTCGGCGACCTTGTAGACCGCATTGATGATCACGTATGTGGCATCGTAGCCATACGCGTCAAAGTTGCCGATCTCCTCACTGGGGAACTTCTCTGCGTACTTCGACTGGAACTCCGCAGCTTTGGGAAGCTCGGAGACCGGGAGGCCGACAGACGTGCTGAGGTCGCCCTCTGCGGTCTTGCCACCCTGAAGCGTGATCCAGTCCGTGTACGAGATGCCGTCTCCGCCCATCGTCGGGCCAGTAAAGCCGGCATCGGTGGCCTGCTTGGCCAGAAGCGCTCCAGCATTATACATGCCGCCGTAGAAGATCATATCCGGCTTCTGCGACGTGATCTTGGTCACAAGCGCGTTAAAGTCGGTGTCCTTGTCAGAGGTCTTCTCCTTGAAAAGAATCTGGCCGCCCAGCTCCTCGAACTTCTTGGCAAACTCAGCGGCAAGACCCTCGCCATACGGCGTTGAGTCGTCGACAACGACAGCCTTCTTGTATCCGAACTTGTTAAACGCTGACTCAGCGCCTGCGGGGCCCTGGACATCGTCAGTCGCACAAACGCGGAATACGTTCTTGAGACCCTGCTTGGTGAGCTCAGGATTCGTTGAGCCCGGGGAGATCATCAGGATATTGTTCTCGTTGTAGACCTTCGACGCGGGGATCGAGACACCTGAGTTGAAGTGCCCCATGACTCCCACAAGCGAGGTGTCCGATGCAAACATGTTTGCCACGTTGGTACCGGTTTGGGGGTCACCTTGGTCATCGCCGTCAACAAGCTCGAACTTGATACCCAGCTTCTCAGCCTGCGAACTTGCGTTCTCATCCTCGACCGCAAGCTGGGCCCCACGCTTGAGTCCCTGCCCAATAGCGACAGCGCCCTGCGTCAACGGAGCACCGACTCCGATCCTAACAACCGTAGTCTCGGTGGCCGTTATCTCCTCGCCACCATTACCCGGTTTGGCCTTGCAGCCGGTCGCAACCACCGAAACCGCGAGAAGCGCAGCAAGTACCACGAGCAGCAGCTTATTACGCACCTTCATAATTCCTCCCTTGCCTCTGTTTGTGACACACGTCCGGGTGATTCCGGCATTTTCCTCAAGGCCATCCCACCTTGAGCCTGCCGGAGCACACTTTTGGATTAAGAAAGGATCCCGCAAAAGCTCGCGTTTGTCTACGAGTATTTTGACACAATTTCACAGGAATTTAACGAAAGGCCAGGTGAGCGTTTGAATGCAAGGTTGGATTTTTCCCAACTGACAGCCTATTTCTTTGCCAAACCGCCCTATTTTACTCATTGAGGGCCCGCTCACTGATACAATATGCCTGATGACGCTTGGAACCGGAGGATGCGTATGGGACCGAACATCTGGCTCTGGGTCTGGGTGGCTCTAGCGGTCATTCTCTCAATCGCCGAGATCGCTACTGCTGGCTTCTTCCTGCTGCCTTTTGGCATCGGCGCTGCTGTTGCTGCAGTCCTTGAGCTCTGCAGCCCCGGCTCGATCACCGCGCAATGGATAGCATTCATCGGCGTCTCGTCGCTCTTGCTTGTTGGCACCAGGCGCTTCGCGGGCATCGTAACGCATGAGCCGCCGGTAAAAGTGGCGGGCGACCGGCTTCTCGGCAAGACCGGCATCGTCATCGAAAGCATCGACCCGGCAAACAACAAGGGCCAGGTGCGTGTCGAGCGCGAAGAGTGGCGTGCCGAGGCCCCAGGGGCAGGCATGGTTGAAGTCGGTACAGCGGTCAAGGTCGTCTCGGTCGAGGGGACGCGCCTCGTGGTGAGCGTGCAGGGCCCCGCATAAAAGAACTGTCCAGAAGAACTGTCAAGAACTGTCTGCTAATGCCCTGACAGGGCTGCTGACCTGAGGGAGGCACTTATGGGAGGAGTAATTGTAGGCGGCATTATCCTCGCCTTGCTCGTTATCGTCTTTTTGTTCGTTTACGCTTCCGCTGCCATCAAGATCGTGCGCCCCTATCAGAAGGGCGTTATCGAGCGGCTCGGCAAATACCAGCGCACCTACGAGCCCGGACTGCATGTGATCATCCCGTTCATCGACCGCCTCACCAAAGTGGATATGCGCGAGAACGTAGTCGATGTCCCCCCACAGGAGGTCATCACCAAAGACAACGTCGTCGTGACCGTCGATGCCGTCGTCTACTACGAGGCCACCGACCCTGTGAAGCTCATCTACAACGTCTCGAACTTCTACCTCGCGTCGACCAAGCTTGCACAGACCAACTTGCGAAATGTCATCGGCGAGATGCAGCTTGACGAGTCGCTCACCAGCCGAGAGAAGATCAACGCCACGCTTAGGCAGATACTCGATGACGCGACCGATAAGTGGGGCGTGCGCGTCGTGCGCGTGGAACTCCAACGCATTGAGCCGCCAGTCGATGTCACCGATGCCATGCACCGCCAGATGAAGGCCGAGCGCGACCGACGTGCGAAGATCCTCGAGGCCGAGGGCGACAAGGCTGCCTCGATCAACCGGGCGGAGGGCCAGAAGCAGGCGGCGATCCTCGAGGCCGAGGGCCGCGCCACAGCTATCAGAGAGGTTGCCGATGCCGAGAGGTTCCAGCGCATCACGCTTGCCGAGGGCGAAGCGACCGCTATCAAGAATGTGTTCGATGCCATCCACGCAGGCGACCCGACCCCGGACTTGCTTGCGCTCCGCTACCTCGAGACCCTACCCAAGATCGCAGACGGGCGGGCTACCAAGATCTTCCTCCCGCTTGAGACGAGCGATGTCTTGAGTTCGGTAGGTGCGATCGCCGAGGCATTCAAGAGCGGCTCGACATCGCCTGATGGGGCCGAAGACACAGCTGCAGCCGGACACGCAGCCACAGATACATAAGCCCCCTGCTTTTACGGCGGCCACTGTCACCTGTCCAGTGTTGCTTGTCACAACCCTATGGTAACCTTTGCATAAGCAAGGGTTACCATAGCTTTTTGGCATCCGTGAAAGGGCATTATGACCGCACTGGCACCCAAGAAAACCTACAAGATCTCCGATGCCGCTGCCATTCTAAAGGTGTCCACAGACACAATACGCCGCTGGGAGAAGATGGGTCTGATAAAGGCGCTGAGGAACACGAGCGGCCACAGGGTGTTCAACATCGGGGAGCTGGAAAGGGTCTGGCAAAAAGCCAACGGCCATCCTCACGAAAACAACTACCGGATCCACGTGTCCGATACCAGGTACGCTGTCACCTGTATCGATCTTTTTGCTGGAGCAGGTGGCACGGCCCTCGGCTTTCATAATGCGGGCATCGGCCACACCCTTCTTGCAGAGATAAACAAGGATGCCGCTAAGACCCTGAGAAAGAACTCGGATGCCCTTGGCCTTTGCTGGAACGTGATCGAAGGGGACGTTGCCGCTATCGACTATACGGGCATGCAGGCCGATGTGATCGAAGCGGGCTTCCCATGCCAGGCGTTCAGCTATGCGGGAAAGAGCCTCGGCTTTGAAGACACCCGCGGCACGCTCTTCTTCGAGTTCGCCAGAGCCATCAAAGCGGTGCGGCCAAAGATCGCCATTGGCGAGAATGTCAGAGGCCTTCTTAACCACGATGGCGGCAAGACGCTCAAAACAATGATCGAGGTCCTGGAAGAGCTCGGGTATACGACCGCTTACAGGGTGCTGCGGGCGCAGTACCTCGATGTCCCACAGAAAAGAGAGCGGCTGATCCTGTTCGCCACCCGCAAAGACCTGGATATCCCGGCCATTTTCCCAGTCGAGCGGGACTATTTTATTTCTCTGAGAGAGGCCCTGGAGAACTGCCCTGGGTCAGAAGGGCAGAGATACACGGACCGCAAACACAAGATCATGCAGATGATCCCCGAAGGCGGATACTGGCGCGACCTTCCCGATGACCTCCAACGGGAGTATATGGGAGCCAGTTACTTCTTGAGCGGCGGCAAGACCGGAATGGCGCGCCGCCTGTCTTGGAGCCAGCCAAGCCTCACGCTCACCTGCAACCCTGCCCAAAAGCAGACTGAACGCTGTCATCCGAGCGAGACAAGGCCGCTTAATATACGAGAGTACGCCCGGATACAGACATTCCCCGACGAATGGTCGTTCTCCGGCTCGGTCGGGAGCCAGTACCGGCAGATAGGCAATGCCGTTCCAGTCAACTTGGGCTATTGTATCGGGAGATGTGTCTTGGCCGCATTAGGGCACATCGATATAACCGAGGAGATGAGCGTCTGCCGTACGCCGAGGGAGGAATGATGCTATGTGGGACATGGGGTTCATCACCGAGGATGATTTCAGGACCCATGTTGCCAATACGATCAATGCATACGCGGACAACCTGGTCTCTTGCGATATCAAAAGGCTCAATAGCAACACCATCGATCCTATCAAGCTCATTTTCGACAAGTCAGTCTATGATTTGAGCTGGGAAGAGACCATCAAAAGCGAGGTGCTCCGCCAGCGTGATAAGTCCAATAACAACAGCATCGGTTATTTCCATCAGCAGATCTTCCGTTATATCGCCAACTGTGAGGTTCCCCAACATGGATGGGATGTGATCTACCGCCCCGAAGACAGCGTTGACATCTTTGACGGGCATTACGTCTCAACGCTCTACGTGGAGATGAAGAACAAGCACAACACGATGAACTCCGCTTCAGCCGGCAAAACCTACACCAAGATGCAGGATCAACTGCTGCAAGACGACAATTGTAGCTGTCTGCTGGTAGAGGCCATTGCAAAACATTCCCAAAACACCCAGTGGAGTATCACACTCGATAAGGAAAAGCGTGGCCACCGGCTGATCCGAAGAGTCAGCCTTGACAGGTTTTATGAGCTGGTGACAGGTGATCCAAATGCCTTTTACAAAGTCTGCATGATGCTGCCAGAGACCATCGGGTATGTCCTTGAGAATGTTCCCGGTGTGAAGGCCCCGAGCGACACTGCCTTCGAAGACCTGCTTCATCTCACAGGGGGAAGAGAGGACACCGTACCAAAGGCGCTGTATCTCCTAGGTTTTGGCAGCTACATCGGATTTACGGCAGAATAGACAAACGATGCTCTCCCCTCCTGCGAAAACCCCAGCGGTACGAAAGTCAATGCAGGGCAACAAAGGGAAAGACACCAAGCCGGAACTGAAGGTCAGAAGACTCCTGAGAGAAGCAGGATTCCCAGGCTACCGCCTTCAGTGGAAAAAAGTGCCAGGGCGGCCTGATATCGCGTATCCCGGACGTAGGGTCGCCATTTTCGTGAACGGCTGTTTTTGGCACCGTTGCCCAAAATGCAACCTTCCTGTCCCAAAGACCAACGCTGACTACTGGGAAGAGAAGTTCCGTCGAAACTGCGAACGGGACCAGCGAAAGATAAAAGAGCTGGAAGAGTCGGGGTGGACCGTGTTCGTGATCTGGGAATGCGACCTTGAGGGATCCGAAAAGAAGGATTTCGGGCACATCATTACCAGGCTACATGGTAAATCGCCCAGTAGCTCGCATAGCAGTCATTCGGCAAAAGACCCGCAATAGACCGTGAACCGCAAACCCTGTCGGCGCAGACGGGCCCCATCAGCGACGCATGCCCCATTGCAGGTGCTGCGCGCACCAGCCGCAGGAAGCCCAGCGGGCCTTACATCTTACATGCCGAGAAGCTTGCTTATCGCAGGCTTGTTGAAGCCCACAACCGCCTCATCGCCGAAGGTGATCACGGGAAACACCGTGCTGCTGGTCAGACCCTTCACTTTGGCGATCTCATCCTGGCGTTCCTCGCCCTCTAACAGATCGACCTCTATGACCTTATACCCGACGCCTTGGTCATCCAACCACCGTTTGGCCATCCGGCAATATGAGCAGGTCGAAAGAGAATAAAGACGGACTTCCATGGTCTAGCGCTCCTTTGCCACGCAGTGAGACCCTGTCTGCCAAAACTTACTGCGGACTTGCCTGCGTCAAAAACCTATCCGTGTCAAACCTATCTATGCCAAACCTACCTGTGCCAAACCTATTCATGAGCCTGTCCACACAAAAAAACCTACCCACATCAAAACGTTGTCCGCACCACATTGTACACTTGTCACATGAGCCAGAATGCGACCTTACGCATAGCAGCGCTCGGCTCGGGATCCGCGGGGAACGCCCTGTGCGTGACCGACAGCGTCACCACCATCCTCGTCGACTGCGGGCTCTCGGCAAAAGAGACCGCGAGACGCCTGCGCTGTATGGGCGTTGAGCCGGCCTCCGTATCCGCCATACTGGTCACACACGAGCACATAGACCACGTGAGCGGCATCGAGGTGTTCTGCCGCCGCCACGCCCCCGAGGCGACCGTCTACGCAACACCTGGCACGCGCCGGGCAGCCGATCTGCCGTCCAAAGCCGCCCGATGCGCCGAGGTCTCACGCATGACACCGTTTACCGTCGGATCATTCGAGGTGCTGCCCTTTGCCATAAGCCATGACGCTGCCGAACCGGTCGGCTACCGGATATCGACGGAGGAGCACTCGGTGGGCATCGCCACCGACACGGGAGTGCTCACTGAACAAGCATCACAGGCACTGTCCGGTTGCGAGTACCTGGGTATCGAGTGCAATTACGACGCGGCGATGCTCGCCGCCGGACCCTACCCTGCATACCTCAAGAACAGGCTCAGGTCCTGCGTCGGACACCTGTCCAACGCCGCTGGTGCCGATGCGCTGGCGACCCTTGCGCACGATGGGCTGAAAGCGGTGCTCGCACTCCATTGCTCGCGGACAAACAACACCGCTGAGCTAGCGGGAAGCGCGCTCACAGACAGGCTGCGTGAAATCGGCCTCCCAGGGGTTCCGGTAGCCGTTGCATCACAGATAGATGTCTGTGCGCTCACTCATGCTGACCGCCCGCGG
>WRDS01000077.1 GCA_009779675.1 Coriobacteriia bacterium
CGGTTGCAAGAGCCTCCATACCTCGTCACGCATGTCATGTCGTCGTTGCATGTCCTCCATGCTGGGCACCCCCTGGCCTCGGATACCCGATTATATCAGCCATCTCGTGTCAACACCACCTAGCATCCCTAGACGATTATTCCCACTCGATCGTGCCTGGCGGCTTGCTCGTGATGTCATAAGCGACACGGTTGATGCCGTCCACCTCGTTGATGATTCGGTTGCTCATCCTGGCCAGCAGGTCGTGCGGCAGTCGCGCCCAATCGGCCGTCATAGCATCAGCAGAGGCGACCGCACGGATGACGATGGGGTTCTCATACGTCCGCTCATCCCCCATCACACCAACGCTTCGGATGTCAGGCAGCACCGCGAAGTACTGCCACACCTCGCGCTCGGCATCCCATTCGGCGATCTCCTCACGCACAATCGCATCAGCATGCCGCAGTTTGCCGAGCTTCTCGGCAGTGATGTCTCCGATTATGCGCACCGCAAGACCCGGCCCCGGGAACGGCTGCCGGTGCACGATCTCGTCAGGAAGGCTGAGTTCGCTGCCCACTGAGCGCACCTCGTCTTTGAAGAGCGCCCGGAGCGGCTCGATCAGGTCGAAATGCACCCCATCGGGAAAGGGGATGAGGTTGTGGTGGCTTTTGATCTTGGCGGCGTGCCTGTTGCCTGACTCGATCACATCCGGGTACAACGTGCCTTGCGCAAGCCATTTCACACGCCCAAGCTTCTCGGCCTCTTCGAAAAATATCTTCCAGAACTCCTCGCCGATGATGCGGCGTTTGGCTTCCGGATCGGCAACCCCGCGGAGGAGGCCCAGATAGCGCTCGGCCGCATCAACATGCACGAGGTTGACCTGGAATGTGTCGCGGAACGTGTGCACAACCTGCTCAGCCTCGTCAAGGCGCAGTAGTCCGTGGTCGACAAACACACAGGTGAGCTGATCGCCGATCGCCCGGTGCAGGAGTGCCGCCACCACGCTCGAATCGACTCCGCCGGAAAGCCCGCAGATAACGCGATCCGAGCCGACCTGCGCCCGCACCACCGCCACTGTCTCCTCGATGATGCCCTGCATCGTCCAGGTAGCCGGGATTCCCGCAATTCTGTGCAAGAAGTTCTCGATGATCTGCTGGCCGAACTCGGTGTGCGCCACCTCTGGGTGAAACTGCGTCGCGTAAAGCCCGCGCTCGGGGTCCTCCATAGCGGCAACGGGAGTAGTCTCCGTGCGCCCTGTGACCGTGAAACCGGGAGGCGGGGCGATGACGCTGTCGCGGTGGCTCATCCAGACCCGACTTACCTCGGGCACCCTCTCAAGCAGCCTGGATGTGACCGTGCCGAGCGCGGAGCCGCTGTTGGATGCCAAGCCGCTGCCAGGCACAGATTTGTTCGACATGGAGCCGCTGTCAGGCGCGGGACCTGTTAGTGTGAGCTCGGCAAGCCCATACTCACCCACCTCGGCCTGGGAGATCTTCCCGCCAAGGTGTAGTGCGATCTCCTGAATGCCGTAACAGAACCCCAGCACCGGGATTCCCAGCTCCAAGATCCTCGGATCCATGTGTGGCGCGTCCTTGGCATACACGCTCGCAGGACCGCCGGAAAGGATCAGCGCTGCCGGTGCACGGTCCTTGACTTCTTCGGCCGTGATGAAGAACGGCACGATCTCGGAGTACACCCGTGCCTCACGCACGCGCCGTGCGATAAGCTGCGCATACTGAGCGCCGAAGTCGAGGACGAGGACGGTTGCCTGCCGCTCGCGGTGAATGCTCGATGACTCTTGGTGGATGTCTGACGGCTCAGGGGCATCCGACGGCTCGCCGGCGCTCGGCGACCCGGAGGCGCTCGGCGGCTTCAGCGGCTTGTTGGCGCTCACGCCTACCGGCCCATTCCGACGCCCTGGGAGCTCTGTAAGACCTTGCCCTCGGTCTGGAGGGCGGGCGCGACCATGACCTCGGCCTTCTGGAACGACTTCAGGTTCTCGTAGCCGCAGGTGGACATCGATGTGCGCAGCCCACCAAGGAGGTTAAGCGTGCCATCGTTTTGATGCGCCGGGCCGAGCAGGACCTCTTCAAGCGTGCCACGGATGCCAGCTTTGACACGGGTGCCGCGCGGCAGGTCCGGATGGAAGGTCGCCATCCCCCAGTGGTAACCGCGCCCGGGTGCCTCAGCGGCGCTTGCAAGCGGCGAGCCGATCATGACCGCATCGGCACCCACAGCGATCACCTTGGCCAGATCGCCACCGGTACGCATGCCGCCGTCGGCAATAACGTGCGCGTAACGGCCGCTTTCCTCCAGATAGCGCGTACGGGCTGCAGCGGCATCAGAGATCGCAGTCGCCTGCGGCACGCCGATGCCAAGCACCCGTCGGGACGTGCATGCGTGGCCGGGCCCGACACCCACAAGCACGCCTACCGCCCCGGAGCGCATCAGGTGCAGCGCCCCCTGGTAGCTGCAGCACCCGCCGATGATACAGGGCACGTCCAAGGATCCCACGAACGCGTTCAAGTCGAGTGGCTTGTCATAGCTTGAGACGTGCTCGGCTGAGACGACTGTCCCTTGGATGACCAGGATGTCAAGCCCCGCGTCAAGCGCCGGCTCGATGTAGCGCTCGACACTTTGCGGGGTGAGTGAGGCGCACGCGAGGACACCGCCGTCCTTGATCTCCTTCACCCGCTCGTAAACGAGTTCAGGCTTCACATCCTCGGCAGCATAAATCGCCTGCATCTTGGCGGTCGCCTCCTCCTTGCTAAAGGATGCGATCGCATCAAGCTGCGGAGCGGGATCCTCATAGCGCGTCTGGATGCCGTCGAGGTTGAGCACCGCAAGGCCGCCGAGCTTGCCGAGCGCGACCGCAAACGCCGGATCGACCACGCCGTCCATCGCCGAGGCAAGCACAGGCAGGGGGAAGTCGTACTCCCTGCCGCCAAACGAGAACGACCACGCGATGTCTACGTCCCTCGGGTCGCGGGTACGCCTGGAGGGAACGATCGCTATGTCATCGAGTCCATAAGCGCGCCGGGCGGTTTTTCCTCGTCCGATCTCAATCTCCATATTCAGACATCCTCCCTTAAGGCATATTCGGTTAAAACGTAGTCCGGTGCGGCGCAGATGCCCCAAGCAGCCAATCTGCGATACGGTTGCAGCGCGGCTCGTAGCGCAATTGCAATGCGGCCACAACACGGCTGCAATGCGGTTGCAATGCGACCGCGATGCGGCGGCGCGATGCAGTTGCTATGCAACTGTGGCACAGCTGCAATGCGATCAGTTGCGGCAATTACGGTAAGTAGGGCAAGCCCCGGGCACCCTCTGCGGTATTTGCATTCTATGCTTCTTGGACAGCAGGCGAAACCATCTTGGGCAAATTGCCCTCAGACGTTGGTGCCGATCACCCCGAAATGCCGATCCCCTTGGCGCGAGAGGGTACTTAGCACGCCCGCGTCAGCGCTGATCGCCCTCAGACGTTGAACTTGAAATGCACGACATCGCCATCGGCAACAACGTACTCTTTGCCCTCAAGCCGCAGCCTGCCCGCATCACGTGCGCCTTTCTCGCCGCCGAGCCTCACATAATCCTCATACGAAACGACCTCGGCCTTGATGAAGCCGCGCTCGAAGTCAGAGTGGATGACACCGGCCGCCTGAGGTGCCTTTGCCCCGATAGGCGCCGTCCACGCCTTCACTTCCTTCTCCCCTGCGGTAAAAAAGCTCTGCAAGCCGAGCAGGCGGTATGCCGCACGGATGAGTGTGCCAAGACCCGGCTCGGACAGGCCGAGGGACTCGAGGTACTCGGCTGCCTCCTCGGGCTCGAGATCCGCAAGTTCGGCCTCGGTTTTTGCGCATATGGGGATCGGCTGCACCCCGCCTGCGGCGCCGACCGCACCTGTCGCTGCGACCCCGCCCGCTCCGCCGGCTTCGCCGCCTGCTCCGGCGGTCGCATCGATCGGTGTCAGATCGGTGCCGAGCTGGCTCTCGGCGACATTGGCCACGTAAAGCATCGGCTTCATCGTCAATAGGTGGAGGTCGTAGAGGAGTGCGCGCTCCTCGGCGGTCATCTCCATGTGCGCAGCACGATGACCTTCGGCAAGCCAGGCATGCATGCGCCCGACCAGCTCGGACTTGGGCTTGAGCGACGGATCCCGCTGAGCATCCTTGCCGAGCCTGGGCTGGGCACGTTCCACGGTGGCAAGATCGGCGAGCACCAGCTCGAACTTGATCGTCTCCGCGTCGGAGTCCGGATCCACTCGGCCATCGACATGCATAACGTTGTCGTCCTCGAAAAAGCGCACGACCTCGACGATGGCATCGGCTTCCCGGATGTTTGCAAGGAACTGGTTGCCAAGGCCCGCCCCCGTGCTTGCGCCTCTGGCAAGACCGGCGACATCCACGAACTCCACCGTCGCCGGCACCACCCGCGCCGGATTCACCATCTTTGCGAGCACGCCGAGACGCGAGTCCGGCACATCCACCACGCCCACGTTAAGCTCGATGGTAGAAAATGGATAGCTTGTTGCTTCAGCCTGGTTCCGAGTAAGTGCGGTGAACAGGGTCGATTTGCCCACATTAGGCAGGCCGACGATGGCGATTGAAAGCGACAATTTGCTCCTTTCGGCAGGCAATGGAGGAGGAGCGGGGCTTTCCACATACGTGACCCACGAAATCCGTGCATGCGATCCGTACATGCAGCCCGCGTGTGCGATCCGCACGCGCTACACGCACACGTGACCCACATATCTGCTCCACACATGTGAGGTATAGTACTCCCATGACAATAACAAAGACCATAGCGGTGGCCTATGCATCGATCGGTTCCGGTCACCGAATAGCCGCCGAAGCACTCGCAACCGAAATCAGGAGCCGCGAAGCCACAAATGTCGATACACGCCTCCTCGACATACAGGATTACAGCTCGGGCGGGATCTCAGGCAACAGACTATCGATGACATTCGGCGGTCCTACCGCAGGGCTCTACAACGTACTTTGGAAGAGCGACCTGGCATGCTCCGCGATACGCGTGCTCGGAGACCCGATCACAAGCGCGTCTTTCTCGGCGTTTGAAAGAGCGCTCGCTGATCTTGAACCAGATGTCGTGGTCTGCACGCACGCGCTCGCATCGGTCCTCGCACTCCGAGCAAGGCAGAAGGCGAGTGAGCGCAACGAGCGCGGCACCGGCGGGCGCGGTGACGCACACGGCGGCGGGCGCGGCACCGGGCGCGGCGGCTACAAGATAATAAACGTTGCCACCGACCTTGCCGTCCATGGTTACTGGCCGCGCCAAGGCATCGATCTGTTTTGCGTGGCCAACGAGCCCTCAAAAGACAGTCTCATTGAGCGGGGGATGCTAGCCGACAAGGTCGCCATCACCGGCATCCCTATCCGCCAGCAGTTCACGCTTGATTACAGCCGCAACACTGTGCGCACTCATTTCGAGCTGCCTGCCAACCATCGCGTGGTGCTTGTGTTGGCCGGCTCGACGATGCCCGGCCCTTATCGGAGGTTCAAAGAGGCGGTCGCGGTCTCGCTTCCAGCGCTTGCTGCACTTGCTGAAACGACCGTTGTGGTCGTCTGCGGCAAAGACGATGCGTTTGCAAAAGAGATGCGCGCGCGAACCGAGGGGCTCGGCACCATCAACGCCCGCATCCTCGGCTTTGTGGAGCACATGGCTCCCTTGATGGCCTGCGCCGACATCGCACTCGCGAAGCCTGGGGGCTCGATCTGCGCCGAGAGCCTGGCATCCGGGCTGCCTCTGGTGCTTGTGGGTCCGGCAGTGGGTCAGGAGAACGCGAACGCGAACGCGCTCGTGGCTGCAGGTGCCGCGCTTTTCGCCACCGCGCCGAGCATGATCACTGCATACGCCCGCAAGGCGATGTCGAGCACCGCACGCTTGAACACGATGCGGGAGCGCGCCACCATGACCGCACGCCCGTTCGCAGCCTCAAGTATCGCCGACTTTGCGCTTGCATTAGCCGAGCATAGGTCGACCGCCAAGCCAGCATCGCGTGATCCCGGCCACAGCGGCCTTGAGCCTGGCGGGTCTGCTGGAGCCCTGAAAGAGATTCTCTTGAAAGAAAGTCAGACCCCCGAATCCTGAGAGGAGCCGGGGGTCTGCGCCTATGTCGTGCGCTGCCTTGCTTTACTGTCCTTACATACCGCATACACGTTGCGCCGCACAAGCGAACGAGCACGGCAGCCGACGTGCAAAAGCTACATCATTCCACCCATGCCGCCCATGCCTGCCATTGCGGCTGCCGCAGCGCCATCATCCTTGGCCGGGGCATCATTGACTGCAGCCTCGGTGGTCAGGATGAGCGCCGAGATGGATGCAGCGTTCTGGAGCGCCGAGCGGGTGACCTTGACCGGATCGATAACGCCCTGCGAGATCAGGTCGCCCCACTCGGAGGTAGCCGAGTTCAGGCCATAGCCTAAGGTTGCCTTCTCCTTGACCTTCTCTACCACGACCGAGCCCTCGAAACCGGCATTAGACGCAATCATCTTGAGCGGCTCGATAAGCGCTTTGCGAACGATGTTGATCCCGATCTGCTCCTCGGGATCAAGCTCAAGCGAGTCCAGAGCGGGGAGTGCGTCAACGAGCGCCACGCCGCCACCGGCAACGATGCCCTCTTCAACCGCTGCGCGGGTCGCCTGAAGGGCATCCTCGATGCGGTGCTTCTTCTCTTTAAGCTCGATCTCAGTAGCGGCACCCACCTTGATGACTGCAACGCCACCAGAGAGCTTGGCAAGACGCTCCTGCAGCTTCTCGCGATCAAAATCGCTGTCAGACTGCTCGATCTCACTCCTGATCTGGTTGATGCGCGCCTTGATCGCATCCTCAGAGCCCGCGCCATCAATGATCGTGGTGCTCTCCTTGGAGACCTTGACCGTCTTTGCGCGACCAAGCATATCAAGCGTGGTCTTGTCGAGCTTGTGGCCCATCTCATCGGTAACAACCGTACCGCCGGTAACGATAGCGATATCCTCGAGCATGCGCTTGCGGCGATCACCAAAGCCCGGAGCCTTGACGGCCACACAGCTGAAGGTACCACGCAGCTTGTTGAGGAGGATGGTCGCAAGGGCCTCTCCCTCGAGGTCCTCGGCGATAATGAGGAGGTTCTTGCCAGACTGCATGACCTTTTCGAGCACCGGCAGAAGCTCTTGGATGCTGCCGATCTTCTGGTTGGCGATGAGAATGAGCGGATCGCTTAAAACGGCCTCCATGCGATCAGCGTCGGTGATCATATAGGGCGAGACATAGCCCTTGTCGAACTGCAGCCCCTCAACGGTCTCGATGTCGATGCCAAAGGTCTGGGACTCCTCGACAGTGATAACGCCGTCCTTGCCAACGACCTCCATGGCCTCGGCGATCTTTGAGCCGATCTCCTTGTCAGCCGCCGAGATCGCACCGACATCGGCGATCTGCTCGCGGGTCTCGATCTCCTTGGAGTTTGACTTGACCGCCTCGACGATAGCCTCGACAGCCTTCTCGATGCCACGGCGGATAGCAAGCGGGTTTGCGCCCGCCGAGACGTTGCGCAGACCCTCGTTCACCATGACCTGCGCAAGCAGGGTGGCCGTAGTGGTACCGTCACCAGCAACATCGTTGGTCTTGACAGCGACTTCCTTGACAAGCTGGGCACCCATGTTCTCAAGCGCATCCTCAAGCTCGATCTCTTTCGCAATGGTCACGCCATCATTGGTAATGGTGGGCGCGCCATATTTTTTGTCGAGCACAACGTAACGGCCTTTGGGGCCGAGCGTGATCTTGACCGTATCTGCCAACTTGTTGACACCAGCAGCCAACCCCTGCCGGGCGTCGACATCAAAACGAATCTCCTTGGCCATACTGGAAACTACCTCCTAATTGAGAGAACCTAAAACGAGAACTGATTTAAACCGGTGGAACCGTGAGGACAGGCCCTCAGAGCTGCTGCAAGATCAGCAGGCTCTACAGAGTTGTTCCTCCCTCATCTGTGGCGCTGAAAATCAGATAGATGCTCTCGGCATCGACAACAATGTACTCCTCATCCTCGACCTTCAGCTCGATCGCACCGTACTTGTTGTAAAAAACCTCGTCGCCAGGTGAGACATCGACTGGGATGCGCTTTTCGCCGTACATGTCCCACTTGCCATCGCCGACCGCGATGACCTTACCCCGCTCTGGCCTCTCCTTCGCAGTCTCTGCAATGAGGATGCCGGACTTCGTCTGATTCCGAGCCTCCATCTGTTTGATGATCACCTGACTCAACAGCGGTTTCACGTTCATTGACACTCCTCCTGTTCATGCTTACGTTCGAACTCGTCTGATAACTCTGCCAACTTTTTGCTAACTCTGTCTAATGGTTCTGCCTACAAGCGCTACAAATACGATCGGGCAAAAGAGGACGGATAGTTGAGACCCGTCCAGGCTCCAGGCAACAGAAAGCGCATCCGGCGACAGATCCGGATCTTTGCGATTACCCTTCGCGCCTGCTAGCACTCAAATATTTGGAGTGCTAGCCGAGAACAGTCTACCAGATGCCTCTGACAGGGCAAGAGTCTGCACAAAAAACTTACAGAATCTGAGTGTATTGGGCATAGGTTATGTGAGCTTATTTCAATCCACGCTCCCCACGCGGGGAGCGACATCAACTACTTCGCCAACAAGGCTGCTGACGAGGCATTTCAATCCACGCTCCCCACGCGGAGAGCGACAGAGGAAGTCCGCACCACCGAACGCGACACCTGAGTTGACCGAATCAGGAACCACATTTTGATTGAAGACTCACAAGCAACTCTTTGACTTCGGGCGCAATGTAGGGTTTTACAATGCGCTCGTTAGATCCGATCCTGATAACTGCGGTACG
>WRDS01000078.1 GCA_009779675.1 Coriobacteriia bacterium
AAGTGAGACTCGCCGCACTCCAGTATCTGGGCTTCGGCGCTCTTCAAAATGGCTGCAGTATTTTCTTCAGGCCCCCAGTGATCCAGGCGCTACCCTTGGCCAGTACTTCACGGTCCGGCGCGGTATTGCTACTGGGTGCAATTCGTTTTTCATCAGACCGAGAAGTGAGTTTCATGCAATGGGTATCCCGGACATCTTCCTGCGCCCAATCCTTCCCAGCCCACGCTACACGCCAGTTGAAGAGGTACTTTCAGACGAGAAGGGATGGCCGTCCAACGTTGATGGGCTTGCCCTTCTTGATTGCACCGGTTGGACTGCTGATCATTTGCCCGCTCCTGTTTGTCGGTATTTGGAGAATGCGCCAAGCTCGATTCATGATTCGTACTTAGTCAAGAAGCGTTTTCCGTGGTATGCCCAGGAACAGCGAAACGCTGCTCCTATCGTCTGTACGTATATGGGTAGGGGGAGAGGCGCCAGCGGGCCGGCACTGCGCTTCATTCGTAACCGTTCTCGGGCCATCGCTACCAATTCGTACTTGATGCTTTTCCCAAAAGGGCGCGTAGGTTCTGAGGACTGGCTTGACGATGCCTGGATCAAGCTGTCTGGGATTACGGCTGATGCCATGCGTGCGGAGGGTCGCGAATACGGTGGTGGTCTCAGCAAGATCGAGCCGAAAGAGCTTTCAAGGGTTGTTGTTCCCGGGTTTGCCGAAGAGCTACAGCCTGCGCTTTTCTAGCATTGAGCTGCGTCTAACCCTAAGACTCGGCTGCATTGGCAAGGGCTATGGATGTCGTCGGCCAGAAGGGGTTTTGCCGAGCAGCTATGCTTTGTCCGAACCCGGGGCGAGATCCTCATTCCTCCATCGCCTGCAATTCATCAAGTGTTTTCGTAACGAACCGTCCCGCATCTGCCTCCTTGATGGAGCGGCGTAAAACTGCCATGTTCGTTGGGGAATAAAACGGGTCAGCGACGATAGAAAGCTCAAAGGGGATTCTTCCCTCCCGTAAAGACTGGCGCACGAAAACGTTAAACGCCGAGGACATGCTCAGCCCTAACTCATTAAAGAATATCTCTGCTTGCTCCTTCAGTTCTCTATCAATCCTGATGTTTAGATTTGTTGTTTCAGCCATGGCAAAATCCTTTTCTGCCGATGAGGGGAAGAATCGACAAGAAGAAAATGACAAAAATTACGTGCAATGCCAATGTATTGCGCCTAATTTGAGGAAATTTGCCGAACAGCACGGTACCGGATTATGATCTTGCTATCCGAGCAGTACGCCAAGATCGGTCCAGGGCAGTAGCTGCGCGCCGCCGACGGTTGTCGCCTTACCGGCGTACACGACAAATTTCCTCGTGGCCAGCTGCGGCACACCACTTGCCTGTTGCGATGTATCGCCCGTTCGGCGTGGCAAATCGCTTGCCCGACATGGCGCATCGCCTGCCTGCCGTGTGGCGAGCAGCTTGTCCCAGAAATGAAGTCCCTTAAGCATCGAGGCCGAGAAGCCGCTGGCAGACTTTATCTCTACAACCGACTCACTCAGGCCGCTCCTCAGCACCAGATCAACTTCGTTTTGTTTTGCATCGCGGTAAAAGAACATCTCCGTATCAATGTTGCGGGATGATATCTCTTTGTGCAGCTCGGCTACGACGAAGTTCTCGAATAGGCTGCCTCTGAGGTAGTGCGTTTCGATTTCCTTTGCATGCTGTATCCCGAGCAGTCTGCAGGCGAGGCCAGTATCCAAAAAGTAGACCTTTGGGCTTTTGATGTAGCGTTTGCCAAAGTTGTTGTGCAGGGGGCGGAGAATCTTTAGCAGGTAACTCGCCTCGAGGACAGAAAGCCAGTTTTTCACGGTGTTCGGCGAGACCCCGGCATCGTTTGCCAGTGACGTGTAATCGAGCAGTTGTCCTATCCTGCCGGCCAGAAGCCTCATGAAGCTTCTGAAAGTTGCGAGATCGCTCACGTTTCTTATCGCTCTGACATCGCGCTCGACATAGGTGGCGATGTACTGGTCAAAGAATATCTCCGGCGGTATCCTTTCTGACCGCTGCCCGGGATAGGAGCCCATGAAGATATTGCCGAACAGGTCGGTTGCGTCTGACCTGTCTGCTGTTTGCCCCGCAGGTTTCGACCCTGCAAATCCCGGTCGCTCAGATTTTGATCGTGCAGGTCTCGGCTCTGCAAATTGCTGTCCTACAGATTTCAGCTCGGTTTGCGTTAGCGGCAGGAGCTCACAATAAGCGGCCCTGCCCGCAAGTGTCTGGCTTATTGCGTCAGAGAGCAGGACATTCTGGGAGCCGCTCAGTATGATTCTGCCGTTCCTCCGCCGGTCATCGACTGATGCCTGGATATAGGAGAAAAGCTCGGGGAGCCTTTGCGCCTCGTCAACAATGACATTTGTCCCATGGCGCTGCATGAACGAAGTCGGGTCTGTCGACACAAGGTCAAGCGTGGAAGGATTTTCCAGGTTGAAGTACTTCCTGTCAGGGAACATGCATTTTAGCAGCGTAGTTTTGCCCGACTGCCGAGGCCCTGTTAGCACAACGACAGGGTAGTAGGCTAAAAGCTCGCGCAGTCTTTTCTCTACCGTTCTTTGAATCATGCTGTCACTATAGTGGCTAATGATAAATGGTGCAATTCCGTATTTGTGATGCGGAATTGCACCATTGCACATCGTCTGAAAGCTCGCGGCAGGTTGAAAGCCCGTTGAAAGTCCGCGCTTGCATTCCAAAAAATCTCGGTTAAACTAAGATTCAACTTTAATTTGAACGGACACAATCAACTGCAATTGAATGTAACCGTACGAGTGCAGTCCCCCAGGCATGATTCACGAGCACTACCAAACGATCGCGGTCACGTGCTTGCAATCCCATAAACTTACGCCGAGCCAAACGAAATCGAGGTAATTCCGTGTACATCAGGCGACACTTGGAGCTCGTGGTAGCGCGAGCAAGCGAGACCTTTCCCGCTGTGATGGTGACGGGCCCGCGGCAGGTCGGAAAGACGACCATGCTAGAACGGTTGGCTGACCCAAGCAGAACCTATGTCTCGTTGGATTCCCCCATCAATCGGGAAATGGCAAAAAATGATCCGGAGCTTTTCTTACAGCGCTATCAGCCTCCGGTGCTCATTGATGAGTTTCAGTACGCGAAAGAACTCCTTCCCTTCATAAAGATCTACGTGGACAAACATAAGCGAAACGGGGATTTTTGGCTGACCGGCTCGCAGATGTTTCACATGATGATGCAGGTAAGCGAGAGTTTGGCAGGCCGCGTGGCCGTCATTCCCATGCAGGGATTGTCGAGCAGCGAGATAACAGGGATGACAGAGGCAGTTGGGGCGCAAGAGGCACCGAGGGCGCCAGGACCAGCAGCGATAACAGGCGCAGCGGAGATGCCAAGTGTTGCATTCAGCCTCGATCCAGATGAGTGGGTTGCTCGGCTGAAAACACGCCAGCCGAAGGATTTGATGCAGGTCTATGGGCGCATATTCAAGGGCTCCATGCCGCGGGTCTACAGCGAGAGGCCAGACAGGGAGGTGTTTTATAGCTCCTATGTCGACACGTACCTTCAGCGCGATATCAGGGACATCACCCAAGTAGGCGATGAGCTGGCTTTTTTGCGCTTCATAACAGCCTGCGCCGCCAGAACCGGACAGAAGGTCACCTATGCAGAGCTTGCCCGTGACGCGGGGGTCAGCCCGCCTACGGCCAAGCAGTGGCTGTCTGTCCTTGTGACCTCTGGGATCATTGTTTTAGTGGAGCCGTATTTCAACAATACGCTTACGCGCATTGTGAAATCACCCAAGATGTACTTCATGGACACCGGCCTGTGTGCTTACCTGACCCGCTGGGATTCTGCCAAGACTTTGGAGGCATCAATGATGAGTGGTGCCATCTTTGAGACCTACGTGGCCAGCGAGATCATAAAAAGCTACTACAACACGGGAAAGCGGCCACCGGTTTTTTACTACCGAGACACCGATCAGAAAGAGATCGATTTGATTGTGGAAGTAGGTGACACGCTTCATCCCTTTGAGATCAAAAAGTCGGCGGCACCTGGCAAGAATTCGATCCGGCATTTCCATGTGCTCGTCAAGACAAAGAAAGAGATTGGCGCTGGGGGTGTCATATGCATGGCCGACAGCGTCTATCCCGTTGACGACAGGAACTACTACATTCCAGCTTGGTTGATCTGAGGAAATACCAGCCTGGCTGATCTGAGGGAAGGCCCGCGTTACCTGCAAGTGACCTGTAGGTGACAAATGAATAACGGCGGGCCCATCTCGGCGGGATTTCCTATAGCCTTGGGCATTCGGTTGGTACTCTCGGTTGCAAATCACTGGAGGCCCATGTTCTGGAAACCTTCCGAAAAGATGAGGGAGTCGGCGCACGCGCCGCCAGCACGTGGGTCAGCGTGCGAGCCGGTGCACGAACCCGCTCGCGAGTCAGCGCATGAGCCCGCTCGCGAGCCAGCGTGCGCTCCCACGCACAGCTCGTACAACCGGCGCTTGCTGCGGCTGGTTTGCGCACTGCTTTGCAGTATCGCCCTTTTGGCGTCGGCACTTTTTTTGCGGAGCATCGGCCTGGTGTTGCAGCTTGGCATGTTGTGGAACGCCTTTCTGGCGGCACTGCCGCTCGTGTTTGCCTTGCTCCTGTACTATCGCTGGCAGCTGAGGCTGCGAAGCCCACTGGATATCCTGCTGGGTCTGGCATGGCTTGCCTTCTTTCCCAATGCCCCTTACATGGTCACCGATCTCATCCATTTGAATAATTACACCTATAGGGGATCGGCTGGCGGTTTTGTCCCCTCGATGAGGTCCTGGTTCGGCCTCGGGCATCTGTGCTTGGTTGCGGCCATCGGGTGTTTATGCGGTTTCCTGTCGCTCTATCTGCTGCACACTATGATCCGACAACCCGGCCATTCGCGTAGCCGACTGCTCAATGTGGGAGGCTGGCTCTTTTGCGCGGGAGTCTCGATGCTCGCCGGGATCGGTGTCTACATCGGTCGCTTTTTGTGCTTCAACACCTGGGATCTCCTCCATCGTCCGAGTGAGTTGCTGACGGTGCTTTCCGGGCTGCCAAAGCAAAACACTTTGCTGATGTGTGTGCTGCTCGGAGCTATGACGTTCGGGGGGTACGTGCTGTTCTACGCCTCCCATGACAGTGCGGAGGAGCATCGGCTGCCCGTGACCCATCAGGCTCCAAAGGCTCGCAATGCGGACGATGGGTTGGAGCTGCGCATGGAGGATCGCTGATAAGTTGCCGCCGCACTCCTTGAGCTTGGCAAGCGGCCTATGAGACCGACTTGTGGACATGTTTGAGCAGGCACATGCTTGAGCAGGCCTGGTTTTGCTATATTGGCCAGGTGGTTAGATGGTGTCCGTGAACGGAGGCATCTATGCAGAGCGGACCTGTGAAAAGCGGGCATGCGCAAGCAGGCATGAAGCAAGCAGGCACGAATAGTCCCGTGCGCGTGGGGGTTGTCGGCTTTGGCTACTGGGGCCCTAACCTGGTGCGCAACCTCGACCGCATGTCGACCGACCGCATGTCGGGGGGGGGGGCAGACCTTGTGGCTGTCTGCGATATCTCTGAGGAGCACCTGGCAAAGCTCAAGTCCCTTTACCCGCATGTCGCTGCTACAACCGAGATAGATGCCTTCTTGGCCGACTACAACCTCGACGCAGTTGTGATCGCGACTGCGGCCCCAACTCATTTTGACATCGCCCGCCAGGCCATCATGGCGGGGAAGCACTGCTTTGTCGAAAAGCCGCTCACGCTCACCTCGGCAGATGCGCGGGAACTCATCAAACTCGCAGAGGAGCATCAGGTCACGCTGATGGTCGGCCATCTCATGGTCTACCACACCGCGATCAACTGGGTTCGCGACTATATTGCTTCGGGCAAGCTCGGCGATGTGCTTTATCTTTATCTGCAGCGCTTAAACCTCGGCAAAGTGCGCACCGAGGAGAACGCGTTCTGGTCGCTCGCCCCCCACGATGTCTCTATCGCGCTCTACCTGCTCGGCGAGACGCCCGACCGGGTCTCGGCCACCGGCGCGGCCCACATCACCCCGGGCGTGCACGACACGGTCTTTGCCAACCTGCACTTTGCGAGTGGGAGGATGGCCAACATACATGTGAGCTGGCTGGATCCGCACAAGACGCGCAAGCTCACCGTGGTCGGCACCAAGCAGATGCTTGTTTTCGACGACATGCAGGCCACCGAGAAGATATGGGTGTACGACAAGGGCTTGGGCGAGCCGAAGAGCGCCCTTGGCTGGGGAGAGGACCTGCGCCTGCGGTTTGGCGATATCCACGTGCCTTGGGTACCGATGGCCGAGCCGCTTGAGATCGAGATGCAGCATTTCTTGGATTGTTGCCGCACCGGCCAGACACCGCGTTCAAGCGGGGCGAGCGGCCTTTCGGTCGTGCGTGTGCTGGAGGCGGCTGACGAGTCGATGGCGGCCGGAGGCGCGCCGATCCCTACTTTGGAGGCGTAAAAATGGAACACAGCTTTCAGATTTCATCGTCAGCAGAGGTCGCCGAGGATCTTGCCCAGGGTTTTGGGGTGGTCATCGCCGAGGGGGCGTGCATCGCAGAGGGCTGCACATTCGGCAGCTTCGTGGTCGTTGAGGCAGGTGCGCAGATCGCCAAGGGCTGTGTCCTCGGCAATCATGTGACCATCTGCGCGGACGCGGTCCTTGGTGCCGGAAGCGTCATCTCCGACTTCGCGATCGTGGGCAAGCGCCCCAGGCTCTCCCCGCAGTCGACGGCGGGAAGAGGCGGCGCGCTTCCCGGTGTCCGCCTTGGCGAGCGGTGTTCGGTGGGAAGCCACACGGTCATCATGGCGGGGACCACTTTGGGCGACGGTGTCATAGTGGGCGACGGTGCCGGTATCCGCGAGCGCTGCAGCATTGGCGACGATGTGGTCGTGGGGCGTGCGGTGACGGTTGAGAACGACACCGTCATCGGGGCGCGCAGCAAGATGCAGAGCGGCGCGTACGTCACGGCGTACGTGACGCTTGAGGAGGACGTGTTCATCGCGCCGATGGTGGTCACCACCAACGATAACTACATGGGACGCACTGAGAAGCGCTTCGCCGAACTCAAAGGTTGCATTATCCGCCGCGGTGCACGTATCGGCGGCGGGGCCCATATCCTGCCTGGGATCGAGATAGGCGAGGAAGCGTTTGTCGCGACCGGCTCGGTGATAACGCGGGACATCGAGCCGCGCATGCTCGTGATGGGTGTGCCCGCCAAGCCGGTGCGACCGATCCCCGACGACGAGCTTTTGGAGAACCAGTAGGAATTGAAGCGGCGGCTCCCAAAACTAAACCCTTGATAAGGATAGTGACATGACGATCCCTCTGCTTGACCTAAAAGCCCAGTATCGGGGCATGAAAGACGAGCTTGATGCGGCCTGGTCCCAGGTCATGGAGAACGCCTCGTTCATCGGCGGGCCGAAGGTCAGCGAGTTTGAGGCAGCCATCGCGAGGTACTGCGGCACCGAGCATTGCGTCGCATGCGGCAACGGGACCGACGCGCTCTTCCTCATTATGGCCGGCTTAGGCATCGGCAAGGGCGACGAGGTCATCACGACACCGTATACCTTCTTCGCGACGGTCGAGGCGATCGTCCACGTGGGGGCGATGCCGGTCTTTGTCGATATCGAGCCGGACACCTACAACATGGACATCACCAAGATCGAGGCGGCAATCACCGAGCGCACCAAGGCGATCATGCCGGTCCACATCTTTGGCCAGTGCGTGGACATGGATGTGCTCGCCGCAATCGCCGAGCGGCACGGCCTCATCGTGGTCGAGGATGCCTGCCAGGCGATAGGGGCGACTTACAGGGGCAGGAAAGCGGGCTCGATGGCGCGTGCGGCGGCGTTCTCCTTCTTTCCCAGCAAGAACCTCGGCTGTTCCGGCGATGGAGGCTGCCTGACCACCGATGACGACGGGCTTGCGGCAACCGCCCGCAAGATTGCTGCGCATGGGAGCAGTGTCAAGTACCATCACGACGCGTTTGGTGTGAACTCGCGCCTTGACACGCTGCAGGCGGCGATCCTACTGGCCAAGCTGCCCCATCTTGATGCCTGGAACCAGCAGCGCCGAGAGGCTGCCGTGCGCTACAACAGGCTCCTTGCCGAGGTCCCGGATCTCACGCTTCCAGTGGCGCGTGACTATGGCGAGATGGTCTACCACCTCTACATCGTGAAGTCGGCCAAGGCCGACGAGGTCATGGCCGCGCTTAGGGCCGCGGACATCGGCACGGCGGCGTACTATCCGGTCTCTTTGCACGAGCAGGAAGCGCTCATCAAGCTTCCGGGCTACCAGAAGCCGTCGCTGCCGATTGCCGAGGGGTGTGCGGGCGCAACGTTCGCCCTTCCCGCATTCCCTGGGATCACGACGGAGCAGATCGGGAGCGTAGCGGCTGTCGTGAGAGGCGCGCTGGGAGCACCGCCACTGTAAGAGGACACCGAGTGCGGTCGCTGCAAGAGGCGCGCTGGGGGTCAGTCTGGCAAAGCGTTTGACTCCAGCTCGGCGGTGCCTTGGGGCGGGAATGTCCAGCTCGGCCGCATCTGCTTCTGCGGTGACACCACATTTGAAGTGGACGTGTAGAAACCGTGGGGTTTGGATGGAGCGGGCTGGCCGGTGCCGTAAAGCCGTTATCATAAATATCGCCGGGTCGGCTGTTCGAG
>WRDS01000079.1 GCA_009779675.1 Coriobacteriia bacterium
GGTGCGGCGCCTGGCGATGCTGCCTCGGTGGTCGTCCCGTCAGTGCCGGGCGTCTACACGCTCGAGTTCTGGGCGAAAGACGCCGCCGGCAACACCGAGGCGCCGGCGAACACCGTCTCTTTCCGGGTCGGCTCCGAGGTCATCAAGATCCCTCCAGTGTCGACGTGCGATGCAAAGCGGAGCTACGTCGACTCGGCAACTATCACGATTACCGCCAGTAGCGCAAACGGCTCAGGCATCGGCTTTATAACCTACATCCTTGACGGTGGCCAGCCGGTTGTGGTCGATGGGGATATTGCGATCGTCATCGTTTCAAGTGAAGAGACCCACACGCTCGAGTTCTGGGCGACCGACAAAGACAACAACGAAGAGATCTCACATAACATGGTCACCTTTGAGGTCGTCTCCGAAGGCATGCACGGCGGTTCTATTATTCGCGTCTACGGTGCCGATCGTTACGAAACGGGACTTGATGCCTCTCGGAGGAACTTCAATAAAGCCGAGGCCGTCATTATCGCCACAGGCGCGAACTACGCAGATGCCTTGTCTGCATCCGCCCTTGCCGGTTCGCTTAAGGCTCCCTTGCTTCTTACAAAGCCGGATACCTTAAGCCCCGGGGTCTTGGGGGAGATCAAACGCCTAGAGGCGAAAAAAGCCTACATCATGGGCTCGACTGCTGCGGTATCCCAAGGGGTTGAGGCCTCTCTCAAGGACGCGGGGCTCAATATCGAGCGCATCGGCGGTCCCGACCGTTATGCCACGAGTGCCGAGGTCGCTAAGAAAGTCGCGGTACTTGAGGGCCCAGGCTTCGCCAAAAAAGTGCTTCTTGCCCGCGGGGATGATTTTGCGGACGGCCTGTCGGGATCGCCTCTTGCGTACATCAATAAGATCCCGGTGCTTCTGACCCGCCCGACAGCACTCTCCACGTATGCCTCTGATGTCATTATCGGCCTCGAGGTACGCGATGTCACGGTTCTCGGCTCTACCGCTGCGGTCTCGGCAGGTGTCGAGGACTCGGTGAGAGGCATTGACACAAGTCCGACGGTCAGGCGCGTTGCTGGTGCAAACCGCTACGAGACCGCGCAAGAGATCGCCACCTACGCATTTACCAATTCCCTTGCCACTAAGCGTTTTCTTGGAGTTGCCACAGGGCAGAACTTCCCAGATGCTCTCACCGGCGGCGTGGCGACAGGGGAGCGCGGCGGCGTGCTGATCCTGACCACAAACAGCACGCTCTCTTCAAATTGGCTTAGCTATCTGCCGAGCACGTATGCAGGCATCAAGCCTGATATCCAGGTCTATGGCGGGTCGAATGTGGTTACCGACGGTGTCATGAGCACGCTACAGGGTCTTTTGCTGGACTGAGGCCATGGCACCTTAAGGGTCAGCGTAAGGGTCAGCAAGGCTGCAAGACAGCGGTAAAGCCAACAAGGATACGGGTTGCGATCCCAAGTTGAGGGGCGCAGCCCGTATCCGTCAACGCAACGTTTCCATACCAGGTGCGCGCCGCTGGTACAATAATGCTGTCAATCCGGAAGACTAGGACAAACCATGTGCGGAATAGTCGGGTACGTAGGCTCAAAATCGGTTGCGCAGGTTCTTCTCGGCGGTCTTGCTCGGCTGGAGTACCGGGGATATGACTCGGCGGGGATTGCGGTCATCGAAAACGGCGAGCTCAATGTGGTGCGCCGTGTCGGCAAGCTTGCCAACCTGGTCAACGCTCTGGAGGCATCTCCTGCCGAGGGAGTGACGGGGATCGGGCACACGCGTTGGGCGACGCATGGCCGGCCGAGCGAGGGCAACGCGCATCCGCATGCGGATTGCTCCGGGCGCATTGCGGTTGTGCACAACGGCATTATCGAGAACTATATCGAGCTGCGTACCGAGCTTACGACAACCGGCCATGTGTTGAGCAGCGAGACCGACACCGAGGTGATAGCCCACCTGGTGGAGAGCTATTACGCGGGCGATCTCGTTGAGGCCACCTCCAAGGCCGTTGCTCGGCTTGAGGGCAGTTACGCGCTCGGTGTCCTACATCGCGACCACCCTGGTGAGATCGTTGCGGCGCGGAAGGACTCCCCGCTTATAGTGGGCAAGGGCGAGGGCGAGAACATCGTCGCGAGCGATATCCCTGCTGTCCTCGAGTACACTCGCGAGGTTATTCCGCTGCACGACGGCCAGATCGCGCTTGTCTCGGCGGATGCGGTTCGTATCTTTGACGAGGACGGCTCCGAGGTGGCCGAGTCTGAGACCGAGATCATGCATGTCGAGTGGGACCTCGAGGCTGCCGAGAAGGGCGGCTACGAGGATTTCATGCTCAAGGAGATATACGAGCAGCCCAAAGCGATACGCGAGACGCTGCGGGGCAGGTTTGTCGACGGGCAGGTTCAGCTCTCGGAGCTTGTGATGTCAGAAGAGGAGGCCCTCGCGCTCTCCCGCGTTTTCATCATCGCGTGCGGCACGAGCTATCACGCGGGGATTGTAGCAAAAACGCTTATCGAGCAGTGGGCGCGCATGCCTGTCGAGGTACAAGTGTCAAGCGAGTTCCGTTACAGCGACCCGATCATCGACGACGAGACCCTGGTCGTGGCTATCACCCAGTCAGGCGAGACTGCCGACACGCTTGCGGGTGTTCGGGAGGCGCGTGAGCGCGGGGCAAAGGTCATCGCGATCACCAATGTGGTCGGCAGCAGGGTCACGCGTGAGGCGGATGGGGTGCTTTACACGCATGCCGGCCCGGAGATCGGTGTCGCGGCGACAAAGACGTTCACGGCGCAGATCGCCGCACTCACGGTGCTCGCCCTTAAGCTTGCGCAGGTCAAAGGGACGCTCGATGATGAGCGCACCCGCTATCTGTGGGACGAGATCTGCGTGATACCGGCGGCTATCGAGACCATTTTTGCCGAGGCCCCTGCAATCGAGCGATGTGCCGATGAGTATTACAACTCGGCGAGCATGCTCTTCATTGGCCGCGGCATGGGGGTGCCGGTGGCGATGGAGGGCGCTTTGAAACTCAAGGAGATCAGCTACATTCACGCAGAAGCGTATCCTGCCGGGGAGATGAAGCATGGCCCGATCGCGCTCATCACAGAGGAGTCGCCCGTTGTGGCGGTTACCATCCAAGGGCATACGTACGAGAAGGTTGTGAGCAACATCCAGGAGGTGCGTGCCCGGGGTGCCCAGGTCATTGCCATCGCTACCGCCGGAGATGCCGACATCAAGCCCCATGCCGAGCATGTGCTCCCGATCCCCGCGACCCCAGAGAGCCTCTCGGCGATCCCCGCAAGCGTTCCTTTGCAGCTGCTCGCCTACTACATCGCCAAGAAGCGTGACTGCAACGTCGACCAGCCACGGAACCTTGCGAAATCGGTGACCGTTGAGTGAGCCGCAGATGTTTGCCGGTCTGGGTGTCGACATCGTTGAGATAGCACGGATGCGCTCGGCGCTTGGGTGCAGGCCACGCCTTAAAGTGAGGCTTTTCTCCGAGGCAGAGCGGGCGTATTGCGAGAAGCGGGCAAAACCTGAAGTGCATTATGCCCTGCGGTTTGCTGCAAAAGAAGCCGTGTTCAAAGCGCTTGGGACCGGCTTCTCAGGCATGCGCTTTACCGATGTCGAGGTGGTGAACGAGGCCTCCGGGAGACCGGTTCCGCGCCTTCAGGGGCGTGCTGCAGCCTATGCGGAAAAAGCCGGCGTGGTCGAGATGCACCTTTCCTTGTCGTTCACCCACACGACCGCGGTAGCCTCGGCGGTGGCTATCGTAGGCGCGGCGCGTCCGCAAAAAGCCGAGAAGGCCGACCCGGGTGCCGAGCTGGCAGCCCGCTTCAAAGAGGCAAAGAAGTTTTTAGGCGAGATCGCGGGCGGCGCGGGCGGCGGCGATTCCGACGGGAGGGCGGGGTGTTCCGGGTCCTGACCGCGGCTCAGGTGCGGGCTGCAGAGATGGCCGCAACCGAATCCGGGGATGTCACGCTTTTTGACCTCATGGAACGGGCGGGCACACGCTTGGCCGCCGAGGCCATGGGTCACCCCGCAGTATCTGCGCAAAAAACCACGGCACCAAAAACTGCTCAACCAGGGTCGTTTCCGCCGGAAGCCGTCGTTTCAGGGTCGTCTGCATCAATAACCACGGCACCAGGATCCATGGCAGCCAAAGTGGCGGTTTTGACCGGCCCTGGCAACAACGGCAGCGACGGCTGGGTGGCGGCGCGGGTGCTTCACGAGGCGGGATGCACGGTCAAAGTGCTCTCGATGTGCGAGCCGACCGACCTGCGCGGGGAGGCCGCCCGCGCTGCAAGAAGCGCGATTGAAACAGGGGTGGAGTGGGAGGCTCCTACCACAACGCCCGGTCAAGACGAGCTCGCGTCCGCGACCCTCATCATCGATGCGTTGCTCGGCACCGGCTCGCGGCTGCCGCTCGGCGAGCGGTTTGCTGCCTGGTGTCTGGCGGCATCGGCGGCGGCGGCCAGTGGGGCCGCTGTTTATGCTGCGGATCTTCCCACGGGTGTCGCAAGTGACAGCGGCATGGTTGACGGGCATGCGCTCAAAGCGGAAAAGACGGTGACCTTTGCTGTGGCGAAGCCGGGGCTGGTCACGTATCCGGCTGCGGAGTACGCCGGCGAGGTCGTCGTGGCAGATATCGGCATAGGCCAAGAGGCTGACCGCTTCAAAAGCGCGTCTCAGGTGTGGGAGCCCCAAGACTTCGCCGCGATCTTCCCACGCCAGGTGTCGACTGCGCACAAGAACAGCCATGGAAGGGTGCTCGTGCTGGCAGGCTCGGTGCGTTTCCCGGGGGCGGCGGTGCTCGCCGCACGCGGGGCACAGCGTGCCGGGGCGGGGTATGTCACGCTTGCTGTGCCCGATCCGGTGGTTCCCATCGCGCAGGGGCACCTGGTGTCCGCCCCGGTCGTCGGGCTTGCAAGCAGCGATGGCGCGTTTGCCGCGGATGCCGCAGCGGCTGCGCTTGGGCTGGCGGGCTCTTACGATGCCGTCGTGCTCGGGCCCGGCCTCACGCTCGCGTGCGGTGCCGTGCACTTCACACGCGAGGTGTACGCACATTGCACCTGCCCCCTGGTCGTGGATGCCGATGCCTTGGGTGCGCTTGCCGACGCGCTTGTCGGCGACCCGGGGGCCCTGGCCGAGCGCACAGGGCAGACGGTGCTCACGCCGCACCCTGGCGAGCTTGCGCGCCTCTTGGCACAAAGCGTTACCGAGGCGCAGGCGGATAGGGTATCCTCGTCAGCGAGGCTGGCTGCCAAAGGCCGTGCAGTGCTGCTCAAAGGGGCAGGCACCGTTGTCAGTGAGGCGGAAAGAAGCGTGATCATCACCTCGGCGTGTCCTGCGCTTGCCACTGCGGGGACAGGGGATGTCCTTGCAGGTGTCGTGGGAGCGTTGCTCGGCGCGGGGCTTGAGCCGTTTGAGGCGGCGGTTCTCGGCGCACATCTGCACGGGTTGGCTGGGGAGATAGCGGCTGACAGGATCGGCCCGGTGGGCATAATCGCCGAGGACATACCCGACGCGCTCCCATCTGCCGTCGGGAGGATACTCGGTCACGGATCTGCGAGGATCGGATTTTCAGGGAGGGCCGATGACAAAGACACGATGGGCATGGACAGAGATAGACCTTGGGGCGATCGCGCATAACGTCGCCGTGCTTTCTGCGCTGACCCCTGCCGACACGGACTTCATGGCGGTGGTCAAGGCCGACGGCTATGGCCATGGCGCGGTGCAAGTCTCAAAAGCGGCGCTTGATGCAGGGGCGACCCACCTTGGGGTGGCCACCGTGGATGAGGGGGTGCGGTTGCGGGAAGCCGGCATCCTGGCCCCGATCCACCTGCTTTCAGAGCCACCATCCTCCACCGTCGGCCTCGTGCTGCTGCACAGGCTTGTTCCTGCTCTTTGCACGCTGGAGTTCGCCGAGACCCTGCACAGGCAGGCCCTTTTGCGCGAGACAGTCGCGCCCTTCCACCTCAAAGTCGACACTGGGATGCACCGCACCGGGATCCGGGCAGAGGATGCCGCGTCTTTCTCGGCGGGGCTTAAGCGGTTCTCGGCGATCAAGCTTGCCGGCACGTTCACGCATTTTGCGAACGCGGATGTCCCCAATGACTGGGATACCGAGCGTCAGCTTGCCCGTTTCGCGCAGGTGCTTGAGGAGATGCGTACCGAGGGTGTCGATCCGGGCATGGTGCATGCGGCCAACTCGCCGGCCACGATGCTTTGGCCTGAGAGCCACTTCGACATGGTGCGCTGCGGGCTGGCCCTTTACGGGCTCCATCCCGCGCCGGAGACGCGCACAAAGGTCGATCTCAGGCCGGCGATGGCGGTCAAAGCGCGGGCTGGGCTGGTGAAACGGGTGCCTCTTGGCGGGGGTGTCTCGTACGGCCTTACCTGGCGCGCCGCATCGCCCACGGATGTTGCGACGCTTCCGCTCGGCTACGCCGATGGCGTGCATCGCGTCCTCTCGAACAGCATGGAGGTGCTGGTGGGGGGCCGTCGCGCAAAACAGGTGGGTCGCGTGTGCATGGACCAGCTCATGGTCGAGCTTCCAAGGGGTGTGACGGCTGCGCGCGGCGATGAGTTCGTGATCGTCGGCAGGCAAGGCTCGGATTGCGTCACCCTTGACGAGGTCGCCGAGCGTGCGGGGACCATCGCTCATGAGGCGGCGTGCAGTTTCGGGATGCGCCTCCCCCGGGTCTATGTCTGAGATTCGCAATGGTTAGGCACTGGGCACTCATGTTCGGGAGACCCCTTTCCCACTCTCTTGCGTTTATCCCATTTCATCATTTTTTACCGCTGCAAGCAGCGGTGTATCGCCCCAAGGGGCGGGGTATTAGACCCCGTGTTGAATAAATGTTGCTATATTGGTATGAGTTATGGTAAATTTGTTTACTGTATCCCACCATACGGCATAGGTAGGTGCCAGAAGTTTACATCTGTTAAAAGGAGAACTTGCTTATGTCCCGAACAACACATCTCAGAGTATCTCGAATCGTCGCGCTCCTCCTTGCCCTGGCACTCACCATGAGTCTGGTACCCCAGGCATTTGCTGCGTATCCGATAGAGGATGACCCTGATTATTACCCCAAAGAACTACGCCACACGCCGACTATCGACGATGAGTTCGAAGACGACCGTGTGATCGTGGTCATCAAGCATGCCTATAGCGGGATCAATAAGGTGTGGACGGCAGACGACTTCAAGGTAAGAGGGATCGAACCGATGCCCGAGCTTGATATCGGCAGCTTCAAGCAATCAGACATTGTGGAGATCGTGGATCTCTTCCACATCGACGACCCTGAGAACAACGACCTGGTCAACCGGGACGGCTTCCATCAGATCCTGTCGATAAGGCTTGGGAACCCGGGCAAAGAGAACGTCTTGGCCGCGATCATTGCCTTAGAAGAGCTGGACTGCGTCTTGGGGGCAGATCCAGTCTATACCGGGTATGTCGTAGATCGCGGAAATGACGGCACCATTGGCCGTGAGCCGCCTAGCGACCGCTACAAAACCGCCATCGAGGCGAGCAAGGCGAACTTCGAGTCCGCAGACTCGGTCATCATTGCCACCGGCATGAACTACGCCGATGCGCTCTCGGCGTCTGCGCTTGCCGGCTCGCTTGATGCCCCGCTCCTCCTGACGAGGAGCGAGTCGCTGAGCTTCGGCGTGCTTGACGAGATCAACCGCTTAGGCGCGAAGAATGTCTACGTCATGGGCTCTGCGGCAGCGGTCTCTGATACTGTGGTGGGCACGCTCAAGGGCGCGGGCTTGACCGTTGAGCGCATCGCGGGCACCGACCGCTACCAGACGAGCGCCGCTATCGCGCAAAAGGTCGCCGACATCGAGGGTGCCGCATTCGCCAAGAAGGCGTTCTTGGCCCGGGGCGACAACTTCGCAGACGGCCTGGCGGTCTCACCGCTTGCCTACCAAAACAAGATCCCCGTCGTGCTCACCCGCCCGACCGAGCTGCCCGCCACCGCATCGGGCGTTATCTCAGGCCTCGGCATCAACGATGTCACCATATTGGGCTCTGCTGCGGCAGTCTCGGCAGGTATCGAGGCATCAGTGGGCAGACTTGCCACCACAAGACGGGTAGCAGGTGCTGACCGCTACGAAACGGCGCAGAAGATCGCCGAGTACGCGCTTGACAACTCCCTTGCCACCAAGGGCTTTATCGGTGTGGCGACAGGGCTCAACTTCCCCGATGCGCTCGCCGGGGTGGTGCGGCAACGGGTAAGCGCGGAGGCATACTCGTCCTGACAGCGCCAGACGCGCTTCACCCCGTCTGGGAGGCTTATCTGCCAAGCGCGTACGCAGGTGCCAAGCCAGATATCCAAGCCTTCGGAGGGAGCAGCGTGCTGCCCGCCAGCATCGTGGATCGCATAAAGGCCCTATTGTAGGAACTGAGCGCAGGAAGCAGGAACTTAGGCCCCAACATGCCACGGCTGCCTGTCACAGCCGAGGAACCTACACACCAAAAATCTTATATCGGTTGAATGCCAACGGTATTGCAAGTTGTGCCAGAGTTAATCGCAGTGCCAGACTTATGGCACCTGGTCTCGCGTTTTCACATGCTTCGCGGCACCATTGCCAGACTTAATGCAAGCATTTTA
>WRDS01000080.1 GCA_009779675.1 Coriobacteriia bacterium
ACAGCCCGGTGGACAAGCGCGTGCGCCGCGCCAGAGCAATCTGGCAGGGCAATCGGGCTACGCCGAGAACCACTGTCGCGCCGAGAGCCACACCGGAAACCCTACATTAGATTATACTCTCATGAGGATCAACATGTGAGTCGCCGATGCGTTGCCGCGAGCTGCGAGGGGATACGTGAGCCGCCGCGAGCCGCCCGCGAGAGGAGCTGTGAGCAAATGACCCAACGCCCCAAGGGCGCTATATACATCGCGAACGAGGTCCTGGCAGACTTGGCGGGGTATACCGCCCTGGAAAGCTATGGCGTTGTCGGGATGGCATCGCCTACGCTACGGGACGGTGTCGTCCAGCTCCTTCCCGCGCAAAAGCTGCGCAGGGGCGTCAAGGTCGTAACCGCCGAGGAAGGCGTGTTTGTCGATCTGTACGTGGTGATCGAGCACGGCACGCGGCTAGCCGAGGTATCACACAACCTCGCCGACCGCGTCCGCTACGTCCTCACCGCGCTCACTGCGGTCTCTATCTGCTCGGTTGAGGTCTACGTTATGGGAGTGAAGGTGCGTAACCCCAAGTGACGACTCCGATGTACACCGCAGAGGCTGCCCGCAGACTGATCTCCATTGCAGCCGCCGCCCTTAAATCGCGGACCGAGGAGATCAACCAACTCAATGTGTTCCCCGTTCCGGACGGTGACACCGGGATCAACATGTCGTTTACGATGGACACCGTCGTCCAGGAGCTGTCCGGGATGCCTGGCGATGCCAGCATCGCCGAGCTGTGCCACGCGGTGAGCCATGGCTCGCTCATGGGTGCCCGCGGCAACTCGGGGGTCATCCTCTCGCAGATACTGAGGGGGCTCTGTGAGGAGGTCAGCACCGCGAAAAGCCTCGATGTCGCGCTTCTCGCATCGTCATTCGAGCGGGCGGTTGCCGTAGCGTTCCAGGCGGTGCGTAAGCCGGTTGAGGGCACGATGCTCACCGTGATCCGGGACACCGCCCAGGCTGCCTCGGCAGCACGTGACTCCGGGCTGGGCCTCGAAGCGGCGCTCGAGTCCGTCTCAGGGGCTGCCTTTGCCTCCGTGCGCCGCACCCCTGAGCTTTTGCCGGTCTTGGCCGAGAACGGGGTTGTCGATGCCGGGGGGTTTGGCCTCGCTATCCTGATCGAGGGGTTTGTCTCGGCGGCTTTAGGCCGTGATTCTGAGATCCGCGAGGTCGCGTTCTCGGACATGGGCGGCTCCGGCCTGCATGTCGAGCCTACGGATGACTGGGATGACTCCGAGTACCAGTACTGTACGGAGTTCCTGCTCTTTGGTGCCGACATCGACAGCGAGGTGGTCCTGGGGCATGTCTCGGCTGCCGGGGGCAGCGAGCTTGTGGTCGGCGCGGATGGCGAGTACAAGGTCCATGTCCACACGAACGATCCGGGCGGGGTCCTCTCCTTTGTCACGCAGTTCGGGGAGGTCGCCGAGGTCCACATCCACAACATGCGTCGGCAAAGCGAGGATCGAGACAGGAAGCTGCGTGCTGGCCGCGCCGGTGCCAGGGATGGTCGTGCCGGTGCCCTAGGTAGCCGCGCCGGTGCCAGGGATGGCCGGCGGCGGGACGAGCCCTTAAAGCCCGTCGGCTTTGTCGCTGTCGCCTCAGGCGACGGCCTGGCAGAGATCCTCATGTCGCTCGGCGTGGACCTTGTCGTCAGGGGCGGGCAGACTATGAACCCCTCAACCGAGGACCTGATCTCGGCTATCGAGCAGGCCCCTGCCGAGTCGGTGATCGTGCTCCCCAACAACAAGAACATCATCTTGGCGGCCACCGCGGCTGCCCTGCACGCGAAAAAACCTGCGGTGGTGGTGCCCACGCGCTCAATCCCGGCGGCCTTCACGGCGCTGCTTGTCGCTGACGGCGTATCGGACCTCGAGAGGCTTGCCGAGGAGATGACGCACGCCGCCGATGGGGTGCGCACAGGCGAGGTCACGCATGCCATCAAGGATGCGGCCTCGCGGGCGGGCGCGATCAAGGCCGGCCAGGTGATCGGCATCGTCGATGACAAGGAGATCGAGGTCGTCGGCGAGGATATCGGCGATGTGGCGCTGCGTCTCGCGGAGCTGCTCGGCAAGGATGCCGAGACCCTCAGCCTGTTTGCCGGTGCCGACTGCACCGACGAGCAGCTGGAGGCCCTTACGGAGCAGGTGGAGGAGCTGCTGCCCGATGTGGAGGTCGAGGCGCATTGGGGAGGACAGCCGCTCTATCCTGTGATCATGTCCGCCGAGTGACCGGTGGCTTGCGCCTCTGCACCCGCACCCCCTGCACCCGCGCCAAGGGTAGACCGTCGCCGCTGCCGTGACCTGCCGGTCACCGCTGCCCGCTTCATCGACCAGGCGCGGGCTGAGGCGCTAGGCCGCCTCAACATACAGACCGTCGGCGACCTCCTTTACCACATCCCGTTCCGGTACCTGGACCTCTCGACGGTCTCGCGGATCAAAGATGCCGCGATAGGCTCCGATCTCACGGTCGTGGGCACTGTAAGGGAGATCCAGGTAAAAAAGCCCCGGCCCCGGCTAAACATCGTTGAGGTTGCGATCGTCGACGAGGGAGGGGCGCTCCTGGGGGTCTGGTTCAACCAGCCGTGGGTGTCGAGCCACTTCAAAGAGGGCGATGTGGTGGCGCTCTCAGGCAAGGTCGAGTTCAGCTTTGGCATGAAACAGATGCGGTCCCCCTTCTACGAGAAGCTGGCGTCCACCGCCGATGCCGGCGGCCTGGCAAGAGGCAGGGTCCTGCCTGTGCACCGCACGACCGAAGGGCTGACGACCGTGTGGCTCCGGAGGCTCGTGGCGGCCGCAGTCGACGACTACAGCGACATCGCCGACCACCTTCCAGCATCGTTTCGGGTGGCGCATGGCCTCGTGCCGCTGTCCCGTGCGCTGCGCGACATACATTTTCCGCCCACCCTGGAAGCGGCCCGTGCGGCGCGCAGGAGGCTCGCGTACGACGAGGTGCTGCTCTTGCAGCTGTACATGGCAAAGAGGCGGCACGCGCACATGCACGGCAGGGCGGGCATCGCGCATACGGTGAACGGCCCGCTCAAGGCCGCGCTTGACAAGATGCCGCCGACTCTCACCGGCGATCAGCAGCGTGCAGTCGCCGAGATCCTCGCGGACATGTCCTCGGCGCCTCCGATGAACCGCCTGCTTCTAGGCGATGTCGGCACCGGCAAGACGCTTGTTGCCACGCACGCACTGGCCGCGGCGGCCGACAGCGGCGGACAGGCGGCAATGATGGCGCCTACCGAGGTGCTGGCGGCGCAGTACGCCGAGAAGGTCGGCCCGCAGCTCACCTCATTAGGCGTCTCCTGGGAGCTCCTCACCGGCTCGACCTCGGCGGCAAAACGTCGCGACGCGCTTGCAAGGATCGGCGACGGTAGCACGAGCGTTGTCTTTGGCACGCACGCCCTTCTCGAAAAGGGCGTGGCATTTGACCGCCTGACGCTCGCGATCGTTGACGAGCAGCATCGTTTTGGTGTCGAGCAGCGCCTGGGGCTGCGCAGCAAGGGCGAGGCCGCAGACCTGTTGGTCATGACCGCGACCCCGATACCGCGCTCACTTGCGCTCACGCTCTATGGCGACCTCGCGACCTCGTACCTGCGCGAGCGCCCGCACTCGGCAGCGGGGGTCACCACCCACCTGACGACGATCGCCGCGTCGGGTAAGGCGCACGCCGCGGTCAGGAAGGCCGTGAAGGCAGGCAGGCAGGCGTATGTGGTGTGTGCGGTCGTCGAAGAGTCGGACATCGCCGAGGTGCGCGCAGCCACGCGGGAGGCCACACGCCTGCAAAACGAGGTCTTCCCCGACCTGAAGGTGGGGCTTTTGACCGGGAGGATGCGACCTGCCGAGAAGGCCGCGACCATGCAACGCTTCCGTGAGGGCAGCATAGACGTACTGGTTGCGACGACCGTGATCGAGGTGGGCGTGGATGTCACAAATGCGACGGTGATGCTTATCGAGAACGCCGAGCGCTTCGGGCTTGCCCAGCTGCACCAGCTTCGCGGCCGGGTCGGCAGGGGAGGGCACCCTGGCGAGGTCTGGCTTGTATCCGACGCACGCTCCCGGGAGGCGAGAGAGCGCCTTGCGGTGCTGGAGCGCACCTCGGACGGGTTTGTCCTGGCTGAGCATGACCTCCGCATCCGCGGGGAGGGGCAGCTCCTCGGCGATAAACAGCACGGCCTGCCCGATTTCAGGATCGCCTCACTCGCCGAGGACATCGGCCTTATCGAACTCGCCAGGAAAGACGCGGGCGCGCTCATAGAGCGTGACCCGGAGCTTGACGACCCGCTGCATGCGCCGCTCCTCTACGAGCTGCGGCGCATGTTCGCCGAGGCGTGGGAGTGGGTGAGCGCCGGATGAGGATCGCAGGGGCCCATCGCCACCGGTGCGCCCATGCCGCGGCCAGTGAGCAGGTGAGCGCCGGATGAGGATCGTGGGAGGGCAGTGGAAGGGGCACCGGATCCAGGCCCCCGCTGGGGAGACGACCCGACCGACCATCGATCGCGTGCGCGAGGCGGTCTTCTCGGCGGTTTGCGCACGACTGCCCGACGGGTTCGACGGGCTTGATGTGCTTGATGCCTTTGCTGGCAGCGGGGCGCTTGGCCTTGAGGCGCTCTCGCGAGGTGCGCGTCATGTTTGTTTTGTGGAGCGCGACCGACGGGCGCTTGGGGCGCTGAAGGCAAACATCGAGCATCTTGGTGTCCAGAGCAGGGCAAATGTGGTTCATGGCGATGTATTTGCTGTTATATCCAAGCGACTGAATGGTGTGTATTCCGTGATTCTGCTTGACCCTCCTTACCAACTCGCCTCCGTTCGGGTAGCATCTTTGCTTGAGGGGCTGGTTTTAGCTGGCAGGGTTGCAGACGAAGCGCTTGTTGTATGGGAGCATCACACTAAGATGCCGGCGGTTTGGCCAGAGGGTTTTTATAGGGGCCCATCGAAACGGTATGGGGCTGTCGAAGTCGACTTCGCGCTCTTTGCCGGGGAGGGGGAGGGGTGAGGCGCGCAATAGTCCCGGGCACATTCGACCCGGTGACATCAGGCCATATCGATATCATCGAGCGCGCAGGAACGCTTTTTGATGATATCGTAATCGGTGTTGCCCACTCGCCCAACAAAGGCGGCGGCCCGCTCTTTACCATAGAAGAAAGGGTCGGCTTCCTTGAAACTGCGACCGCGCATCTTGATAATGTAGTGGTTCGGCCTTTTGATACGCTGTTGGTCAGGTTTGCAGAGAAAATAGGCGCGAACGTGATCGTCAAAGGGCTTCGGGCGCTCACGGACTTTGAACGGGAGTTCCAGATGGCTGCACTCAACTGGCGTCTGGACTCGGAGGTTGAGACGATGTTTATTATGGCGGTGCCGGAGAACATGTACTTGAGTTCCTCGGCGGTCAAAGAGATTGCAGCACACGGCGGGTCGGTGCGCGGGCTTGTCCCCGATGTGGTCCAGGCGGCCATCGACCAAAAACTTGGTAAGGTCCGCTAGGGGAGGATCCGCATGGATATCATGGCCTTGATCGAACGCATCGAAGATGTCGTGGACAGCGCTAAAAACGTGCCGTTCACCAGCCAAAAGATGGTGGAACCTGACGTTATCTTTGATGTTGTAGAGGAGATCCGGGCCCAGTTTCCCGACGAGCTGAAGCAGGCGCGATGGATCGTGAAGGAGCGCCAGGAGATGCTTGAGGAGGCCGAGAAAGAGGCCAACCGCATCCTTGAGGAGGCGCGGGACCGCGCACAGGCGCTTGTAAGCGAGCAGGAGGTCGTCCGGCTTGCCGAGGCGCAGGCCGCCGACATCCTCGATAAGGCCCGACAGCAGGAGCGGGAGGTCCGCCTTGGTGCCGAGGACTATGCGGACGAGATGCTTGCAAACCTCGAGGTGAACCTCGGCAAGCTCCTCACGGCCGTCCAACGCGGGCGGGACCGTTTGCAAGGCAAGGTCTCGCAGCGGCAATAGCGCTTACAGCTATAGAGAAGGTTGTTTCTGCACATGGTTGCTTATCGGCTGAACGTCCGCTCCATCCTAGATGGGGTCGGCGGATCCATACGCCTCTCCGACACTCTCACCTTAGATAGGGATAGGCTCAGCGTCGGCGATAGCCGCTTCGCCCTGCGTTCTGCGCCCGAGTTCTGCATCACCGTGAGCAACACCGGGGCGGAGTTTGTTGCAACCGGATCGGTCACCGCACCGGTGGTCGCTCGGTGCGCACGCTGTCTTTGCGATTTTGACACCGAGATACACGCCGAGATAGAAGGCATCTGGCTGCGCCCGGGAGCCGAACCGCTTGAGGACGAGGAGTACACGGGGGGCGTTGACGCTTCCGGGCAGATCGACATCGGGGCCGCGATCCACGCGGCGCTCGTTGTCGAGGCACCGTTTGCCCCTTTGCACGCACAAGATTGCGCCGGGCTTTGTCCGGTCTGTGGTGCCGACCGCAACAACGGCCCCTGCGGCTGCGAGACCGCATCTGCCGAGGTGAACCCTTCGCACCCCTTTGCGGCGCTGAAGGACCTCTACGATGCTCCGCCACGCTGAGACCTGCGGCTGCAAGGCCGTGTCCGCTGAGGTGAGTCCGGCGCACCCCTTCGCGGCGATGAAGGACCTCTACGGCACTCTACGCCAGTGCGTGCGTGTGGCGGGCGTGTTGCCTCGCATAAGAATATCGTTCAAGATGGATTTGTCGATCTCGCAAGGAATGTCATGCGATCAGGCTGGCTTTAACACAAGGAGGAAACCACATGGATCAGACCTTCAGGAAAGCAGCGGGCACGAGGAGGCGGGCACGCCTCTCGGTGCTCCTGTGCCTCGCGCTCGTCCTGGGCGCGCTGCCGGGGACGGCGTGGGCGGGCGGTGCCTTAGACGGCGGTGCTCCGGCGCTTGCGGCATCCGGGGGCACGTCCCTGTCCGCTATAGGGTTCGTAGGATGGCAGGACGTGAGCGGCGGGAACTACCACTCCCTAGCCCTCAAGGAGGACGGCTCGCTCTGGGCATGGGGGCGCAACGACTACGGCCAGCTCGGCATCGGCTCGACGATAAGCACAAGCACCCCTGTCCGCATCGGCACGGGCACCGACTGGAAGGCCGTGAGCGCGGGGTTTTCGCACTCCCTCGCCCTCAAGGGCGACGGCTCGCTCTGGGCGTGGGGGCTCAACGACTACGGCCAGCTCGGCGACGGCACGATCACGGACAAGAGTGCTCCCGTCCAGGTCGGGACCGGCACCGACTGGAAGGCCGTGAGCGCGGGGCAGTACCACTCCCTTGCCCTCAAGGGCGACGGCTCGCTCTGGGCGTGGGGGAACAACTACTACGGCCAGCTCGGCGACGGCACGAGCGGGTCGTCTACCAACACAAGCACCCCTGCCCAGGTCGGGAGTGTAACTGACTGGAAGGCCGTAAGCGCGGGGATGAACCACTCCCTCGCCCTCAAGACTGATGGCACGCTCTGGGCGTGGGGGTACAACGGCTCCGGCCAGCTCGGCATCGGCTCGACGATAAGCACAAGCACCCCTGTCCGCATCGGCACCGGCACCGACTGGGCGGCTCTGGGCGCAAAGGGCGCGAACTCCCTCGCCCTCAAGACTGACGGCTCGCTCTGGGCGTGGGGGTACAACGGCTTCGGCCAGCTCGGCATCGGCTCGGCTGTGGGCACAAGCACCCCTGTCCAGGTCGGGAGTGCGACCGACTGGCAGGCCGTGAGCGCAGCGTACCACTCCCTCGCGATCAAGGACGACGGCTCGCTCTGGGCATGGGGACGCAACGCAGACGGCCGGCTTGGCATCGGCACGAGCGGAGATAGCACCAACAAGAGCGCCCCTGTTCCCGTTGAGGGCGATATCGGCTGGAAGGCCGTGAGTGCGGGGCAGTACCACTCCCTCGGCATCAAGGAGGACGGCTCGCTCTGGGCGTGGGGGTACAACTACTACGGCCAGCTCGGCGACGGCACGAGCGGGTCTGGCGCCAACAAGAACGTCCCCACCCTCATAGACGGCCCTGCGCCCGACGGGACCCCGCCGGAGTCGAGCACGGATGCGACATCGAGCTACACCGGCACCGCTACCATAACCATCACGGCGACCGACCCTGCGGGCGCAGGCGAGGCGGCAAGCGGCGTCAAAGAGGTCACCTACATGCTGGACGACGACGCGCCGGTCGTCGTCCCAGGCGACGAGGCGGTCGTAGT
>WRDS01000081.1 GCA_009779675.1 Coriobacteriia bacterium
CCGACCGCGGGACCCAGTCCATAGCACGAAGCTCGTCGATAATGGCACCTTTTATGCGTGAGATTGCATACGTCTCAAACTTTATCTCACGCGAAGGATCATACTTCTCGATAGCGTCGATCAGCCCGAAAATGCCGTAACTGATAAGATCCGTCGTCTCAACGGTCTGCGGCAGATTAGAGGCCAAACGCCCCGCCACATACTTCACCAGCGGGGAATAGTTCAAGATGAGGTCATCGCGGGCCTTCGGGTCATTGTCATCCTTGTAGCGTTTCCACAAAGTGGGAATATCCACCCGGGATCCTGATATCATCCAATGCCTCCCGCCAGAGCGGCCTGGTCAGCCGCGCGGATGCGCCGACTCATGCACCTGCTTTAACCGAACACTGCTGACGTGAGTATAAATCTGACTGGTAGACAGGGCAACGTGGCCGAGCAATTCCTGGATCGTGCGAAGGTCTGCCCCATGGTCAAGCAGATGCGTTGCGAACGTATGCCGGATCGCATGTGGGGAAAACGAGTTCTCGGCTGCCGTGGCCGCCAGGTGCTTATGGAAGATGCGGCGGATGGCATCGGTTGACAGGCGGTTCCCCCTGGAGGATATAAATACCGCATCCTGCGCTTGCGGACGTGCGAGGTATCCTCGGCCATAGGCCAGCCAGGCGCGCAGCCGCTCACGCGCAGCATGGTGCAAGGGGATTATCCTTTCCCGCGAGCCCTTCCCCATCACGGTTATCTGACCCTGGGCAAGATCAAGCCCCCGCATGTCAAGCGATGCGACCTCACTGACGCGGGCCCCGGTGGCATACATAAGCTCAAGCAGCGCACGATCCCTGAGACCGACAGGCGTCTGAGGGTCAGGCGCGTCGAGCAGCGCGTCGATCACGGCTGAAGGCACCACCCTTGGCAGCCGAGCGGGGGACTTAGGCGAACTCACCACACCTGCCGGATCTGCGCTGATGATGCCTTCCGCCACTAAAAACGAGAAGAACGCACGGACCGAGGAGAGGCGGCGCTGGATAGTCGATCGCGCATAGCGGGCCCGATCCAGGTCTGCAAGATACCCGCGCAGGCCCCGATGGTCGATGTGGATCGGATCGACTGAAGCCCTTTCCGCCCAATCAAGATACCGGTCCAAGTCCGAGCGGTAGGCGCGGGCCGTATGCGGGGAAAGCCCCCGCTCGGCCGACAGGTGCCGCATGAACCTCTCAAGCAGCTCTTGTGGGTCGGTGTCTTGAGGGGTGGTGGCGGCGCAGTAGCGGTCAATCACCGGTCCCACCCGCCATTGCGGCACAGCTCTGCGGCCACAGGTCCGCACGCGAGTCGACCCACGCCCGCAGGTCAGCACATGCCCGCTCGGCATAGGCCGCATAGCGGGCACGCTTGCCTTTCACCCGATCCTCAAGGGGGGGGATGATCCCGAAGTTCACATGCATAGGCTGATACGCCCCCCTCGGGTACACCCCCCTAGAGCATGCTCCCTCAGAGCACGCCCCCCGCGCAGTGTTTGCGACGTAGCCGAGAAGCGCCCCCAGCACAGTCGTCTCGGGTAAGACCACGGGCTCAGCACGGATAGTATCAGCATATGTGTTGAGCGCAGCCACCAGACCGGCGGCGGCGGCCTCCATGTATCCCTCTGTGCCAATGAGTTGGCCGGCAAGGCGGATGCCCGGGTGGTCTTTGAGCCCAAGCGTCGCATCAAGCAGGCGCGGCGCGTCCACGAATGTGTTCCGGTGCATCACGCCAAACCTGAAGAAATCGGCATTTTCCAAGCCAGGCACCAGCCGAAAGACCCGCTGCTGCTCAGAAAAGGTCAGATTGGTCTGAAGCCCCACAAGGTTGTACGCGGTTTTCTCGGCATTCTCTGCGCGGAGCTGCACAACTGCCCAGGGCATCCCGCTGGCTCCGGGTTGCTGGATCCCGACGGGTTTAAGCGCCCCGAAGCGCAATGCATCGATCCCGGTGCGTGCGATCTCCTCGACCGGCTGGCAAGCCGAAAAAAGCTCGCGCCGCTCGAAGTCCCGCAGCGTGACGCGGTTAGCAGCGACCAGCTCTCTCCAAAAGCGCTCGTACTGCCCACGGTCCATAGGGGCATTCAGGTAATCGGCCCCATCGCCCTTGCCATACCGGGATGCCTCAAAGACCACCGAGCGATCCACGGTTGCGGCATCGACTATCGGGGCTGATGCGTCATAAAACGCAAGGCGCTCGGCACCCACCAGCTCTGAGAGCACGGGCTCAAAGCCGGGACTTGTAAGCGGGCCTGTCGTAATGATGGCAGGAGCAGTCGGCAGAGAGGTCGCCTCCCTGCGCTCAACCGTGATATTGGGATGCCGAGAGATGCGGCCAGTGAGGTCGCAGGCAAAAGAGCCTCTGTCGACCGCAAGTGCCGCACCTGCTGCAACACGGTTTTCCCTTGCAACGTGCAACACAAGGCTGCCAAGGACGGTGAGCTCGTGCTTGAGGAGTCCGGCGGCACTTGCTGGCTCCTCGCTTTTAAACGAGTTCGAGCACACCAGCTCGCCAAAGCCTGCGGTCGTGTGGGCAGGCGTGGTGAGATGCGGGCGCATCTCAATAAGCCGCACACCGATACCGCGCTCGGCAAGCTGATATGCAGCCTCAGCACCGGCAAGGCCGGCCCCGATGATCGTTACCTGTTTCGCCCCGATAGCCGCCCCCTGCCCGGCCTCAATAGCCGCCCCCTGTCGCGCCGAGACCACCGCCTGCCCTTCTTACGCAGCCACCCCTTGCGCATGATGCGCCCTAACAAGGCCCATATCTGCCGTCCGGATAACGCTTTACCAGACCAGCCGCCTCAAGTTCGCCGAGTCGCCGCGCAATGCTCAGAATGTCGCGGCCAAGCTGCCTCGCCGCATCATCCGGACGCATTGGGTTGGCACGGATAGCATTATATAAGACATCGCCGGATCCGACGGCCAAAACCCCCGTCTGGCCACACAGCTGACTGTCCTCCTCGGCTGTTTTCTCAGCTATCTTGGCCGGGCCTATCTCGGCTTCGAGCAGATCCCGCAACTCACTTGCATCGGTGATTGGAAAAGCCCCGTTGCGCAATAGCCTGTTGGTCCCACGGCATTCGGGAGCAAAGATAGATCCTGGAACGACCGCCACAGTCCTGCCGGCATCCAGTGCGTACTCGGCGGTAGAGAACGTGCCGCTTGGCAACGATGCCTCAAGGATCAAGAGTACAGCGCTGAGCCCGGCGATGATGCGGTTCCGGCTGCGAAACGTCCACTTCTTTGGCCCGGTGCCCCATGGGTGCTCGGAGATCACCGCCCCTGCTCTATGGATGCGTGCGTGCAGGGCACCGGAGGAGCGCGGGTAGACGATATCTGCGCCACCGGCCATAACCGACACGGTCTGACCCCCGGCATCCAGCGCGGCAACGTGCGCCGCCTGATCGCAGCCGAATGCCCCGCCCGAGACAACGACATACCCCGCCTCTGCCGCCCACCCTGCAAAGATGCGCGCTGCTGCCAGCCCATATGGTGTTGCCTTCCGTGCGCCCACTACCCCGAGGCCTGGCCTTAGGCAGCCGAGTTCCCCTATGCCGTAGAGCCGTTGAGGCGGATCAGGGGTGTCGGCCAGCACTGCGGGGTAAGCTGGATCGTTTATGTCTACTTCAAACCGTCGGCTCATGCGGGCCCGTCCGCCCGATATCCGAATGCCTCGGCAAGGTTGCCCTGAGAGACCCGCTCCTGCTGCTCCAGGTCGGCAATGGTCCGCGCCACCCGCAAAAGACGGGTAATGCCTCTTCCTGTCAGGTGATAGGTCTGTGCGGCTGACTTGAGCATGGCATAAGACCTCTCGTCCAGCGCACACGCGTAGAGCAACTCTGACCCCGATAGCGTGGTGACCGGGGTGCCACCCCGCTTTCTCGCCCACTCTCTTGCCCTCAATACCTGTTCGAGCAAAGATTGGGAACTGGCCCCTCCGGATGCTTTCAAGAAGCGCTCCGGAGCTACCGGGTCAACGTGCAAGACCATGTCGATCCGATCCATCAAAGGCCCGCCTATCCGTGCCCGGTAGCGATTGATTGCCTGAGGTGTGCACGTGCACGGTCGACCTGGGTCCCCCAGAAAACCGCACGGGCAGGGATTAGCCGCCCCAACGAGCGAGAAACTTGCAGGGAATGTGATCCGTCCTTGCGCACGCGCAATCACGACTTTCTGATCCTCGATAGGCTGCCTGAGGCTTTGGAGGGCGGCAGGCCCGAACTCCGGCATCTCGTCAAGGAATAGAACGCCGTTGTGGGCTAGCGAGACCTCACCAGGAGCCGGATTGGTCCCGCCGCCGATAAGCCCAGCGATCGACGCGGAATGGTGTGGTGCGCGAAACGGCCTTTGCCCCGAAAGCGCGCACCGTATGTCCATGCCTGCAACCGACTGCACAAGCGCCGTCTCGATCCGTTCTTCACTGGTGAGTGGAGGCAGGATAGACGTCATGGCCCTGGCCAGCATGGTCTTTCCGGAGCCGGGAGGCCCGATCATCAAGACGTTGTGCGCACCGGCAGCAGCGACCAAAAGAGCACGGGCCGCCAGATCCTGGCCGACCACATCGTGAAAGTCACTACCCTCCTCGTACCGCCTTGCTGGATATGCCACAGCGCATGGGGCTGCCGGTGCCGGCAGGCCTCGGCGCAGATAGCCAAGCTTTGCAAGCGGCAGATAGCAAAGCCCCCTCACCGCCTGTGCGACCACCTCGTTTACCGGCCCCAGCAACGAGCGTCCTGCGCTACGAGCCGCCAATGCATGCGCAATGACGCCCGGCACCTCCCTGACCCCACCATCTAGAGACAGCTCGCCTACTGCCGCAACGCCGCTGAGCAATCCTGGCGGCAACTGCCCAGTCGCTACCAGCAGGCCGAGGGCGATCGGCAGATCGAAGCCCGTCCCATGCTTCCTGAGCGGCCCAGGTGCCAGGTTCACAACGATCCGGGCCGAGGGGACGGTATACCCGGAGGCCCGCAGAGCCGAGCGCACCCTCTCCCGAGCCTCGATGACTGCGATATCCGGAAGACCCACAACGGAAAAGGACGGGAGGCCTGGGCCTACGTCAACCTCCACATCAACAGGAATAGCCTGTACTCCAAGGATGGTGGCGGTCGTGACCCGACACTGCCCCACTATTCCAACTCCACGCCGCAAACGTACGCGTTGCGGATGTGCCGGAGCCTGGCCCGGTCCTTCGAAAGGACGGTGACGGCAATGACATCGAAGCGTACCTCGGCATCCAGCCACCCATGATCCTGCAGGTAGACCGCCGCAAGCCTGCTGTACTGCCGTTGTTTGGCCAAGCAAACTGCCTCTTCTGCCGAGCCAGCAGTGAGGCTCTTTCGCGTCTTGACCTCAACAAACACGATCATTTTGCCGTCACGCGCAACAATATCGATCTCGCCCAGCACGCAACGCCAGTTGCGCTCGGCCACCCTCATCCCTACCCGAGCAAGATAATCGGCGGCGGCGTCCTCTCCCCGCGTCCCCAGCCGTCTGCTGACTCCTGCCCTGTTGGCACCTGCCCTGTTGACACCTGCTCCGCTGGTGCCTGCTCCGCTTTTTCCTGCCATGGCCTAGCACCTCCTTGCATACACCATGGAGGAACGCTCAAACCAGTTTCCAATCAGTTTCTAACCCGCGTAAGACAAGCGGTTTTAGTAAGACTGATAGACAAAAGTAAGACATCGAATTGAGATAGGAGGCGTGAGCGGCGTAAGACAAACGGTTTTATGCGCCAGCCGGTTTGGATCAAGCAGTTAGCTTGAGAAATTCCGCTGGGGTTACAACTTGAGGATGCTTGATTCCTAAATCGAAGAAGCCCTTATCGCCAGTGACTAAAATATCTACTTCTGAAGCTATGGCAGAGTTCAGAATAGACTGATCTTTTGGATCGTCCAATGTAATTTCAGCAGCGTCCGCACTAGTACTATGCGTCAACTAAAGTAACTGATATAATCACTCCTGTCGCTAGCGCCTAGAGAGGAGTGGTCGGCATGAAGCCGAAGTACGACCTGGTATTCCTTTCCCCTGGGGACCGCAAGACGTTACGGGAGGTCACCGGCAGAGGGGACTTCTCCAACCAGATACGGACGCGTGCACATATCCTGCTCGCACTCGACGAGAACACGGGGCCCGTAAAGGAGCAAGAGGAGATCGCGTCCGTGCTCAAGTGCTCATCGTCGACGATACGCAAGACCGCGAAGGCGTTTTGCCATGGCGGCCTCGAGGAGGCATTGGCGCGGAAAAGGCGCATGACGCCACCGGTGCCTGCCAAGGTGACCGGGGAGGTGGAGGCCCGCATCATACAGATCGCCTGCTCGAGCCCGCCTGTCGGCCACGCACGCTGGACGCTCCGGCTCATGGAAGACGCCCTCGTCTCCATCGAGGACATACCTGACCTCTCTGACAACACGATAGGCCGCCTTTTAAAAAAACACCGCTTAAGCCTCACCTGAGGAGATGCTGGTGCATCCCGCCGAAAGAGGATGCCGCGTTCGTGGCCGCCATGGAGGACGTCCTTGAGGTCTACCACCGTCCGCACGATGCACGGTTCCCGGTCGTGTGCATGGACGGGAAGCCCTACCAGCTGCTCTCAGACGCCCGCGAGACGATCCTGATGAGCGAGGAGAGGCCGGTACGCAAAGAGGACGGCGAGTACGTGCGCCACGGGACCTGCTCGATATTCATCTGGACAGAGCCGCTCCGGCCCTGGCGCCGTGCATCCGCCCTGCCGCGACGGACCCGCATAGACTGGGCGGGCCAAGTAAAAGAGCTGCTCACCGTTGATTATCCCGGTGCGGAGAAGGTCGTGCTCGTCATGGACAACTTGAACACCCACGGCATCGCATCGCTTTATCAGGCGTTCCCTCCTGCCGAGGCGCTCTCGTACGCAAAGCGCCTCGAGATCCACTACGCCCCCAAGCACGGCAGCTGGCTGAACATCGCCGAGATCGAGCTGTCCGTCTTAGGCAGGCAGTGCCTCGACCGGCGGATAGACGACATCGACACCTTGAACAGCGAGCTGCTTGCATGGCAGAGCGGCAGGAACAACGGAGGCGGCACCGTCAAGTGGCAGTTCGCCACAGAGGATGCGAGGGCATGTCTTCATAGCCTGTACCCCATTATTTAGTTGACGCAAAGTACTAGGCACAATTTCTGGATTAAGCCCAACGAGCAAAACCTCAAGCGCGGATAGATGGTGAGGGAACTTGCGGTTAATGACAGCACGGCATTCATCCACGATGTACTCACTTAGTACAGGAATGTGCGCATCCTCAACAAACTGCACGACCTGAGCTGGTAATGAATTGGGGTTGTATATCGCAGAAATCAATACATTGGTGTCTATCATCACTCGCATAATCAACTATCACCGTAACGAACACGCATGACTTCGGCCAGCACTTCATCTTCACTGAACTGTGAGCCAGCAACAGCCGCTTGCGCATTCTGTAAAGCAAGTGCTGCAGCGTTGTTTACGAGAATCTCCCCATCTTGCTTACACAAAAACAGTACTTTATCGCCAGCCTTGAGGTTAAGACGGCGACGGATTTCAACAGGGACGGTTATTTGACCGTTAGCCGAAACAGTAGCAAGATTCATAGCGACCCAATCTCAAGCATTCTTTATATCTATAGAATACTTGAGATTCTATAGATTGTCAATCACTTCACACTTCAAACGGATTCACACCCAAATTCCCGTCAGATTATAGTCAGGCCTGATACCGCTCATCACGCGAGAACGACCGCCTGGCCCCAGTCTGGCCCCGAAGACCC
>WRDS01000082.1 GCA_009779675.1 Coriobacteriia bacterium
ACCGCTAAATGATGATTTATCTTCTTGTTTTCTGCAATCCGAGCATCGAAGGCGAAAAGGGTGTTTGCAATCCCAATTTGCGTGTCAAGCGGCACATCAGGGACGGCATAACGCATTATCGCGCCTTTGTCGCCCCGTGGCATTTTCGTCCCTTTGCCCGTTGCTGTGGCATAGTCAAAGAAGTTGTTATCCGATAGCAGATAGTAAAGGAAGCCCGGATAGCAAGTTTTCTTTACTCTCAGCACAAGGACATCATTCGAGCAACCGCCGTCACGGTCGGCAAGCCAAATCTTTCGGAAATAGGGACGGATATTGGAAACCAGCACGTCCTCCGCTTGGTAAGCTTGTGTCTGATTCGCCGTCGGCAATCCCGCCGAACGCGCGATGCCCTCCTTATTGGTGAGCATATTTTCCGTGGAAACGTAAGTATCCAAGTCCAAATCGACGACGGCAACTCGCCCGTCAGCGAAGTAGCAAAGGTCAGAGAGTTTAGATGTCATATCCTATCGCTCCCAGTCTTTTGCGGATTTCGTCCTCCAGCTCATGGGAGCGCTTGAACATCTCCGAAAGCTCGCTTGTCAGCCGCGCCATCTTTTCCTCAAAGGGTTCGCCGTCCTCCTCCTGTTCCTCAATGCCGACATACCGTCCTGGCGTGAGAATGTAATCTTGCTTGGCGATTTCCTCGGTGGTCACGGCGGCACAGTAGCCCTTCACGTCTTCAAGCGCCCCGTCGCTGAACGCCTCAAAAGTTGTCGCTATTTTAGCTATGTCTTCAGCGGTCATCTCACGCAGGCGGCGGTTGACCATCGAGCCCATCTTGCGTGCGTCGATAAAGAGCGTCTTGCCTTTTTCTGCTTTGTTGCGACTGATGAACCAGAGCGATACAGGGATCTGCGTGGTGTAGAACAGTTGTGTCGGCATGGCGATAATGCCCTCAACAAGGTCGTCCTCCACGATCTTGCGACGGATGTTACCTTCACCACCGCTTTGTGATGAGAGTGAACCGTTGGCCAGTACCATGCCGATTTTGCCGTTTGGCGCGAGATGATAAATCATGTGCTGGAGCCAGGCGAAGTTGGCGTTTCCAGATGGCGGCAGACCATACTTCCACCGCTGGTCATCGTCGAGCGAGCCGTTATTCCAGTCCTTGAGATTGAACGGCGGGTTTGCAAGGATGAAGTCAGCTTTGAGTCGTGGATGCAGGTCATTATAGAACGTGTCGGCATTGTATTTACCGAGATCGCCCTCGATGCCCCGAATGGCCAAATTCATCAGCGCCATCTTGCGGGTGGTCGGATTCGAGTCCTGACCGTATATCGATAGATTTCCAATGTTGCCCGAATGGTTGCCCACAAACTCCGCTGACTGGATGAACATGCCACCGGAACCACAGCAAGGATCGTACACACGGCCTTGAAATGGCTGAAGCACCTCGACAAGCGTCCGCACTACGCATGATGGTGTGTAGAACTCCCCAGCACGTTTGCCTTCTTGCTCGGCAAATTTGGAGAGGCAGTATTCATAAGTGCGTCCAAGGATATCCTTGTCCGTGCCATGCTCTATCATTTTGATGTTGGTGAAGAGGTCTACCACATCGCCAAGCCGCCGCTTGTCGAGTTCTTCCCGAGCGTAATTCTTGGGCAAAATGTCTTTTAGACGACGGTTTTCGCGCTCAATGGCTCGCATAGCGTTATCGATCACCGTGCCGATTTCCGGCTTATGCGCTGTGTCGGCGATAATCGCCCAACGAGCTTCGGCCGGTACGAAAAAGATGTTATCTACCGCGTACTCGTCCCTGTCCTCCTCAAAACCGCCGCCCTCATCTACAAGCGTTTTGTAACGCTCCTCGAATCTGTCCGAGATATATTTGAGGAAAATAAGGCCGAGGACAACGTGCTTGTATTCGGATGCGTCCATATTGCCGCGCAGGGTGTCGGCGGCCTTCCATATCTGACTTTCAAAGCCGACATCGGCGGTGTTCCCTTTTGCCACTCAGCTATTCTCCCTCTGTATTTTTATCTGCGCTACTGGCACATTACTGCATCACCCTGCAACCGAGCCCTATGCGGGCTTAGTCGCTCACTGCGGCAGCGCATCCGACTTCTCGGCACGTCCGACGCTCTGGGCGAGCACGACACCGCCGACCACCACCGCTCCTCCCACGAACGTGAGCGGAGCCGGCACCTCGCCAAGAAAAACCAGTGCGATGAGGAACGCAGCGACCGGGACACCAAAAAGCGCGTTTGACGAGACGACCACAGGCAGCCTTTTGATCGCATACGACCACGCAAGGAAGCCGGCGACCGTTGCAAAGGCACCGAGCCACACCACCGCCCAGAGCGCTGGTGCCGGTGCGCTGCGTATCGCGTCAGGCAGTCCCGCTGCAAAAAACGGCAGCAGCGCTGCAAACGCGATCCAGACCGGCCATCCCGCGAGTTCCAACGGGGTATGGCGGGGCGCGACAACCTTCTGAAGCACCTGATACCCCGCCCAAAGCGTAGTGGCGGTTATAACGAGCAGCACGTCGGAGCCCAGCTCCAGCCTCACGCCTGCCGCGACGGCGATGATGATCGCGCCGAGAAACGCGATTGCCGTTCCCACCCATCCGGCAGCGCCCATCCGCTCACCAAGAAAGACAACCGCCATGACCGAGGCAAGGATCGGTGCGCACGATATGAGAAGTGCGGCGGTACTCGCGTCCACTGTGCGCTCACCGGTGTTGAGTAGCAGCTGGTAAAGCCCCTGCCCAAGTGCGCCGAGCGCGAGGAATGCCACCCAGTCGGCGGCACTTTTGGGCGCACGGAAGCCGACGGCAGGCGGCGCAGCGGTGTCGGCTGCACTTGCCCGATGATCTGCTGTTGCCGAACGCGCCGCGCCGTTTCTTGCTGTAGTGACAACAGCGAGCAACGCAACGCATATGGACGCGACAAACATTCGGCTGACAACAAGCTGCCCGGGGGAGAATACGCCCGCCGAGATGATCGCCCGTATCGCCACGAACGAGGAAGCGAACATCACGACAGCGGTGACAAGTGCGGCAAGGGCGCGAAGCCGCTCACTGCGAAACAGCCGATTCAACCTGGGATGCACCTCTTTCGTCCGTTGTCGTCAGGAGCCTCACGCGGCATGCGCCGAGGCTCCATGTCGGGGAAAACCAAGCAGCCATGTCCCACGACACGCACACCTGTGATGCATGTCTGCGGTAATGCTACCGCTCTTTTGCTTTTGGCGTGATTTTTTTATGATCCCTCTCCCAAATCTAGCTGTCCAGAAGGATCGTAGGATACGATGAACAACGATAGTCACAGGAAGGACAGGAGCAGAAATGACAATGAGTTCTCAGCGGAACAAAGCAATGATGCCCCTGATGGTTCCGGACTTCGGCCTCGATACGACTCAGGATCTGGAGGAGTTCAGGGTGGCAAGTCTCCGCAAGTCAAAAGCGATGATGAACAAGATAGTTCGGAACAGGGAGATGGCTTGCGGAGGAAGGACAATGCGCTTGAGCTTCTCGGAGAAGAAGAGCGGCGGAGCATAGTACGCGGGATGCTGCTCGACTCGTCCCTTGACATTGCTATAACGGATGAGTCCCATGAGTCCCACTGGGTAGGTCTTTTGCCAAGGCAGAGGTATTGAGGCAATATCCAGAGGCTATCCAAGAAAGAATGTGCAAGTGGAACGATGTTTTTACTAGCGATGAGTCGAAAAGACAAGATAAGCTGACCGACGCAAAGATCAAGTTGCAGAGCAATGCCTTCAACTGGACAATTGGTATGGCCTTATTGGTTGTGGTGTTTGCCGCATTCTTGTTTTACGTAGGCAAGGACGCTTCAGCCGCGTCAGTGCTCATAGCAGCGCTTATCACGTCAGTTCTTTCCCGCGTGCTTGATGTGTTCACTGAAAGGAAAAATACATCAGCCAGCCCACACGACGTTTGCGAGTGACGCACCTGCTTTCACACCTGCTTTTCAGAGCGCTTTTCAAGATGGGGGGCTCATGCGCCTAAGCCCGCATGGCCAGCCCGTGTGCAGGGCAAAAGCGCTACAATGTTGCTCGGCAGTCTTTATCAGGCCCTCGTAGCTCAGGGGATAGAGCACAGGTTTCCTAAACCTGGTGTCGCACGTTCGAATCGTGCCGGGGGCACCATATCCTACTTGGTGTTTCTCTGGGTTTTAGCTGAATTACGGCTACAGCCGTAGCCCCAAAAACCCCAATTGCGTCTGCTACCAAGACTGCACGGTTTGTACATACGCTTACAACAAGAAAGGACGACATGAACCGAACCACACGAGTATTTCTTTGCCTGACGCTCGGCGTGCTGCTTATTGCCGGGCTGGTGCTAGCCGGTTGTGGCCCGAAAGACACCGGAAAGGTCGAAGAGGTCGATGAGCAGGGCGAAAGCGGGATCACACCGGCACCGATCAAGATCGGAACGCTTGCAACGCAGGACTCGCTGGCTCTATGGGTCGCCGAGGAAAAAGGGCATTTCGCCGAGGTCGGGCTGGCAGATGTCGAGATCATCACGTTCCAGAGCGCGCAGGAGATACAGTCGGCGTTCACGGCCGGTGCCGTCAACGCGGTCATGACCGACGTCATTGTTGCGGCGAACCTGCAGGCATCAGGCACGCAGGTCCTGATCCCCACGGTCATGCTCGGCGCTGACATCTCGCAGGGGCGCTTTGCCGTTGTGGGAGCGCCGGGGACATCGTTCGGCTCGATGGCCGATCTGAAGGGCATCCCGGTGGGGAGCGCTTCGCCAACGATCACCGAGTACGTCCTTGACACTCTGATGGACGAGGCCGGTGTGGTCGCATCAGATGTCAAAAAAGAAGAGATCAAGAAGATGCCGGTCCGTTATCAGCTGCTCATGTCCGGTCAGATCAAAGCGGCCTCGCTACCCGAGCCCTTCGTGAGCCTCGCCGAGCAGGACGGTGCCTACGTCGTGCCCGGTGGCGATGACACCAGGGCCAAGGTGAACATCTCCCAGACCATACTTGCTGTCAATGCAGAGTACGCTGGGTCTTCCGGGGGTGGGGCTGCGATGGCTGCGGTGCTTAAAGCCATGGATCATGCCGTTGACGATATCAATGCCGACCCGAACTCATTCAGAGGGACCCTCGTCGAGAAGGCCGGGCTTCCTGCCCCGCTTGCCAGCACCTACCAGGTCCCCACGTATCCCAAAGCTGCTCCGCCCGCTCCGGAGGACCTGCAGCGGGTGCTGGACTGGATGGCAGCGCACGGGTACCTCAATGCCGAGGTGACACCCGAGGAACTACTCGGCCTATAGGCTCTAAGGGAAGCGGGTCGCAAACGGCGTGGCGACCTCGGGCCCTGGAGGTCTCGGCGGCCTATAGCTGTGCGATCACGATCCCTGCGGCGAACAAAAGGCTGAACACGAGCGCGAGTCGGCTTGTTTTTGCGAGCGTCTTGTTGAGCTGCGTGCCGCTCTGAGTGTAGGTGCTGTGCGTGGTCAGTGCCGCATAGGGGGCTGAGAGCGCGACAAGCATCACTTGAAGGGGCAGCAGCCCTGCGAGCACCGTGCCTACGACTACCAGATAGGGCACCACGACGCATAGCGTGTACTCGGCACGCGTCGCCTGGGTGCCGATGCGCACGGCAACCGTCCGCTTGCCCACAGCACGGTCCTGTTCGATGTCTCGCAGGTTGTTCACTGCGAGGATGGCGGTGACCAAAAGACCCACCGGGATCGACATCAGCCATGCGCCGATGCTGACACCTCCGGTTTGCAGCCAGTAAGCCCCTGCGACCGATGCAAGACCAAAGAACAGGAAGACAAAGACCTCGCCAAGCCCGTGATAGCCGAGCGGGTACGGCCCGCCGGTGTATGCGACCGCCGAGATGATCGCGGCGGCACCGATCACGAGGACAAGCGGCCCGCGCACCCAGGTGAGGTAGAACCCGATGGCCAGGGCGGTGGCAAGCGCGACCTTGACCCCCATTTTGACCTGGGAGTTGCTGAGCAGCCCCGCCTGGGTGACCCGGAGCGGGCCGAGTCGCTCGGCGGTATCGGCTCCCCGCTCATCGTCGTAGACGTCGTTTGCAAGGTTGCTGCTGATCTGCAGCAGTAATGCGATCACGAGGGCGGCAAGCGCCGGGCCTGGCATGAACCCGCCATCGCGCCATGCAAGGGCGGTGGCCACAACCACCCCTGATGCAGCTGCGGGAAGCGTCTTGGGGCGGATAGCAAGCAGCCAGACACCAAACCCCCCAGGCCGTTGCGGGCTGGGGGGAGGCGAGACAGGCTCAGCGGCATTTGCCGCCCGAGTCATTTTATTGCGGTTTGTCGGTGCCGTTGCCTGCTGTTTTGGCCTCAGCGATGATCTTTGCCTTAGCCTCCGGGTCGATGGTCGCTCCATAGGAGATGACCTCGATCTCATAGGTGAGATCCTCGCCAGCGAGGGGATGGTTGTAGTCGAGGGTGTAGCCGTCATCATCGATCTCGATGATAGTGGCTGGCATCGCCAAACCATCGTCGTTGCCCATTTCGACGACCCATCCGGGCTGCGGAACCGGCTCATCAGGGAAGATATCGCGCGGATACTTCTGCACTTTGTTCTCGTCCCTTGGCCCATAGGCCTCGTTGACGGGGATGTGTGCGACAGTGCCCTCGCCTATATCCAAAGCCCTCACAGCTTTCTCAAATGCGGGAAGGACCTGGCTTGCCCCGAGAGTGAACTGAAGAGGCTCCTGCTTCTCAGTTGACTCGAAGCGCGTACCATCTGACAGAAGTCCGGTGTAGTGGACGAGGATAGTGTCTCCGTCTTGCAATGGCATTATTCCTCCAATCGGTGATAGTCAACCTATTATAGTCTATTCTGAAGAGCGTCGGTATATTCCGCGTGCCTCATATTCCGATCCATATCCCGGCTGCCTCGCGAGAAATGCTCGGCGCAGGTTCGGCATGACGGCATCAGGGCCGGGCACCGGAGGTAGTGCCGAGCAGAGGGCCGCCAATAAGGACAGGGGCGCTTCTGTTGTTGGCATCCGTCCTGCTCCCGCCGGTGCCGTCGCCGAGCTGGCCGTTGCTGTTAAGTCCCCACGCCCAGAGCGAGCCGTCGCCTTTTACGCCGAGGGAGTGTCGATACCCTACGCTGATGGTCTTCCAGCCGTCGGCAGCGCTCCCGACGAGGATGGGCGTGCCTGTGCTGCTAAGCGGGCCGCTCGTGCCGATGCCTAGCTGGCCGTTGCTGTTAAGTCCCCACGCCCAGAGCGTGCCGTTGCGCTTGATGCCGAGGGAGTGCCCGCCCCCTGCGCCCACGGCCTGCCACTTGTCGGCAGCGCTTCCGATGGGGGCGGGGGTGCCCGTGCTCACCGTCGAGCCGATGCCGAGCCGACCATCGCCGTTGCCTCCCCACGCCCAGAGCGAGCCGTCGCTCCTGATGCCGAGGGAGTGGACATCCCCTGCGCTCACGGCCTTCCAGCCACCGGTGGCGCCCCTGGCGGGGACGGGTGTGTCCGTGCTCGTGGACGAGCCGATCATGCCGATGCCGAGCTGGCCGAAGTTGTTGTACCCCCACGCCCAGAGCGAGCCGTCACGCCTGATGGCGAGGGAGTGGTTCATCCCCGCGCTCACGGCCTGCCATTTGTCGGCAGCGTCCCCGGCCCGGACGGGGGTTTCCGCGTCCACGGTCGAGCCGTTGCCGAGCTGGCCGGAGCCGTTGTACCCCCACGCCCAGAGCGTGCCGTCG
>WRDS01000083.1 GCA_009779675.1 Coriobacteriia bacterium
CCGATCGTAGACGACGTGGTCCGGCGCGGGAGCGGCGATGTGATCCGCAGCGAGATAGCGTCGGCCACCGGCCAGTCCGTGGCCGATGTCGCTTCGGCGCTACGGGTGACCGGGGTCGGCAACCCGCAAAACAGCATCGCGATCACGTACGAGGACGTTGACGCGTCGATTGCCGAGAAGGGCGCAGACGCGGCGGCACGTGCGATCATCGGCTACACGCATGAGACCGCAGCCGAGCAGGTCGAGGTCGGCAGACAGCAGGTCCGTGCAAGCCAGGAGGCGCTCAGACGCCTTGAGGAGCAAAGCAAGCAGCTCTCTCCCGGCTGGGAGCAGGGCGACCTCATCTACAAGATGTGGAACATAAATGGAGAGATTCTGCGCGTGCAGAATAATACGAACATTATTGAGAACATATACGCGTACCGGGGTGGGCCGTCCGCTACGCTCAAGCCCGGGAGGAGCACAAGGCGGACCAATGTCATAGGCGGCACTGCTGCAGGGCTGATCGCGGGGCTGGTTATCGCCGCCGCACGGGAGGAGCTGCTCAGGCGGGCCTCTTCTCGGCGGGCTGAGACGTAAGACCGGAAAACGGTCAAGGTAAGAATACGAGGAGCGTCGCTCATGGATCATCACATCAAGGACGCAGCGCTTGCCGAGGCCGGCAGGGCCCGCATCGAGTGGGCGGATCGGGACATGCCGGTGCTTGCAGCGATCAGGGAGCGCTTTGAGGCCGAGAAGCCGCTTGAGGGTGTGCGTATCTCGGCGTGCCTGCACGTGACGACGGAGACCGCGAACCTTATGCGCACGCTTGCTGCCGGCGGCGCTGATATCGTGCTTTGTGCGAGCAACCCCCTATCGACCCAAGACGATGTGGCTGCTGCGCTCGTTGCCCACTATGGGATTCGCACCTACGCCGTCCGGGGAGAGGACACAAGCACCTACTATGCCCACATCGACGCTGCTATCGATCATCGTCCCCAGATCACCATGGATGATGGGGCGGATGTGGTCGGGCGTATACATGCGGACCGCAGAGAGGCTTTGGAGGCATAATCGGCGGCACTGAAGAGACGACGACCGGTGTTATCCGCCTTGAGGCCATGGCAGCAGACGGTGCGCTTGAATACCCTATTGTGGCCGTGAACAACGCGATGACCAAGCATCTTTTTGATAACCGTTATGGGACTGGCCAGTCCACCCTAGACGGTATCATCCGAGCAACCAACCGCCTGCTCGCCGGACGTGCGCTCGTGATCTCCGGCTATGGCTGGTGTGGGCGCGGGGTGGCGATGCGCGGTGCCGCGATGGGTGCCAACGTTGTCGTTTGCGAGGTCGATCCGCTCAAAGCACTTGAGGCGGTGATGGACGGCTACCGCGTGATGCCGGCGGTAGAGGCCGCAGCGCTTTGCGACATCTGGGTGACGGTTACGGGTGACATAAACGTCATTGATGCCGACATGATGGCTGCGATGAAAGACGGCGCTATCATCTGCAACTCGGGGCACTTTAACGTCGAGATCAACATCGACTACCTGCGCAGTGTCGCGGTCTCCGTGAGCGAGGTGCGACCGCTCGTTGAGGAGTTCACGATGCCTGACGGCAGGAAGATATGCCTGATCGCTGATGGGCGGCTGGTAAACCTTGCTTGTGCCGAGGGGCATCCGGCGAATGTCATGGATATGAGCTTTGCGAACCAAGCGCTGTGCGCCGAGTACCTGGTGTCTAGCGCTGCTGGGTCACAGCACGGATCACAGCCTGGGCTCAAGCCTGGGTCGGAATCCGGACTCAAGCCCGGGCTCCACCTGGGGCTCAAGCCAGGGCTCCAGTCGGGGCTCAAGCCCGGCGTCTACGATGTCCCGGAAGAGATCGACGCTTCTATTGCAGCCCTCAAACTGGCTAGCATGGGCATCAAGATCGACGTGCTCACCGAGGAACAGAAAGCCTACCTTTCAAGCTGGGAGGCGGGAACCTGCTGACAACGCCCCAAACAAAGTTGGCAACCGCCCAACATTTTAGGGACACCGCCCAACACCTAAAGGACACCCAAAGGACACAGCATGACCATCGAGAGCATTCCGCGCACTATCTGGTGGAACGAGGGCAAGGTCTACCTCATAGACCAGACCCGTCTTCCTTTGCAAGGCGACGTGCTTGTTTGCAGCACGCATGAGGGGGTTCTCCTCGCGATACGGTCGCTTGCCGTCCGAGGGGCACCTGCGCTCGGGGTTGCAGCTGCGCTCGCTCTCGCACTTTGGAGCGAGAAAGAGGGGGCAGAGATCGGCAGCGTCGATGAGTACCTCGCCCGCATGGCCGAGGTCGCTGCTGAGATCACGGCGGCCCGTCCTACGGCGGTGAACCTCTCTTGGGGCGCGGAGCGCATTCTTGCGACGGCTCGGGAAGCGGCTCGGGCAGACGGCGGGCTTGCGACCGAGGGGCTTCGGGCTGCGGTGCTTGAGGAGTCTCTCGGCATGCTTGACGAGGACGAGGAGCGCAACCGCAGCCTTGGTGCGCACGGAGCAGGGCTCCTTGCCGAGAAAAGCCGGGTGCTGACCCACTGCAACGCTGGTTCGCTTGCGACCGCGTATTACGGCACCGCCCTCGGTGTCATCTTCTCTGCCCACGAGCAGAGCAAGATCGCTCACGTGTGGGTCGATGAGACGCGACCGGTGAACCAGGGCGGTCGGCTTACCGCGTGGGAACTCAGGATGGCCGGGGTTCCCTTTGCCCTCATTGCCGACAGCATGGCCGCAAGCATCATGCGCAATGGCTGGGTTGATGCGGTGATCGTCGGAGCCGACAGGATCGCTGTCAACGGTGACACCGCCAATAAGATCGGCACGTATGGCCTCGCGGTGCTTGCCAAGGCCCATGATGTGCCGTTTTATGTGGTCGCACCGTCCTCCACGGTCGATTTCTCCCTCCCAAGCGGCGAGGGGATCGTCATCGAGGAGCGCGATCCCCGTGAGCTTGAGGGCTTTACGGTCTCGGGCACGTTTGAGTCGGGCAGCCCTGAGGCCAGCAAGGCATTCGACATGCTTACCTCTGAGGGGGCGTATGAGGTCCCGCTTGCCAAGGGACATGCGATGACGATCGACCGCAAGGGCGGCGCTTACGCCTTTGATGCCTGGTTCAGGATGACCCCGCCAAACATAAATACCTTCAATCCGGCCTTCGATGTCACCCCGGCAGAGCTCATCACCGCGATCATCACCGAGAAGGGCATCGTCCGGCCCGATCCCGATTACAAGACGGCGCTTGCGGATGCGCTCGGAGCATGAGACAGTGCCCGCCGGCGCGCTCTAAGCATGGCGCACAGGGCCGCACGCCGACATGCGTCACGCAGAGCCGCATGCTGACATGCGCCGCACAGAGCCGCACGCTGACATGCAGGAGCAAGGGCGATGCTGACCATTCTTAGCTTTGTGGCCATTGTCTGCCTCGGCTTTCTTTTGCGTGTGCTGGGTGTTGTCCGCCGAGAGGACGCAAAAGCGCTCAACGCTGTGATCGTCTACACCGGTCTCCCGGCGCTTGTGTTTCGCGCTGTGCATGGGGCAAGCCCCACTTCTCAGGCGCTTGGGGTGGTTGCGTTTGCGTGGGGTTGCTTTGCGGTGCTGTTCGTGGTTTCGAGCGTTGCAGCGAGGCTCCTCAAGCTTCCGGAGAAGCAGGCGGGTAGTTTCGTGCTGGCCGCTTCGCTCGGCAATACCGGGTTTATCGGCTATCCGATGGCCGAGAACATCCTTGGCGCTGCTGCAGTCCCGTTTGCGGTCTTTTATGATGTCTTTGGGACGGTGTTGCAGCTTGTGGGAGTAGGGATCCCGACAGCCCGACGGTATGGAGGTGCGACAAAGGCGGGCTTTTTCGAGGGGGCCCGAGAGCTGCTGGCGTTCCCCGCCCTGCTTGCTGCGGTCGTTGCCTTGGCGATGAGGGCGGTTCCGGTTCCGGTTTTGGTTGGAGACTGGTTAGAGGTCCTTGCGAAGATGGTGGCACCGCTCGTGATGCTTTCGGCCGGTATCTCGCTTAAACCTGCGACGGTGGCCGACTCCCTGGGGCCACTCGCGGTGCTCGCGGTGCTCCGGTTGTTGGCAGGCCCTGTCCTCGTGCTTTTAGCCGGTCGTCTCTTTGGGATGAGCGGGACGGAGTACAGCACGGTGCTTTTGCAGGTGGGGATGCCCTCGATGATGCTTACCCTTGCGGTCGGTGAGCGGCTGGGCCTAGATGGTGATTTCATTGCCTCGGCGGTGTTTGTGACGACGGTTGCGTCAGTGGTCACCATTCCGCTCATGCAGTTTGTCGCACAGGTTGCTGTGTGCTAGCGGGCGCTCGGTGTTGCGGGTTCGCGAGTGCCGATAGATCCTCGGTGCTAGCGGGTCCGCGAGTGCCGATAGGTTCGCGAGTGCCGACAGGCGCCCAGTGTCCAGCAGGCTTTTGCGTGTTTTGATGTGGCAGGTGCCCGTTTGCGGCTGCTTGAGACGATCGCCGAGATACTTGCGCCCACACGGTGCGCCGGCTGCGAGCTGCCCGGCAAACTGCTATGCCCAAGCTGCGCGCAACGCGCCTTTCGCTTCAGCGTCGATGAGTCATGTCCGCGCTGCGGGACCCCGTTCGGGGCCTTAGTGTGCACCGAGTGCTGGGAGTGCGAGTTCGCGTTTGAAGCGGCATTGTCGCTCGGCGAACTCGCTCGGCCCCTTTCCCGGGCCGTTGTGCTGCACAAGGATGCTGGCGAGCGCAGGCTCGGGGAGGTGCTCGGCAGAAGGCTTGGCGAGCGCGTTGCCGAGCAGTGGGGCTCGTGGCCCTCGGTCGTCACGTGGATCCCGCCGACGCGGGATGCGCTGAGGCGCAGGGGGTTTGACCATGGGTTCGCGCTTGCAAAGCCGGTGGCCGAGGCGCTCGGTGTTCCTGCAGAGCCTCTGCTGGTAAGAGACAGGGCCCACGACCAGCGGGCCCTTGGCCGAGGCGCACGTGCGCTCAACGCTGCCGGCTCGTTCCAGGTAAGCGGCAAAATGGCTCCCCACGTGCTTATCGTTGACGATGTGCTTACAACGGGGGCGACGCTTGATACCGCATCGGCGTTGCTGCTTGAGGCAGGAGCGGCGGACGTTCGGGTGGCGGTCGTAGCCCGTGCGTGGTGAGCCGTGCGTGGCGCGAGCGTTGCTTCCCGCTGACACCTTTGCCACGCCGTAGCCCGCGCGTGGTAGGTTTTCAACCCGTGTTCCTCGGCTTGTTCCTCGGCTTTTGCTAGAATCAGCCTGCTTCCGTTCGGGTCTGTGGTTGCGGGCTTTTTTACCGAAGCCTTAGTCCAAGGTAGATGCGGCCGAAAGGATCCACGTAAGCACGTGCGCTGAGGCGGCGTGTGAGCATGGCGCGTCTTAGGGGTAAGCCGTACCGTCCGGGCGTCCGGGCGAGAGAGCTGACAGTGAGATGACATCAAGCAAAGGCTCCAGTACGCGAGTGTGGGGTCAAAGACCAGGTCAGCCGAGCGGAGGCACCCTAAGTCTTACAGGAAGGAAGGACATGGATAACAAGTCTCATCTGCAGCTGCCCAGACTGTTTTTAGTCGCAGTCCTTTGCTTTTGCATGGTATTGCCCCTAGGCGCGGGGTGCACGAAAAAGCCTGAGCCCAAGCTTGATCCCAAAGTGGGCCCTCCGGTGATAGGGGAGGCGGGGACGTTGCGCGCCGGGGTCGATCTGGCCCTGCCGCCGTTCGGCGGGATCGACGGCGGCAAGCAGGCGGGCATTGATATCGATGTCGCCTCCGCCCTTGCCGAGAGGCTTGGCCTGGCCGTTACATTCGTCGATGTGGCACCCTCTCAGGCGGCCACCGCATTGGCCGAGGGCAAAGTCGATGTCGTGTTGTCCGTCCCACTCACCAACACTGACCTTACCCGGGTCACGCCCGCGGGAACCTACATCTCTGACGGCCCTGGGATCTTTGGCTTTGTTGCGGACGGTGATTCTGCCAAGGACAGCAATCCCGCCGAAGGCAGTGACCCTGTTGAGCCGAGCATGACCCTTGAAACCCTGCCAGTGACACCGATTGCCGCGCAGAAGGAGAGTTCGAGCTACTGGCTTGTAGAGTTGGAGTATGGTACCGCTGCGCTCAAACCGTTCGAGACGCTTCGGGAGGCCCTTGAATCAGTGGATCGGGCTGAGAATGAGGTAGCTGTGGGCAGCGCGGTTATCGGTGCCTATATCAGCCGAGACATGAAAAACGTCCAGTTCCTAGGGCAGCTTGCCCCGACCGCCCCACTCACTGTCGCAGTCTCTGCAGAAAACGCCAAACTTGGAGATGCGGTGCGTCTGGCGTTGAACGAGCTTGATGCAGACGGTGTACTTGACTCGATCAGACGGAAATGGGTGGGCAACCTGCCTGCGCTCAAGGGTGCCGAGCCTGCGTCTGAGCCTGTACTCGGCCCCGATCCTGACGCATCTGACCCTACCTTGGCTGCTGAGGAATAATGTGTCGATAGCGGTGAAGGCGCACGGTGGTGCTGGGATAATCTGCATCAAATATGCTCAAAATGAATAAAATGTAACATTCTGCACAAAAATGTTACACGAGTGTATAATTGCTACACTAACTAGATGCTGACAGCTTATGTAGCTGCCAGCAATGTCGGGGAGATAACAAAGGAGGAGCTATGACAAAAATGCGCAAGTTGCTCTCGCTCATGCTTGTACTCGCACTCATCGCCGCTGTGTTTGGTCTTGTCGGCTGCAAGACAACCGAGCCCGAAGAGACACCCGAGGAGTCAAACATCGAGGAACCAGCCAATCTCGGTACGCTCACACCAGGCAAGATCATCGTTGGGTCTGACACCGCCTATCCGCCTTTCGAGTCGGTAGAGGGTGGCAAGATTGTCGGCTTCGACGTTGATTTGGCCACTGCTATCGGTGAGCTTTTGGGACAAGAAGTCGAATTCAAGACGTACAACTTCGACTCGTTGATCGCCGGGCTTCAGGCAAACACCGAGTTTGACATGGTGGCGTCGGCGATGACGATCACTGATGAGCGTGCCAAAGAGGTCAACTTCTCAAACCCGTACATCGACTCCAACCAGTCGCTTGCGGTACCTGCTGATTCCAAGGTCGCCTCGACCGATGACTTTAAAAAAGGCGACAAGGTAGGTGTCCAGTCAGGCACTACTGGCGAGAAGTGGGCGCAAGAACAGCTTGCTTCCAAGGGTGTCACGGTCGTCCCGTACGAGAACATCATTGCTGCGTTTCAGGCGATGTCTGCTGGCGATGTCGCTGGCATCGTTAACGACATCCCTATTTCACAGAATATCGTGAAAGACCCAACGCGTAACGCAAAGATCGTTCAGACGATTGAGACCAACGAGCAGTACGGTTTTGCCTTCAACAAGGGCAACACTGCCTTGCGGGATGCATTCAACGGGGCGCTTGCCGATGTTATAAGCAGCGGCAAGTACTCTGAGATCTATCAGACATGGTTTGGTGCCGAGCCGACCTCTATCCCCAAGTAGAGCGGCGGTTGCTATTAGGCACTTGGAGTCAGGCGCGTGAACGTTCATGCAGGAGGTCGGCGGCGAGTGCCTGTTGATCTCCTGCATGAATACTCTATATGCTATAGATGCACAACGCAGCGGGCGCAGCACGGCATCTAAGGAGATTTGGGCGTGGAGCAATTC
>WRDS01000084.1 GCA_009779675.1 Coriobacteriia bacterium
CTCGCAAACAGACTCTTTACCCCACACGGCATACGAGACCGAGGTTGCGACGAGTGCGAACGGCGCCGCCATCGCATCGCTGTCCGGCGCCAACAGCTCTGCAGGCTCTGACATCCCGCTGCCGCCCGGCGGTCTCACGCCCGGCACGACCTACTACGTGCGCGTGCGCGCCGCCTGCTCACTGGGCTCGGCCACCCCGCTTTACTGGAGCGCCTGGTCGACATCCTCCTTCATACCGGTCGCGCCCTGCCAGGTCACCGTCACATCCCCCGCAGGCATGGTGGGCGCTGCGCAGCTGCCCGCTGTGGCCTGGGGCTACTACCATGCCAACGGCCATGCTCAGACAAGCTACCAGATCCAGGTCACAACCACAGACGGCACGCTTGTTGCGTCTGCCTCCGGTTACGGTGCTGCTACAAGCGCGCCCGTCCCTGTGCCAAATGGGGGCCTTACCGCAGGCATCACCTATCACGTGCGCGTGCGTGCTGCATGCTATTTGAGCCCGACAACTCAGACCTACTGGGGCGCATGGTCGGCAGTGTCCGCTTTCACGCCGACACCGGCTCCGACCGTCACCGTCACATCCCCCTCAGGTGTGGCCTCCATGACACCTACGGTGGCCTGGGACTACTCGCAGGCGAACTCCCTTGCCCAGACAGCATATGAGGTCGAGGTTGCGATGAGCGCGAACGGCGCGGCCATCGCATCAGCCACTGCGACCGGCACCGCCACGGGCGCGCCCGTCCCGCTGCCGCCGGGAGGCCTTGCCGTCGGCACCACCTACTACGTGCGCGTGCGCGCCGCCTGCTACGTGAACGCAAGCACCCCGGCATACTGGGGCGCCTGGTCGGTGTCTTCCTTCACGCCGGTGCCGCCTCCCCCGACAGTCACGCTCACAGCCCCCTCAGGCGTGACCTCCATGACACCTACGGCAAGCTGGGTGTACGCGCAGCCGACCGGGCTTTCCCAGACGGCCTATGAGCTTGAGGTCGCGACTGCAGGCGGCACGGTCGTCGGCTCTGCCTCTGCCACCGGTACCGTCACGAGCGTGCCCGTCCCGGTGCCGTCAGGCGGCTTTACCTCCAACACGATCTATTACGTGCGGGTGCGTGCCGCCTGCTACGTGAACTCGAACATCCAGGCCCACTGGAGCAGCTGGGCGACATCCGCCTTCGTGCCTACCGCATCCAGCGGCATCATGCCAAAGCCGGGCGTGACCACTACCGCGTCGGCCTGGTGGATAGAGCCCGATGCTAACGGGGATCTCATCCCGGACTCCGGCAACAACACCACAGGCCAGGGGCGTGGCTCGATCTCGCTTACATGGAAAGATGTCCCAGGTGCCTCCTCATACCTAGTCTATCTGCATGACGGCAACCAGTTCCGCCAGGTCGCTTCGACCACGGCCACAAGCTGGGCGAGCGCGGGCAAGGGCATCTTCCGGACGGACTCGGCGATCGCAGCCCTGTCCGTCGGCGCGAACAGCTACTCTGGCAACCCGTATCTAACGAACGGCACAGGCACAGACCTTCGCGACGATCCGCGTGTGCTTTACAAGAAGACCGTAGGCACCGAGCATGACGACCGGACCGATTACATGCTCAAAATTGTACCGTCCTCGGTTGCCATAAGTGCATGCGAGACGATCTCGGTCACCCTTGAGAACCGTACCATCCACGCGAACGACGATCCGCGCCATACCACGTATGACATCGAGGATGCCTCCGTCCTAGGCCACGGGGCGCAGGTCGTGCTCGACAAGGGGACGGCAGAGGTCTTTGCCACTGATCTTGAGATCGACTGGTGGGGGCCGAGGGCGGCGCTTGACCGTTACTACTCGTCTGACCGCACCACTGCCACGTCCTGGGCCCCGGGCTGGCGCTTCAACTACGAGCAGGCCATAACTCTTAACCAGACAGGCAACATCGCGACCTACACGGACGCGGCAGGGGAGGCTCACCGCTTCGGGGGCCTGGGCGGTGCATGGATATCCGCCCACGGCTTCTACGGCACGCTCACCAAGCCGGGAGACTGGAAGATCACCTACAAGGACGGGCACACGCTCACCTTCGACGGCACCACCGGCAGGCTCAAGTCGGAGAACGACCGGAACGGCAACACTGTGACCTACACGCTTTCCGGCAACAACCTGCTCATCACCGCCGGGAACGGGCACGTGATCACCGTCAACTGTAACGCGTCCGGTGTGGTCTCAAGCGCCACGTACACTGCAAGCGGCACTGGCGGCGGCACCCGTACGGTGACCTATGCCACAGGTGTCACGCCGACGGTGGCCTATGACTACGGCGTAAACGATTCTGCGAACCGCACGCTCTCGTTCGGCTACACAAGCGGTCGGCTGACCTCGATCGCCCACACGGCATCAGGGGTCACGCTCGGCTTTGACTACGGTGCCAACGGGGTCGTCACCTGCGTGAGGCTTCCCGGGCATGCGTCAAACTCCTACCGGCGGGCGGATGTCTCGTACCCGGCCTCCGGCTACCTCGGCCTTGCCATGGTGACCCGTTACGGTAAGGTCGGTGCCACCGACAACGTCGCGATAGCCCAGAGGTTCGTGATGGGGCCGAACGGCACGTGTTCTGCGGCAGAGACACCGCATGTGCTGAGCGCGTCTACAGGCATCCAGGCTTACACCTACTCCCCGACCAACGAGGTGGCATCCGAGATAAGCCCGCTCAAGCATGTCACCAAAAGGAGCGTCGACGGGTTCGGCCTCGTGCGCGATGCCTACGATGCGGACGGCGGCCACACCGCATACGAGTACAATTCGAAGGGGCTTTGTACGCGTGAGACCGACCCGATAGGTTCGGTGACCACGCGCTCATATGACGCATCCGGCAACCTCACAAGTGAGGGTCGCACCCTTGATGCGTCCGGCACGGCCTCGTCTGTCTCCTATGCCTACACGAACACGTCCTTCCCCGGGGTGATGACGAGCGAGGTGCGCTCGCTTAACGCCACCGAGTCCGCGCTCATGTACCATATGGGCTTCGCCCCGAGCGGAAAGCCGCTCACAACGGTTCAGCAAACGAAGCTTGCGCCGGGCGACCCGGGTGCCGCCCCTATCATCACGCACTACACCTACGATGCCTTCGGGAACCTGGAGACCGAGTGCCTGCCGGCGACAGGCGCAGGGCCTTTTGTCCTTGCCACGACCGAGGTCTACTCGGTCTCGGGGCGACTCACGTCCTCGACAGATGCCTTCGGCGTAGAGACCCGGTACGCCTATGACGAGCTCGGGCGCGAGACGGAGACGTACCGCATGCATACGGGCGCGCCTGTGGGCATGCAGGTAGACCTCACCCGCTGGACGTATGGGGCGAACGGCAAGCCTGCGACCGAGGCGAGATACCTCAAGGCATCTTCTTCTGTCGCCACCACCTCCTCGGTCGCCAGCTACACCTATGACGCGCTCGGGCGCAACACACTGACTGCCGACTCGTGCATGTCAGGCCAGCCCGCACGCACCGACTACGACGCGGCAGGCAACGTCACGGGTGCCTGGCCCGCAGGGGTGCCGGCCTATGATGCCCAGCGTGCGGACAGGAGCACCTATAATGCAGACGGGCGTGTGACCTCGTCCTTCGCTTCAGGGGACACCACGCCGTCTATCACGTTCTACTCCCCTGCCGGGCGCGTGCTGACCACCGTCGACTCCGGCGGGAAGATCACTGCATACAAGTACGACGCGGCAGGCAACATGGTTTCCGAGGTGTCTACTGTGGGCACTGCGACGGCGACCACGTCACACACCCACGATCTCGGCGGGCGCATGGTGGCAAGCGTGAACCCAGAAGGGGTGCAAACCACGTATGCCTATGATTTGGCAGACCGAAAAGTGTCTGCCGGAAGTGCGGTGCAGACCGCCTCTGCCACCTTCTACGGCCAGCTCGACTGGCCGCTTCGCGAGGTCGATGCGGACGGCATCGTGACAGAGCGCACCTACAATGCACTGGGCAACACCGTCACCGAGAGCGTGGGCGGCAAGGTCACCTCTAACAACTATGACAAGGGGCGCCTCACCTGGACGAAGGATCCGGACGGCTGTCAGGCCGAGTACCAGTTCGACGAGTTCGGGAACGTCACCCACGAGGACCACTACGACGACAGGCTCCTTCCCTCCTCAACTCGCGTGAAAGGCATTGCGACCGCGTACGACACGCTCGGGCGCGTGCTCAACGAGGGCTACTACGGCGTGGCCTCTGCCGTCGTCCCCGTGCGCACCGTCTCTTACACCTATCCAGTGAACACGCACATCCAAAAGGCCATGCGTGTGGATAAGTACGGCTCGGTCACGACGACTACCACCATAGGCTCCAACGGCCTTGAGGAGGAACAGGCAAGCCTTGCCCCTGGCATAGGGAGCAGCATCTCGCGCAAGGCCACTGCACGCGACATGGCCGACCGCGAGACGACCGTCGCCATCGACACCAACCACAACGTTCCCTTGGCCTTCAACTTCGAGTACGACGGCTCGGGGCGCTTAGAGCGCCAGTGGGGCGCGGGGCTCAGCGCGTCCAGGCCTGTCGGCAGGAGCTATGTCTATGACGCGGAGAGCGGCAAGAAGATCCATGATGCCTTGACACCTGCATCAGGGCTGGATCCTGCGATATCGAGTACGTTCGGCTACACGCTCGACGAGCGCCTGAGGACTGTGTACACGGTTGCCACTGGCACCGTGGTTCATGATTATGACGATGCGGGGAACATAACGAGCGTGTCCGGGTCGTCGTCGGGCACGGCCACCCTTACCTATAACGCGGACAACCGCCTGACCGCGTTCAAGCCTGCCGGGAGCCCCACCGTGCTCGAGATCGGCTACGACGGGCTGGGGCGGCGCATAGCACAGGGCCCCTCCGCAAACAAGAACCAGACGCGGCTTGCCTACACGGGCACGGGGCGGCTTGCGAGCTATGACACCTCTGCTGTCGCTGGGGTGGACGGCACCTACTCCTATGACGCGCGTGGCCAGCGCAGGAGAAGCGTCGTGCGCGACTCTGCTGGTAGGGTCACGACCACTGACTGGGTCTATGACGGCCTCCTGCTCCTCTCCCTTTCCGCGAGTAGGAGTGACGGTGCCACCTGGGAGGTCACCTACCTCTACGACAGGGCAGGAAGCCCCTATGCAGGCATCTACACCGGCTCAGACACCGCCCTTGCGATACCATTCCTCATGGTCACCACCGACCGCGGCGACGTGGTCTCGCTTCTTGCGCGTGATGGCGGCTCGTTCGCCTCGTACCGCTACGACCAGTGGGGGAACCCCACCCTCGCCTCGTCGCGGGCGGCATCAAGCTATGTCTCCACATCGCTTGCCTCGTCCATATCAGAGCGCCAGGTCTTGCGGTACGCGGGCTACGTCTGGGATCAGGAGTCCAAGACCTATTACTGCTCTGCGAGGCAGTACGACCCTGTCACCATGCAATTCCTCTCTAAGGATCCTGCGAAAGCAGATGGGGAGGAGAGTGCTTACCAGTACTGCGGCGGGGATCCGGTGAACAACGTTGACCCATCAGGGTGCTTTGCGCAGGCAATACCTATACTTGCTATTCCTGCTGGCCTAATTACGGCGGGATATATTTTATGTGCGGTCGTTGTCGTCGGGACTGTTGTTTATATATACTACACGAAAAAACACAGAACGAATCGAAGACCATCAAACCGGGATAAACATACTCGTAGAAGGTCGGGCGATCCTGAAAAAGGGGATGCGCGCAGGGGCCGGAGAACAGATCCTCCTAAATCAAAGCAGTAAAAAAAGAAATAAAGCAGTCGGAGTAACAAAACGCTCGCTTTGATAGCTTTAGTGATACTCCTCCTTTGACCAAGGAGGAGTATCAGATGGTATAGGCACCGGCAGGGGTCAGCAAAATTTACTGCTAACGCCTCATGGTAAGAAAACGGTGCCGCAGCCAATTATGTTCGTGCTGCTACGAAATTAGAATGCTGACAGCGCCTCTTTGCCTTTTCATTCTCGGCTGAGGCACAAATGGCTGTGGATGTTGGGATTGAGTTTAATAATAAGGGAGAGCTTTTGCCACCATCTCGTTTTTGGAAAGGTGGATGTTGGGATTGAGTTTAATAATAAGGGAGAGAGATATTATGAAAAAGGAATTAGAAAAATGTAGAAACGAGCAAAATATTGTATTAGTTTTCGCAAACCAAAATGATACAGAATCGTTTTTTTGTGGTTGGATAGCAGAGTATTCTGATAAATATGTTCTGATTGACAGGGTTACTCCTAAAGGAAGATATGATGGATATGTTGTAGTGAAAACGGAAGATATATATAGAATTGAAAAAAATAGCATGTATGAAGAAAAAATCACACTATTATCGAATATGAATAATATTAAACGAAACTATGAAAAAATTCCGAAAACAAGCAGCGATTTATTAAGTGATCTATCAAACTTCGCACAGCAAAACCGACATCTTGTTTCAGTTGAATTGTGTAATAGCGACAAAGATGATATTCAAGGAATGATAAAAAGTGTGAGTGAGGATACCGTTGAAGTCATGTGTATTGATTCTTGTGGCAGAACAGACGGAGAAAGTATAATTGCAAGAGAGCAGATATCATCTTTTAGCTGCGATGATGATTACTGCGCAACACTTTTAAAACTGCATCAACAACGTGCTGCGCTGGAAACCCGTTAGCGGGTTCCGTTGCCGTATATGCATCGGACATGGGGCTGCATCGTCGGCGTATCGCACCGTTAATCCTGAATTTTCGTAAGAAGATATGACCGATGATTCGGTCGAAGCCTCCTACGTGTTAGCCGTGGGTTGGGTTGATAATCAGTCTGTGCATCAGATTGGTACCGACCGTACCACAAACACAAAGGAGGCCTCATGCCCTACTCTACCATCATCGGCATCGACGCACACGCAAGGACAAACGTCGCCACCGCGATCATCCCGGCTACAGGCGAGACAAGGCAGGCCGAGCTGCCTGCAGAGCCTGGCCTGTTGATCGACTGGATCGGCACCGAGCGGTTCCCGGCACCCGTGATGGCCGTCTACGGGTCCGGCTCCACAGGGTACCCCCTTGCACGTGCGCTGGCGGTCGCCGGGATAGCGTGCTCTGTGTGGCGGCGACATCGAAGCTGCCCTCACGCAGGGACCGGAGGACCTAAACTCCCACTGTTTTTGACCTATACGCCTGGCATGCGGCCATAACCCCTGCCCCGTCAGCGCTACCCACACAGGAGGGGCCGCCGCCGCATCAGTATACCGTGGCCGCCTTGGCCTCCGCGCATGGGGGCAAGGCCCCTCCTCCTTCCAAGGGCGCGGCGGCAGGGGCATCTTCCCTATGTAGGGAGTACTCCGTAACAATAAAACCGCAGGTAGATATCCCTTTTTAGGTGGCTTTCAGGCATAATGGGTGCAAGGAAAACAGGGGTTTTCGGCCAAAACCCTTGCACCCGGGAACCGGCGGTAAGGGGCATCCATGTACCGGAGGCGCACCCAGTACTCTATC
>WRDS01000085.1 GCA_009779675.1 Coriobacteriia bacterium
GCGAATGAGGCGATGGATGGGCGCTGCTTGGTCGGCGACTATGCAAGCGCTCCGAATGAGGGTCTTTTTGGCGGGCACTGCGCCGAGACAGACACGCTCATTGGCGTGGGCCCAGGCGAGGCTGTACCCGCGATGTCGGTACATGCAATGCCCGCGGATGGTGCCGGGGCCGTGCCCGCTGTCGATGTTGTCGGGACGGCGCACACGGATGCCGTCGCCGCCGCCGCACCCGCGGCGGATGCAGGCGCGACGGGCACCTATGGGCTTTCTGTGAAAAGCCACTTTGATGCCGCCCATCACCTGTATGATTATCCAGGAGAATGCCGTGCCCTCCATGGCCATACGTGGGACGTCGAGGTCACGGTCGAGTCCTCCGAGCTTGACGAGATCGGCCTTGTCTATGACTTCAAGTCACTCAAGGCGGATCTGGCTGCCGTGCTCCATGACTATGATCATGCCTTGATCAACGAGATCGCTCCGTTCGACAAGGTCAGCCCTACCGCCGAGAACCTTGCACGCGTGATATGCGAGCGGCTTCAAACGGTTGTCAGCCCACGGGTGCGTGTCAAAGAGGTTGCCGTGTGGGAATCGCCGGTCGCGAAGCTGGTCTACCGCCCAAAGGTGCCCTAAAATAGTGTTAGCACTACCAGCACTGTCCCTCAGGTAACGAGACAGCACAGATAGCAGGGGCCATGCCTTCACCAACACTGGAGGAGTACCTCGAGACCATCTATAAGCTCTCGCAGGATGGCATCGTTAAACCGGCCCAGATTGCCGAGTCCGCCGGGGTTTCCGGGCCAACGGTCACCGCTACGCTCAAGCGCCTGGAGCAACAGGGTCTGATCGAGCGCACGGGAACGGATGTCTTCCTCACAGAGGCCGGCATTGTTGCGGCGCTTGGGATCGTGCGTCGGCATCGGGTTGCCGAGCGGTTCCTTGTGGACATCCTCGGTCTCGACTGGGAGGCAGCGCATGAGGATGCCTGCTTCCTTGAGCACGCGATGTCTGAAAGGGTGCTTGTCGCGCTTGAGGAGTATCTGGACAACCCCGATGTCTGTCCGCATGGCCATCCTATCCCGACTGCCGATGGGCTTATGGCAGCGCAGACGGTTGGGCACTCTCTCGCCGATGGCAGGATCGGGGAGCGTGCCAAGGTGATCAGGGTCGCCGAGCACCCCTTGCTTTTGGGCTATTTAGGCGGCAAGGGGCTGAAGCCTGGTGCGATGGTCGAGGTCGTCGATCGCGATGGGATCGGCGGGGTGCTCGTGCTGGATGTTGACGGCGCTGCCGTCACGGTCACTATGGGTGTCGCCAGAGAGGTGATCGTTGAGCCGAGCGATATCGGGTCGAACGATATCGGGCAAGGCGACAGCCAGTAGGCTTTACGCGCCCTCCCCATCCGCCTCCTCGGCGGTCTCGGTTGCCTTTCTCATGCGATCACCGTGCACGAACTCCCTGCCGAACCGCAGCGAATCGTTCCCGAACCTGGCACGGACGGCATCGACCCCACGGACGAGTTCGCCTCGGTTGGCTCGACGGGCGGTACCAGCGCGACTATCGTGGCCAAAGTGGCCAGCCCCCAGGCCGCTGGCATTGTCGCCGTCTGCGGTGAGCGAGAGCTGCTCGGCGCGTTCATTGAAGCCAGATATCCCAATGCCGAGCAGCCGGACGCCTACGCCTGGGGTCCAGATCGAGCGGGTGAGCTTCCGGGCGACCGGCGCAAAGACGAGCTCGTCGTCGGTTGACCCAGGCAGGCTTTTTTGGACCGTCTTTGTGGTGAAGTCGGAAAAACGCAGCTTGACCGAGACGGTGTGCCCGGATAGGCCTTTGCGGCGCAGCCGGGCCCCTACTTTTGCCGAGAGCATGTCGATCACTGCATCGAGTTCTTCGCTGTCTCTGACATCGGTGACAAAGGTCCGCTCGTTGGAGACCTGCTTTGCGGGGTCGTTGCTGTGCACCCTGCGTGCGTCGATGCCACGGGCGCGCTCTACGAGCGGAATGCCCTGCGATCCCAGTACCTGGCTTGCCGTCTCGGGATCTATCGCTGCCAGGTCCCCGAGCGTTTTGATGCCGAGAGCGGCAAGGCGCTTGGCCGTCTTAGGCCCAATGCCACTCATACTGCGTACGGGCAGAGGGGCAAGGAAGCCTGCCTCCTCCCCCTGGCAGACCACGGTAAGCCCATCCGGTTTCTCGAAGTCAGAAGCGATCTTTGCCACGGTCCTCGAGGTTGCCACACCGATGGAGCCTGTTATCCCCAGATCAGCGATCCGGGCTTTGATGCGACGTGCGATCGCAATCGGGTGCTCCGTGGAGTAGTCGGTGGGAGTGACCTCCAAAAAAGCCTCATCGATGGAGAGCGGCTGCATGAACGGGCTTTCCGAGTCGAATATCTCGAACACAGCCGCAGAGATCTCGGCGTAACGCGTGTAATTCCCGCCGACCCAGACGGCATCCGGGCACAGCTGAGCGGCACGGGTCGACGGCATTGCCGAGTGGACGCCGTACGCCCTTGCCTCGTAACTTGCCGTCGAGACCACCCCGCGTCTGCCAGGCTCACCGCCCACGATGACCGGCCTACCGCGCCATTCCGGGTGATCGAGCTGTTCTACCGAAGCGAAGAACGCGTCCAGATCGACATGCAGGACCGCTCGGCCAAGCCAGGGCCGGGCCTCGTAGGGGTGCGGGTCTCCTTCCAGTGCCTCTTTTGCGGCAGCGGTCTTTTCTGGGATCCTTTTAGGCGGATGTGGGGCGTCTTTCGTCATGGGTGGAGTGTACTCCTGCTTCGTGACACGGTGCCATGGCCCTGCCGTCGCTGCCCGCCGAGAAGCACCAACACCCGTGCCGCATATGCGGCGCTACCGGATGGTATGCGGCTGCGGCGATACGCCGTCACTTCCCAGCACCCGCGTTGCGCATGCGAGCGCTACAATACAGGTGGCGGCGAAGGGAGGCGTCATGCGGATAGGCGCGCATGTCTCGGTTGCAGGCGGATACATAAAAGGGCTTGAGTATGGGGTATCCATCGGCGCGGAGTGCATCCAGGTGTTTGCGAAAAGCCCACGTCAGTGGAAGGGCGCGGCAGTAGACCCTGAAGCTGCGAAGAAATTCACTGCTCGGCGGACAGAGATAGGTTATGGGTCGGTCTTCACGCACACAGCCTACTTGCTAAACCTTGCCACCACAGACGCGGTGTTGCACGGAAAGACCGTTAATGCCTTGGCGGACGAGCTTGTCCGGGCGGCCCTCCTCGGAGCCGAGGGGACGGTAACCCATCTCGGGAATGACCCTGGGCGTGACGATGCTCGGGCGGCGGAGCGCGCTGCGAGCGTCATACGGGAGGCATATGACCTTGCGGGCGAGGAGGGGTCTGCTGCACGGCTGTTGCTTGAGAACAGTGCCGGTGCCGGCTCCAGCTTTGGCACCACATTCGCCCAGCTTAAAGCTGTGATCGACGCATCCAGCATGGGGTCGGATATGCTAGGGGTGTGCCTTGACACCTGCCATGCGTTTGCATTTGGGATGCCACTCGACACCGCTGCGGGCTGGAGCGAGGTGATTGCCGAGATGGATGCCGCTATAGGGCTGGACCGCCTTGGCCTCATACACGCTAACGACTGCACACATGAGCGAGGCTCTCGCAAAGACAGGCACGCGTGGATAGGGGATGGGCTTATCGGCTACGAGGGTTTCTCGGCGATGCTTTGCGCCCCGGGGCTTGCACAGGTGGCAGTGGTCACCGAGATGCCGGGAGAGGTTCCCGAGAAAGACTCGGAAAACATTGCGCGTTTGAAACGGTTGCGATGCGCGTGCAGATGATAAGCTGCAAGGATAGCGCAGCCTCTGTTTTTGCAGCTTATGCAGGCAATTAGTTAATGTGTCAGGCCACATGTCCCGATACCTCGTATGAGATTTATGTACTATTAGTCCGGCCACCTGCAATAAGTAAAAGCAGACATAGAGTTGGGATGAACAAATGCGGTTTTTCTTGCTTGGGAAAGATAACGAGGGAGAACTGAAGCTGCTGTTGGCGCGGCCAGTTGAAACGCGTGCAGAGGCATTGGGCGAGCTGTCTGTATCCGCTTCCGGTCTTTCTGGTATTGCTGATGTCTTTGTGGTCGATCTTGAGCAGGCAACGCCTGTGATATTCATGCCACAGCCGACTGGTGCGGAAGCGGCAAGCGAAGAGGCTCTGCCGACCACGGATCTGCCGCAGCCTTTGGATGCGGTGGTGTTTGACGAGGTGATGGACACCGAGCCGGATCCCACATTGGACATCGAACCGGACATCGAACTTGCCGACGAGCCTATCCAGTCGGAAGCCGGATCCGTCGAGATGTCGTACTTTACCGATCTTGAGTTCCCAGCCTCGCGGGAGAACAAGGAATCTGAGCCTGAGGCAGAATCTGCCGAAGATGAAGACCTAAAGACTGCTGCGGGGTCGCTTCTCGGCTACGCGGGGCCTTCGGCCAAGTATGCCGAACCGACGGCTGCCGAAGAGCCAGCGCTTATAGAAGAGCCGCTGCCCATAGAAGAGCTTGAGTTCTCGGAAGGGCTTGAGCCCTTAGTGGAGCTTGAACCTCTGGAAGGGCTCGAATCCCTAGAAGGGCTCGAACCTGCAGTGGAGCTTGAGTCCCTGGAAGAATCTGAGCCCGCGGAAGGGCTTGAGCCCGAAGAGCCGATGGCTGCTGCCACTAACGCTATGCCAGCCCCCTGGTCTTGGCCGAAGGTAGAACTTGAGCCAGAGGTCCTGGCAGATTTTTCGGATGCGGATGCGGACGAGGGTGGGAGTGAGGGTGAGCCTGGCTCCCCAAGCCCCGAGAATGCCGATGATGGGCTGCAGGGCTGGCCATGGACACGCGTGCCGATCTCGGTCAAGGGGATGTACTCTCAGCCCAAGAGCGAGCCGTCTGTTGCGCTCAAGGCACCTGCTGATCCCGCTGGCCCTGGTGCGGGTTCTTACAGCAGCAGCGTGGGTGACGATGACGTATCCAGTGAGCCGCCAGTCAACCATGGGTCCCATGAGTCTTTTGCCGAGCCGTTTCCTGCCCTTGAGCCTCTAAGCCCAAGGGACTCGGCTCAATTACTGGCGGTTAGGCAGGCGAGTGGCAGAGGTCATTCGACCACGCTGCTCGGCACAAGTGACTCGATCCAACTTACCGAGATTGCTCCGGACACGGGAGAGCCCGTTGCTGTTGATGCTCCCGTAGAGGTCGATACCCTATCAGAGATCGATACTCCATCGGTCTTTGAGGTTGAGCCTGAACCGAGCGGGTCAGGGCTTGATGCTGACGATGATGCTGTCGGCATCCCCGAGGATGCCGACATCCTCGATGCCGCCGGGCCTTCTATCTCTGAGGATGCCGAGCCTTCAGCAGAGCAGAACCCTAATGCCGAGGATGCAGATGAGTCCGACTTGGATGCTCTGCTTGAGGCGGTTCCTGCCCTTGAGGAGGAAGAGCCTGTCGGGTATAAGCCATCGGAGTCCACTTTTGGGTTGGACGGCATGACCTGCGATGATTGTGCGTATGCGGACACCTGCGTTTACAAGGGCGATCGCACTCCAAATGCCTGCGACATGTTCCAGTGGAAGTAGCGCGCAGCGGCGACAGGTAAACGAGTGCCACAGGCGGTAACGGGCGGCAAACAGGTAGGCGGGTAGGAGCGGGTCGATAAGCGGGGTTCTGTCGCGGACGGCCATTTATCTGCGACCGACGTCGCCGTCGGCCTCTAGCGGACGTACCCGAGCGTAGGCCGGGCCAGCCTGTGTCGCTCCTATTTGCCCTTGCTCCAGGTGGGGTTTACCAAGCCGCCATGTTGCCATGACGCTGGTGCGCTCTTACCGCACCTTTTCAGCTTTTCCTTGCGCTGCCCAAAAGACAGACACGAAGGAGTTTCCTTTTCTGTGGCACTTTCCGTCGCGTCGCCGCGCCCTACCGTTAGCAGGCACCCTGCCCTGTGGAGCCCCGACTTTCCTCACATGCAAAGGCATGCGCGACCGTCTGACCCGCTCCATGCCCACATGATACCAGCGAAGGGGCATCCGCCGCCACTACGCTGCGCTGTGTGCGCAAGATGCACTGCCGCCTGTGCGCACAGGCGGCAGTGCATCTTGGCTGTCAGGCTCCTGCTATTTCCCCCTGGCTTGGACCTTCGCCCAGGTGTCCCTGAGCGAGAGCGTCCGGTTAAAGACCGGCTTTCCGTCTGCTGCCGAGTCCGGATCCGCACAAAAATAGCCGAGGCGCTCGAACTGGACGGTCTCGCCGATGACTGGATCGGCAAGGGCGGGCTCGACCCAGCACTCAGTGAGCGTCTGCTGCGACTGGGGGTTGATCGACTCGAAGAGATCACGTCCGTCTGCGCCAGGCCGAGGGTCGGTGAAGAGATGGTCGTATAGGCGCACTTCGGCAGGAACAGCATGAGCTGCAGAAAGCCAGTGGAGGGTTGCCTTGGGACGCCGTCCGTCTGGAGCACTGCCACCCCGTGTCTCGGGGTCATAGGTGCAGCGCAGCTCGGCGACTTCCCCGTAAGTGTCGTGTGTAACCTCCGTGCATGTGATGAAGTACGCCGAGCGCAAGCGGACCTCCCTGCCTGGGGCAAGCCGGAAGAACTTCTTAGGCGGATCCTCCATGAAATCATCGCGCTCGACCCAGATCTCACGCGAGAAGGGTACCGTCCGGGTGCCGACATCTGCATCCTCGGGGTTGTTGACGGCCTCAAGCCATTCGACTGCGCCTTCAGGGTAGTTCTCGATGACGACTTTAAGCGGGTTGAGCACCCCGAAACGCCGAAGCGACGTCTTGTTGAGCACTTCGCGCACCGCATGCTCGAGCATCTCGATCTCGACGGTGCTGTCAGCCTTTGCGACACCGATCACTGCCGCAAAGTTGCGGATCCCCTCGGCAGGGTAGCCGCGGCGGCGCAGGCCGGATATGGTGGGCATGCGCGGATCATCCCAGCCGTTCACCTGACGCTCGTTCACCAGCTTGAGCAACACACGCTTGGAAAGCACCGTGTGGGTGAGGTTCAAGCGGGCGAACTCATACTGATGCGGCACCGAGGGAACAGGCAGGTTCTCGATAAACCAGTCATAAAGCGGTCGGTTGTTCTGGAACTCCAACGTGCAGATCGAATGCGTGATGCCCTCAAGCGCGTCC
>WRDS01000086.1 GCA_009779675.1 Coriobacteriia bacterium
CGTGTTCAAGGGCACCACCTCCGCGAGCACCGCCATGCAGGGCATCGTCGGCGGGAGCAGGACCCCTGGGACCGTGGAGGGGAGCTACTCGCTCTCCGGCGACGGCATGCCTGTCTCCATCGTGAACAACACGATCCCTGCCGGCAGCGGCATCGTGGACGCGTCCGAGATGGGCTCCCTCGCCTCCGCATCACTGCCCGGGGCGCTCTACGCCTACCTGGCGGGGATCCTCGGCCATTACCACTACTACTATGAGACCACAGTCGTGCCTCCGACCTGCACGGAGGAGGGCCACACGACCTACACCTGCTCTTGCGGCGACTCGTACGTTGGCGACTATGTGGCCGCCCTCGGCCACGACTTCTCTGTGCTGCTGGATCACAAGGATGCGGCTGCTGACGAAGATGGCTATGACATTTTCGGGTGCAGCCGTTGCAACGAGAGGAAGACGGTCGTTATACCGGCAACAGGCGGGTCGGTGACCCTTGTCAGCATGGTAACGACTACACGCGACTTTGTCAGCATAGTGGAGACCTCGAAGAACTCCAGGGTGTGGGTGCTCACATTCAACGTCACGGAGACCTACTCGAATGGGGAGACGAGGGTAACGACGCACTCGGTAAGCCTTGGCGGCAACAACGCCAACCTGGACGGCAGATACAAGTTCGGGGAAGACAGCCGCCTTGCGGGCTACACGCTCATCTACGACATCAAAGGCAACGGTTCGAACATAAAGGGGCTTACGCTGACAAAGTAAGCGGATGCGTGCGAGTCGGTTGCCTGCGAATGAGTGGGCAGCCGGCTTGCCTTACGAACCAACTGTTTGCAAATGGGCAGGCAGTCTAGCTTGCCCTGTGAGCCGATCTTATGAGCCGGTTGACTTATATCGGCGTAGCCCGGCGCGAAAGAACACATAGCTGGGGAGCAGGAAAAGCGAGCCGATCAACGGGAGGAACATGAAAAGCGGGTTTCTCTCCCTGTCCAGCAGGTACAGCAGCGGATAGTACTGGAACAGCGCTAACGGGATCACAAACGTAAGGAACCTCAGCACGTGTTCGCCGTACACCGAGAACGGATAGCGCCCGAACTCGCACCCGCCGTCGGTGAATATGTTCATGAGGTCTAGGCCCTCGACTGTGAAGAATGAGAACGCAGCGTATATAAGGAACAGGCCGGAAAACACGGCGCTACCGCAAAGTATCATCAAGCAAAGCGTCAGCACCTTGTCCCACGTCCATATAACCCCGCTGGCCGGGATCGCATAGCAAAGCACAATCGCGGCCTGTACCAGCCGACCGAGCCGCGCAAACCCCATCTTCGTCACGAGCACCTGGAAGATGATGTTCCGTGGCCTGACGAGTACGCGGTCAAATTCGCCATTGCCGAGCATTAGCGGAAATGCATCAAACCCGCGTCCGAACATCTCTGCCAATGAAAACGCCATGTGTACCGTTGCAAAACATAAAAGCGCCTGCTCAAACGTGAAGCCCTCAACGGCGTTAAACCGCGAGAACATGAAGTAAACGCTGAGAAACATCGCGAACGATACAAAGAACCGCCCTATTGCAGTCATGAAAAACGATGCCTTGTACTGCATCTGACCCTTCAGATGCATGCCGAGGAACTTGAAATAGAGGTTGAAGTAAAGCTGCATAGTACCCATCGTCCACCTTGTGCGGCCAAAAGGTCGGGCGGAAACCATCAGGAATTATCGGTGTGAGTAAACCACAGACATGTGCCGTCCGCCATGATCATGGCCTCCATGCTTCTGTGCCAGCCTTTCCGCCTTGGTTTTTTGATGTCGGTGTTGGTATTCGGGATGACGCCGGATATGTCATCCACCCGGCCGAGTTTTTCTTTGGGAGCGGTTAGCATGGCAATGCCTCTACCGTTTTGGTGATGAGTATCTCGTTGCGCTGAGCAAGCGACAGATATTTCCCAAGGTTGGCCTTGAGGTCGGTTGCGGTTACTCGAATCATGCTACGAAGAGGCCGAGGCAATCTGCAAGTCAGAACCGCTTATTGCCGAGGGCTATGCAACGTATAAGCTTAATATATTGCAAGTGGCGAACAGGGATAACGGCTACTTGCTGTAGTGGCCACTTATTGCAGCGGCTACTTGTTGCTGCTGCTGCTACGTGTTGTAGCGGCCACTTGCTATAACGGCCACTTGTTGAAGCGGTTGCCGCCGCCGCTGTTATTTGCTGCTCTTCTCTCTATCCACCCTGCACGGTTACCCGTTTCAGGGCACGTCCCATGATCAGCCGACCCATGGCCAACAGCGCGACAAGCCAGAACAGCTGCAACGCGATACCGGTAACGGCATCGATGCCCGCGATGTTGCCGCTGTATATCCGCAGCGGCACGTTTTGTATGGCCGCAAAAGGCAATAGCTCGGCTACTTTTCGGATCTGCTCTGGGAAAAACGGCAGCGGTATCATCCCGCCGGCAAGAAAATCGGCTGATACCGAGATGATCGTCCGTACGCCCATGGGGGAGAGCGTGTAGAAGAGCGAGACATACATCAGTATGGTGAGCGATACCACCACGCCGAGCGACAACGTCACTGAGAGCAGGAACAGTGTCAGCTGCCCGACATCGGAGGGCAGCGGCAACCGATACGGTTCCGGCATGATGAATGCGATGATCAGGATCGGCGCACAGCGGAGTGCTGCCCGTGCCAATCGGCTAGCGGCAACCTGGCAAAACCAACGGCTGTACAAGTCCACAGGGCGGACCATCTCGTAAGCGATCGATCCTTCGGTGATGGCGTTACCGATCTCGCTTTCCCAAAGCCACATCATGAACAGCGGAAGGAATGCCTGCTGCACCCATATATAAGAGACGGTTTGCGAGAACTCCATCGGGAACGCATCAGGGTTGGCCCGGTAGAACGCGGCAAAAGCGGATATCCCCATGAAGCCCCATGCGAACTGTGTCACTATGCCCGCCAGCGCCGCTGCACGGTACTGGAGCGTGTTCACGAACCGCATGCGGAACACCGCAACGTACTTCTTCACGCACGCACCTGTGCCCACAGTGTTTGTGCCCGCAGTGCTTGCACACGCACGCGCCTGCGCCCTATCCGCATGCGCGGGATCCTCATATACGGTACTCCTTGTAGAGTGCGGCAACCATCTCCTCGGCGGATATGCCGGACACGGAGACATCGAGCAGCTCTGCTTGCTCGGCGAGGTGGGCTATCGCATTCGGGATCGGCAGGGTCGACGGGTCAAGCGTTATCGCGAGCCGTCCCTCGCGTGCGTCGGCAAGCGTCATGCCAGCGCAGATCCCCGGTGCGCTTCCGCGGTATTCCACGACAAGCATCTTGGTGCTCTGACAGGCGTTTTTCAGCTCTGCGAAGGTGCCGTCAAGCAGTATCTTTCCTTTGCCGATGAGCAGGACCCGCTCCGCCAGCGCCTCGATGTCTTGCATGTCGTGGGTGGTTAAGATGACGGTTGTGCCATGCTCGGCGTTCAGTTTTTTTATGAACTGTCTCACGGCTATTTTTGACACCGCGTCAAGGCCGATGGTCGGCTCGTCTAAGAAGAGCGTTTTTGGGCTGTGCAAAAGCGAGGCAGCGATCTCGCAGCGCATGCGCTGACCGAGCGATAAGCTGCGCGCAGGCGTTTTCAAGAGTTCGCCCAAGTCCAAAAGCGCGGACAGTTCGTCCAGGTTGCGCCGGTAGAGGCTTTCGCTCACCACATAAATGTCACGTATCAGTTCAAAGCTGTCGATGACGGGCACGTCCCACCAGAGCTGACTCCGTTGGCCAAAAACCACGCCGATGTCGCGGACATGGGCGGTGCGCTCTTTCCATGGGGTGCGCCCATTGATGTCGCAGGTGCCGCTCTCTGGCGTCAAGATGCCGCACATGATCTTGATGGTCGTGCTTTTTCCCGCTCCGTTTGGGCCGATGTATCCCACCATCTCGCCGTCGTCTACAGAAAAACTGATGTCATCTAAGGCGTGGATGAGCTCGTACTCGCGGGAGAACAGGGCTTTTACGGCGCGACCGAACCCGGCTTGTCGCTTGGCGACCCGAAAGGTCTTGTGGATGCTTTGAAGCGTTATCATGGCCAACCAATCAGAGGAGGCAATGTCACTCTGTTCTAGTGCGCAGGTTTAATAATAACCCCGACGCTCTCTGTACGCGCAGCCCCGTTTGGAAGTCCAGTTCCTGATTTATTGTCTTATCGACGTTGAGTGCCTTTGTTTGCCAAATACTAAAATTTCGCTTAATGTATGAGCGAAAGATTTCGCGCATGAGCGAAGTAACCCGCACTTGCGACCGCACCGCATTGTCAGCATCAGCATCTTGTTGATCGTACGAGGAGGGGTCAATATGTCCCTAGTTGCGCTAAAGAAAAGACAGTTCTTCCGAGGCATGATGGTGTTCCTGTGTCTGGCCATCACGCTCTCATCGCCATGGTCGATACAACAGGCTGCGGCGGACGATGGCCCGATCGTTCTTACCATAAGCGAGCAGTATGGCGAGGACGCACCGGTCACGGTCAAGGAGTACACCGCGGCCGATCTGGCATCCATCGTCACAACGTACACGGATAGCCAGGGCTATCTCAACTTCAATGGAGGGTTTTGGCGCGTCTATGCGGCCAAAAACGGCGTTACTGTGGATTCCCTCCTCTCCGATGCCGGTGTGGCAAACTGGAGAGAGGGCTCGGCACTTGCGTTCACCTGCAGTGACGGCCCTTATGACAGTTACTCACCCACTTATGAGGACATCCACGAGGATCGCTACTTCTACCCGGCCACTGAGGTGGTGGCCACGTCGACTGCTGGCGCAGTCCCGGTCGACTCAATAATTTCACTTGACTGGCTCTCGGCTGGAGGTGTTCCGACGGGAAAAGTTGCCGGTCAGGTGCTTGCAGATGCGGTGACCAAGCCCGATAAGGGGCGTTTCTTCCTCGGGCTTAACGAGGAAGAATACGTCTCAGGGGTCGGTGAGTTTGGTAAGCGCTACGTATCTGATGTCACTGGAATCACGGTGGTCAGCGATGCCCCAATTGCTCTCACCGTAAGCGAGCAGTATGGCGAGGGTGCGCCTGTCACGGTCAAGGAGTACACCGCAGTCGAGCTGGCATCCATCGTCACGACGTATACGGGAAACAAAGGCTACTTCAACTACAGTGGGACATGGCGCGTCTATGCTGCCAAGAACGGTGTCGCCATTGACACACTGCTCACCGATGCCGGTGTGACCAACTGGGACGAGGGCTCAACGCTTGCGCTTACTTGCAGCGATGGGCCTTATGACAGCTACTCGCCCACCTACGAGGAGTTTCACGAGGATCGGTATTTCTATCCGGCCACAGAGGCAACGGTCACCTCGACTGTCGGTGCAATCCAGGTCGATCCGATACTCTCCCTTAATTGGCTCTCGGTTGGAGCGATCCCAGCAGGGAGCACCGCTGGCCAAACGGTTGCAAATGCGGTGGCCAAACCAGAGGTTGGGCGGCTTTTCGTCGGCACCTCTGAGGAGGAGTACACTTCGGGCATTGGCAAGTTCGGAGGCCGCTACGCATCCGGCATCGTCGAGATCACGGTGGTCAGCGATGCCCCGGTCGTCCTCACCGTAAGCGAGCAGTATGGCGAGGAGGAGCCGGTCACGGTCAAGGAGTACACCGCAACCGAGCTGGCATCCATCACTGCGACATACGAGAACAACCAGGGCTACCTCAACTATAGCGTCAGCGGTGGGACGTGGCGGGCCTATGCGGTCGGCTCTGGCGTGTCCATTAGCACGCTTCTCGCCGATGCCGGCGTGACCAACTGGGACGAGGGCTCGACGCTTGCGTTCACTTGCGGTGACGGCCCTTACGGCAGCTATTCGCCCACTTACGAGACGCTCAATGAGGATCGCTACTTCTATCCGGCCACAGAAAGAGAGACTACATCGACTGCTGATGCAGTCCTGGTCGCCCCGGCGATCTCCTTTGACTGGCTTGGAATTAACTCCATCCCGGTAGGGAGCACCGCTGGCCAGGTGGTTGCAAGTGCGGAGACCCAGCCGGTTGGTTCGCGGTTTTTCCTTGGGCTTACCGAAGAAGAGTACCTTTCAGGTAGCGGTGACTTTGGAAGGCGCTACGCATCCGATGTCATCGAGGTCACGGTAGTCTCAGGCACGGGCGGTGGCGGAGATGCCGACATGCCGATCACAGCGACTATCAAGGACAAGCACGGCAAGGGGTCGCACAACGGGGACACGGGCTTTGACTCCACGGATACCGGGTGCGAGGCCATGTGCCATTCTGCCAAAGGCTACACCGGCTGCATGTACGAGGGGTGCCACCGCGTCGCAGAGGCCCCTGACCTCGAGGCAGGATACACGGCAGACGACGCCCCTGAGAACCACGGCTACATCAGGCCGGACACCTCCGGCTGCGAGGCCTGCCACCGTGTCTTAGGCGGCGGCTCCATCAAGCGCATCGCCGGCGACGACCGCTTTGAGACCGCCATCAAGGTGAGCAGGGAGAACTTCGAGGGGGCGGACGCGGTTATCATAGCCACCGGCATGAACTACGCCGACGCGCTCTCCGCAAGCGCGCTCGCAGGCGCCTTGAGGGCACCGCTCCTCCTCACGAGGACCGAGGTATTGAGCCCTGGCGTGCTCGCAGAGGTAGAGCGCCTCGGTGCCAAGGATGTCTACATCATGGGCTCTACCGCGGCGGTATCCGCTGCTGTCGCAGACGCCCTTGCAGCAGAGGGGCTCTCCGTCGAGCGCATCGGGGGCGCGGACCGCTATGGGACAAGCGCGCTCATCGCAGGGAAGGTGGCCTCCCTCACCGGCCCCGACTTTGCGAAAAAGGCGTTCCTCGCCCGTGGCGACAACTTCGCGGACGGCCTCTCGGCATCGCCTGTGGCCTACGCGAACAGGTATCCGGTCGTCCTCACCCGTCCGACGGAGCTTCCCGCCTCTGCGGCAGGCGCCATCACCTCTCTCGGCATCATGGATGTCACCATCACCGGCTCCGAGGCCGCGGTCTCCGCAGGCGTGGAGGCGGCAGTGCGCGCCCTTCCCACAGGCCCGACGGTCAGGCGCCTTGCAGGC
>WRDS01000087.1 GCA_009779675.1 Coriobacteriia bacterium
CATTGAGTTTCTTGGTAACGACATCCCTGTTGGACACAATGTCAGTTCCTGCACCAAAACAGGTTCAAAAACAGCTTTTGACCTGCGCTTACATTGTTTCTGTGTGCTTCCCATGCTACAATAACACTATCATACGAGTAACGTTCAAGCTCGGGATGACTTCTACCGTATGATCGGCATTAGGGGCGACCTTTAATCCTGTTGCACAAACTTTGATAGTATCCTTTCGGTGTGCACCCGGTCGTCAAGACTCCAATCTTGGCTCACTGCGCGTGCCAAATGATTACGCAGGTCAGGGAGTTGAGATTTCAAGCCTCCTGTCCAGCTTTGTTTGTCCAGTTTCCGACTTCTTTTGCGATAAAGCGAATTGAGTTTAAGGGGCACCCGTGGAAATCAAGATTGTAAGTGAGAATAAGAAACAGTTCATTGACCTGCTTTTGCTTGCTGACGAATCGGAATCCATGATAGGCAAATACCTTGAGCGTGGAGAGCTGTTTGCCTTGCACGATAATGAGCTGAAGAGCGTATGCGTTGTAACAGGCGAAAGCCCTGATACATGCGAACTCAAAAATATAGCAACATACGAAAAGTGGCACGGTATGGGGTATGGCAGCAAACTCATTCAATGCATTTCGGCATTTTACAAAGACAAATATAAAACCATGATTGTCGGAACAGGTGAAGTCCCCTCAATCATGCGGTTTTATGAGAAGAATGGTTTTTGCCTTTCCCACAGGATCCACAACTTTTTTACAGACAACTACGACCACCCTATGTTTGAAGACGGGGTGCAGCTTGTGGATATGGTTTATTTAAAAAAAGAGCTATAACTATGCTGTTGGGGAGCACCATCGCTATCGGGTAAGCGCTACCGCCACTGCCGCGCCGGAAATCACTACCAAGGTCGAGCAAACACTGCTACTGCGGAGGGTCACCGTCAAGGTCGAGCCTGACCGAACAGGATATGCTGTTGCGGCCATTCTGCTTGGCTGCATACAATTGCTGATCGGCGCGTGCCAAAGCTGCCGCAGCGGTATCCCCGAGCGGTATGAGTGCCAGGCCGATGCTCACGGTGATGCCGATAGGCATGCGGAAGGTCAGCTCCTCGGTCCGTTGGCGGATACGCTGCGCAATGCGGTACGCATCCTCTGGCTGGCAAACAGGCAGCAGCACCACAAACTCTTCGCCACCATACCGAGCAAAGACATCGTATTCCCGCAAGCTTTTTGCACCGGTCTTTGCAAAGGCGATAAGCACCTCATCGCCAAAACCGTGTCCATAGGTATCGTTGACCGTCTTGAAATGATCCAGATCCATCATAAGGACACAGAGTGGCGAGGTATCGTCGCGGTTGTCATCCACCTCCAATTCCAGTGAATCTATCAGGTGACGGCGATTATAAAGCCCCGTCAAAGGATCACGGATAGACAGCCTCTCTAACTCGCTTTTGCTCTCTTCCAATGTGACGAGCAGGTCCTCTGACCGTTTCCGCTCGTTTTCATGCGCACGGATAAACGAGCTCGTTATCCAAAAAAGTGTGATGCTGCATACGGCGAAAGCGAACATGAAGTCCACAAAGCGGCTCAACGTGCTCCCGTAAGACGTGAACAGCGACGGGTATCTGTACTGGATCGCGAAGATCCCACAGTAATAAAGAATCGTTGTCACAAGGAGGGCTTTTCTTGCGGCACCTCGGAAAATCATAGCGTTGATGTATAAGCCAAGCATTAAAAAAAGCAGCACCGTGCCGTTGATGCCCGCGTTGAAGACAAAGCAGTATGGGTAGAAAACGAATGTAGAGAATAAAAGCAGTGGCCGAACCAGCTTTTCACGCAGCGTGCTCGGAAGGAACAAGGTGATCCCGCAAGCCAGTGCCGTGAAAACCTGCACGATATTGTGCCAGGGGCTTATCTCCAAAAGGACATTCTCCGCTGCCGACAGGACCGACAGCATAAATGCGCCTCCAAGGAAAATGAAGGTCGTGCGGGTCTCAAAAGTTATGCTCTCGTCGAAAAAATGGTCATGAAGCGCCGCAGACAAACGTTTGAACACCAATGGCGCTCCTTTGCAGTATCGCGAGACCCGCTGCGAGACCCTCTTAATATCGCGAGACCCTCTGGCAGTTGCCCCTGTTCTTTTTCGAACCGCTTGGTGTTAGTGTCCCTCGGCACGCTCCTTCTGATAGGTCTCCACGAGTTTCTTCTGGATGTCTCCAGGGACCTGCTCATACGAGTCGATCGAGAAGGTGTAAGTGCCGGTCCCGCTTGAGAGTGCGCGGAGGTGTGTCGAGTAATGAACCACCTCGGCATAGGGCGCTTGCGCACGGATCACCTGGAAGCCAGGCGAGGGGGCGTCCATTCCAAGCACGCGCCCACGGATTGAGCTGATGTCGCCCATGATAGCCCCCGCGTATGCATCGGGGACCTCGATCTCAAGCGTGGCGATAGGCTCAAGGATCACCGGATTTGCTTTCTCGGCAGCCGCCCTGAACCCTATCCGTGCGGCGGTCTTGAACGCCATCTCGTTGCTGTCGACTGCGTGCATCGAGCCGTCGTAGACAGCGACACGCACGTCTTGCACCGGGTAGCCTGCGATAGCCCCCTGGGTCATCGTGTCCTGGATACCTTTGTCGACCGCGACGATGAACGGCTTTGAGATCCGACCGCCGACGATCTCGTCGACAAACTCGTAGCCGCCGCCGGGGTTGGGCTCAAGCCTGAGCCAGCAGTCGGCGAACTGGCCGGAGCCGCCGGTCTGTTTCTTGTGTCGCCCCTGTGCCTGTGCGACTTTGCGGATGGTCTCACGGTAAGGGATGCGAAGGTCAACGGTCTCAGCCTCGACATGGAAGCGGTCACGCAAACGCGAAAGCACGGCATCGATCGCCGTGTCGCCCATCGCAGAGAGGATCGTCTGGCGGGTCTCCTCGTCGCGCTTGAGCGAGAGCGAGGCATCCTCGTCGACGATGTTCTTGAGCGCCGAGCCAAGCTTGTCCTCGTCGGCCTTTGTCTTGGCAATGATCGCCACCGGATAGAGCGGCTCAGGCAGCGGTAGCGGCGTGAACTCAACGCCGCCTTTCGCCGAGAGGGTGTCGTTGGTGAGCACATCGCCAAGCTTGGTGAACACCGCGATGTCTCCGGCTGAGGCCGCGCTGACGTTCTCTGTCTCTTTGCCTGTCATCTTGAACACATGGGAGATACGCTCTTTTTTGCTGGTGCGGGAGTTTTGGAGTTCGCTTCCAGGGGTGAGCGTCCCCGAGACCACCTTCGCACAGTTGATCCGACCCACGTAGGGGTCGCTCATGGTCTTGAACACGTGCACGCTGACATCGCCATCTGCCGAGAAGCCGACTTCGTCGCCCGTGACCGTTCTCATCGGCGCGCGCTCCATTGGCTCAGGGAAGAAGGTGATGACCTGGTCAAGGAGGCTTACCACGCCTTGCAAGGCAGTTGCGGAGCCGGCGAACACTGGAATCACGAGGTTTTGGGCGGTGGCCAGTTTAAGCAGCCGCTCGAGGTCGTCTTGCGTGAGCGGCTCACCCTCGAGGTACTTCGTCATAAGGTCGTCGTCGGCCTCGGCAGTCTTGTCCACGAGCAGCTCTCGGGCGCTTTCGGCTGCCGCCAAAAGGCTGCTCGGGATATCCTCTTGGCGCTCCCCGTCGGCATCGTGGAGGTATGCCTTCATGCGGACGACATCTACGATGCCTTGAAAATCAGCCTCCGCGCCGATGGGAAGCTGTATAGGAACGATGCGACTACCGAATTTGCTCGTTAAAGCCGATACCGCCGAGTTGAAATCAGCGTGCTCTTTATCCAGGCGGTTGACGAAGACCGCTCGGGCGATGCCCATGGCCTCGGCCGCTTTCCACAGGCGCTCTGTCTGCACCTGGGGGCCGGATACCGCGTCCACGACGAACAGTGCCAGCTCGGCGGCCTCCATGCCGGCAATGGCATCTCCGACAAAGTCCGCATAACCTGGCGTATCGATGACGTTGACTTTCACATCCCCATGCATCACCGGTGCGAGTGAGAGATTGATGGTAAAGCGGCGCTTTATCTCCTCGGCATCGTAATCAAGGGCCGAGTGGTTCTCGTCAACAGAGCCAAGGCGTTTCGTGGCTCCCGAGAGGTACAGCATTGCCTCGGCAAGAGATGTCTTGCCTGCGCCGCCATGGCCGACCAGCACGACGTTGCGGATCCGTTCAGTCCCTGATGCTCCCAAGTACATCGCCTCCCCGTTTTGCGTATTGCTCCCATTTTATTGCGGTGTCTAAAGTAAGTTGTGCCCAATATCCGTGGATTGGCCCCGATAGCCTTTCGCCACGCTCGGCGTATAGTCTACCCTGAAACCAATGTGTTCGGGGCTTCTTACCACAGACGCGTGTGGCTGATAGAATCTGCTTGCATCGGCAGCCGTGGGCGATTGCCGAAAATTGCTTAAAATATCACTGAAAGGTGGCCTTTGTGGACATTTCTGAATATACACCGGAATACAAGCCGAGCGGTCGGGAAAAAGCAGTTATCTCGACATCGGAAGGGGACATCACAGTCGAGCTCTTTGGCGACGTGGCACCTACCCATGTAGGGAACTTTGTCGAGCTTTCCCGTAAAGGCTTTTATGACGACACCTGTTTTCATCGCTACGTCCCAGGCTTTGTGATCCAGGGTGGCGATCCCAAGACAAAGGGACTCTCATGTGATGAGGTCGTGAAGATAGTGCGCCGACAAGACAGCGGCATGTATACGCCAGGTGAGCCCCTGTTTGGCACCGGCAACCCGGGCTATTTCATAAAAGGCGAGTTCGATCCGGCCATCAACCCCAACACCCATGTGGAAGGCGCCTTAGGGATGGCCCGTTCTGAAAGCCCCGATTCCGCTGGGTCGCAGTTCTACTTTGCGCTGCAGGAACTCCCCAACCTTGACGGGGGTTATACCGTGTTCGGTCGCATTACCGATGGGCTTGATGTGATGAGGGCGCTGAGGATAGGCCACGGGATCATCTCGATCTCGATCATCGATGCTGTGGAGTAGCGATATCCGTGGACTACTTAAAGTATGAAGAGGCGCAACGCTTTTACGAGGCCGGCGATTACCGTGCTGCGGCGAAAGGCTTCCTCACGGCGGCCGACCGTGGCTCGGCGGGCAATGGCTCGACGTACCACATGGCCGGCAATGCGCTCATGCGGCTTGGGCGGCACTCGGATGCGCTCACCGTCTATCGGCATGCCCTCAGCGATGAGATCTACGACCGACGCGGTGCGGTCCAGTCAAACCTTGGAAGCGCATATCGGGCCCTTGGCGAGCTGGGGAAAGCCCTCCTAGCCTACAAGAAAGCGCTTGAAGAGGATGACTATGCGACACCGTACAAGGCGTGGCTCGGCGTCGCTGCGATCCAGATGGAGCGCGGCAAGATCGAAGAGGCTGCGGCAGCCTATCGAAAGGCCGCCCTCGATGAGTCAAACCCCGAGCCGAGCCGGGCACTTGTCAACCTCGGGCTGTGCTTTATGGGGCTTGAGCGTCCCAAAGACGCGGTGGATGCCTACCAGGCCGCTTTGGGTTTCGACGACTATATGGGCAGAGGGAAGGCGCTTGCCAACCTCGGCCAGGCATACACGGCGCTTGGCGACCATGCCGCTGCCGTAAAGGTGTTCGAGAAGGCGGTCGACTTGCATGAGCACACCCTCTCCGGTACGGCAGCTCAGGCGTACGAGGCATCAAAAGCGGCCCTCCCGCCCGCGCCGCCCGCGCCCGAGATCGTAGAGGGCTGGGTGACAGGCGAGATGCCTCCTGCACTTGGCGAGGGGTTCTTTGAGCGGGACACCGAAGAGCCGCCCGCGTTCGCAAGCACCGGTTTTATGGGTCAGCCGAGCCGGCCGTATGCCGCCTCGGCGGGGCAGGCGGATGCCTCTTACCCGACGGCCTCGCATTCTGCTAGGGCTGATGCGGCAGCCGCGACCTTGGGTTTTGGCGATGAGGCCGCGGTAAGTGACTTCTTCACGCGCAGCGAGGACGAGATGCGGGTCATCGAGCGCGAGTCCCGGCGCGAAAAGCGTCGTTCTAAGAAGCGGTCCAGTACCGGTGCGGTGATAGCTGCCGTCGTGGTGTGCTTTGTTTTGCTCGGCGGGCTTTTTGGTGCCGGTTATTTCTTTGGATTTGGTTGGCCGATGCAGTCTTCCACGGTCAACGGGGTGTTTGAGGCATACAAAAACGGCGAGGATGTCGGCAAGTACTGGGTTGCGGTACCGGGTGCCGATGTCGAGCGGGAGATGGCCAAGGTCCCTGCGGTGAGCTCGTATACCATCGACGAGATCGTCCGAGGCAGCATGGTCTCCGAGGCGCGTGTCACCGTTACCCCCGAGAAAGGCGTGCCACTTGAGTTCACGGTGACTTTGAGCCGAGAAGGCGTTGGATGGCGCGTTACCGGCATTGACAACAAGTGGAGTTCGAAAGGCGGCGGATAGGGGCGAAGGCAAGCAAGCAAATGAGGGGGCTGGCAAGAGCAAGGGCGCGCAGGGCAGGCAAGGGCACGCAGGCGCAAGCAGGCGCAAGCGAAAACAAGCGGTTGAGGCTTAAAACAGGCGAAAGAGAGCACAGTTGAGACAGCGCACATACATAATGATCAAGCCGGACGCAGTTGCACGCGGCCTTTCTGGGCGGGTGATCTCACGTTTTGAGGATGCCGGATTCGAGATCGAGCGGATGGAGCGGGGGCTCGTGACCCGCGAGCAGGCTGCTGCAAACTATGCCGAGCATGAGAGCAAGCCCTTTTACGAGGGCCTCATCGACTACATCACTTCCGGCCCTGTGGTAAAGATGGTTGTGGCAGGCCCTGATGCGGTGAGGATATGCCGCAAGCTCATGGGAGCGACCGATCCTGTCGCTGCTGCTCCCGGGACCATACGGGGTGATTTCG
>WRDS01000088.1 GCA_009779675.1 Coriobacteriia bacterium
ACCGGTCCCGGCAGGCGGGTATCGCTATACTCGCCGAGGCGCAGATAACGCTTCCCCTCGAACCGCATCACCGCCGACAACATGCGCTCAGACAGCATGGGTCACCGCCGCCCCATTCGCCGGACACCAGCTTGCCGGGCACCAGTTTGCCGAACGGTCGGTCATCGAACCGGTTGCTGAACCGGCTGCTGCAGCCGCTCTCACGGTTGCCCGAGGGCCCGGCGGGCGATGTCGCGGCGGAAGAACGCGCCCTCAAACGAGATGCGCTCCACGCCTGCGTAAGCGACCGCGATTGCGGCCTCGAACCCGGAGGCGACCGCAGTCATATTGAGCACCCGGCCACCTGCGGTGAGCACAGCGCTGTCGGCAGCGGCGGCGGCGGGTGCAAGCCGTGTGCCGGCGTGATAAACACTCACGCCCGGAAGGCGCTCGGCGGCCTCGATGCCTGAGATCGGCTTGCCGGTCTCATACGGGCCCGGATAGCCTTCGCTCGCGATAACGACCGAGACAGCTACCTCCGGCACCCACTCCAGCTCCACCTCGGCAAGCCGCCCCTCGGCACAAGCGAGCAGTGCCTCGGCAAGGTCGCTTTTGAGCCGAGGCAGCACCACCTGCGTCTCGGGATCGCCGAAGCGGGCATTGAACTCGAGGACCTTGGGGCCCTCGGCGGTCAGGATGAAGCCGCCGTATAAGACACCGCGGTACGCGATGTCCTCGTCGGCAAGCGCGTCCGCGGTCGCCTGCATGACCGCGAGCATCGCCGCATACTCCGCGTCGCCCACGAGCGGCACCGGCGAGTAGACACCCATGCCGCCGGTGTTGGGGCCGATGTCACCATCGCCCACGCGCTTGTAGTCCTGCGCGGGTGCCAGGGGTAGAACCGTGCGCCCGTCCACGAGCGCCAGCAGCGAGCACTCCGGGCCGTCGAGGTACTCCTCGATGAGCACCGTGCTCCCCGCCTCGCCGAACCGGCCGTCCAGACACTCATCGACCGCAGCGCGTGCGATATCGAGATCGAAGGCGACCGTGACCCCCTTGCCAGCAGCGAGCCCATCCGCCTTGACGACGACCGGCGCGCCCCACTGGCCGAGCAGCTCGTGCGCCGCCTCGCGCTCGCCTGCCGAGAAGGACCGCGAGCGTCCGGTGGGAATGGTGTGGCGCTCCATGAGACCTTTCGCGAAAGCCTTGCTGCCCTCGATACACGCGCCTGCGGCACCCGGGCCAAAGCAAGGGATGCCCGCGGCACGCACACCATCGGCAACACCTGCGACAAGCGGTGCCTCAGGACCCACCACTACGAGATCGATCGCGTTTTCGCACGCGCAAGCGACGACCGCAGCGGGATCCTCGATGGCAAGCGGCATATTGGCGGTCTTAGGCTCCCCCGCCGTGCCGCCATTCCCGGGCGCGGCGATAACCGCGCCCACCAACGGAGAGGCGGCGAGCGAGCGCACCAGGGCATGCTCTCGGCCACCACCGCCTAAAACAAGAACGCGCATTCCCATAATTAGTACGCCTCCTGTGAGAAACCTTCTGTGGACCGTGCGTCCGCCTGCAAGCCGACTTCATCCGGCGGCAGGGTCTAGCCAGCAATCTGCCTTGCGCCAGTTGCCCAGCCAGCCACCTAGCCAGCTGCCCAATCTGTCTTACCTTCAAGTCCGTCGGCTTTATCTGATCATTTGGCTCGATTGTCGAGTTGCCGATGTTGGCCTATTTGATTGTAGCTGAGAGAATAGCAAAGTAGCCTGACCAAAATTACTCAGAACAACTCAGAACAATAAACCAAGAGCATAGGACAAGGAGCAGTCATGAGCGATGTCGATACCGTACTTGAGGCCATGAGAAAAGCTGGCGAGCCCGTCAACGCCGGAAAAGTCGTCGAACTCACCGGTCTTGACCGAAAGCTGGTCGATAAGGCCATGAACGAACTCAAGAAGACCGAGCAGATCGAGTCGCCCAAGCGCTGCTATTGGCAGCCGAAGGGGTAGGGTCTACACAAAAGACCCGAACCAGCCCACTCAGATCAGCCTCACCTCATCGGCACTGACAAGGGTGCTCTCGTTCTGTGTTGGTGTCGCGCCTACAAGTGGAACCCCCAAGACAACCTCCAAAACGCAGACGGCACGGCACATGGGGTTTTCTCTTTAATCGATCTGCCGAAGGTGCTGCTGCGCCCCATACGTGTCCTCAAACTCCCAGAGTGAGCCATCTGACTTGATGGCGAGGGAGCTGCCGACAGCCTTCCAGTCAGCATCGGTTCCGATGCGAACCGGAAGCGTTTTTTCTCCATTGCTTCCCCATGCCCAGATCTCGCCGTCGGCATCAGGCACATGATGCCTCCACACCCAGAGCATGCCGTCAGCCTTAAGCGCAAGAAAGTAGTCGCTCCCTACACCAACAGCCTTCCAGCCAGTGCCGGCACAGACCCGGATTGGCGTGGTGCCCGCGTTGTCTTCCGTCCCTTGGGATCTCCTTCGTGAGGTCGGGTATGTGCTGACCGGGATGGACGTGATACCCGTGCCGCCTCCCCACGCCCAAAGCGAGCCGTCGGCTGGAAGTGAGTCTGACGCTGCCATCGGGTGTACACCACCTCCCCACGCCCAAAGCGAGCCGTCGCGCTCTATCGCGAGGCTGAGCCCGCTTCCCGCACTGACAGCCTTCCAGCCAGTGTCAATACGCGTGGGAACGTCCTTGCCATGGTCGATCCTCTTGTAAGAGCCGGTATCCGAATATGTACGGGTTCCGTCGCCGAGCTGGCCTTGGCTGTTGTTCCCCCACGCCCAGAGCGAGCCGTCGGCCTTTAGCGCAAGAGAATGGTAGGCTCCTGTGCTGATGGTTTTCCAGTCGGTATCAGTCCCAATGCGAACGGGAGCGTCTTTGTGGTCTCGCGTGCCGTCGCCGAGCTGGCCTTGGCTGTTGTTCCCCCACGCCCAGAGCGAGCCATCACTTTTTATCGCAAAGAGGCATCTTGGGCTGACAGTTTTCCAACCAACCGCGTCTCCACCGTGAGTAACCCTGTCTACTGGAAGGACGATGACCTCCTCAACAGCGGAAACATCTTTGCCTCTGTTTGCGATGCTATCGATAGCGCCGCGAACAGCGCCACACCCTGCCGAGAACACGCACACAAGGCTCAAGAGCAGACACATCCCAAAACGCACGGGCTTCGAGACGACCCCAATACGAGGGGACTTCCCATAACGAACGACTTTTGAGGCCCTTTGGCCGCCGCTCAAGCTAAATGCACCTCTCACTGCGTCCCCTCACGTATGCTGTATGGACTGCCCTCACTTTTACCCAAATCCTTTGCGGGCCCCAACCCACCCCGTAGACGTCCTCGGCCAGGATCAACGAGCATTCAAGCCTCACGGTGAGAAGCCCCACAGCGAGCCATCGCTCCTGAGCACAAGGGATTGCTCACTCCCTATGCTGATAGCTGCCCAATCAGTCGCATCCCCAACGCGAAAAGAGACCTTTCCTTCTTGGTTTGTGTCGTCCCCAGGCTGCCCAAACACATTATTCCCCCACGCCCAGAGCGAGCCGTCGCCCTTGAGCGCAAGGGAATGCCAAAGGCCGGCGCTGATGGCTGTCCAGTCTGTGTCTGCCCCGATACGGGTAGGAACAGCCTTGCTTATCCTCGTGCCGTCGCCAAGCCGACCGTCCTCGTTGTTTCCCCATGCCCAAAGCGAGCCGTCACGCTTGAGCGCGAGGGAGTGCCAGTCTCCTGCGCTGATGGCTACCCAGCCTGTGTCGGTCCCGACCTGGGTAGGGGTCTCCGTGTCCACGATCGAGCCGTTGCCGAGCTGGCCGGAGCCGTTATACCCCCATGCCCAGAGCGAACCGTCGTCTTTGAGCGCAAGGAAATGGTCGCCTCCTGTGCTGATGGCTGTCCAGCCCGACTCAGTCCCGATGCGGACGATCCTGTCTTCGCTGTTGGGAGTACCAACAGTGCCGCGTATTAAACCGCACCCTGCCGAGGACACGCATGCACAGCCCAATACCAGGCACATCCCGAAACGCACGAGTCTCGAGACCCTCTTTCTGCTGCCCAAGCCAAAAATTCGTATCATTTTCTCACCTCGATTGTGACAACCCATCTACTTGATCCGCACCGCGGTCCAAAAATGACCCACAAGATCATGCCGAGATCATCGCAAGCTCATTGCACTCCCCTCACCACGCCGACGATGCGGTCACGCGCCCCTCACCGCACCGATGATGCGGTCGATCATCTCCTCAAGCAGCGCCCGCGTCGTGGCAAAGTTGAGCCGCACATAGCTGCCTGCTCGGACGCTGAAGTCGGATCCTTTTGAGAGCGCGACCTGTGCCTCGGCAAGCAGCCGATCGGTCGGATCGCTACACTGACCGGCTGCGGTGCTGTCGCCTTGACCCGCCACGGCACCGCCACATAGCGCGGTTGCCGAGAAGTCCAGCCACGCAAGATATGTCGCCTCGGGGACGCTGAAGCGCACCTCCGGCAGCTCCGCGCTCAGCCGCGACGCGAGGTAGTCGCGGTTCGCGTGCAGATGCGCGAGCGTCTCGGCAAGCCACTCATCGCCGAGCGTCCAGGCCGCAAGCGTGGCCGCAGCAGAGGTCGATGCGACCGTGCCGAGCAGATGCCCAGGCAGCTCCCGCGCCCTCTCGGCGACACCCGGGTGTCCGATGTGCGCGATGGCACAGCGCAGGCCAGCGAGATTAAATGCCTTGCTCGCCGCAGCGACGGTGACCGTGCGGCGCTCGGTCTCCGGCGAGATCGAGGCGATGGGGATGTGCGGCGGAGCGTCCGGGTAGACGATGTCGGCCCAGATCTCGTCGCTCACCACGAGGAGGTCGTGGCGCTCGGCGATGTCTGCGATGGCGGTAAGCTCGGCACGTGAGAAGCTACGCCCGGTGGGATTGTGCGGATCGCAGGTCAGGATGGCACGCGTCCCCGGGTCGATGGCCGCCTCCAGGCGCTCGGGGTCGAGCCGCCAGGTGCCAGGATCGAGCGGCACCTCGACGAGGCGGCACCCACACGACTGGATCGCACGGTAAAACGGCGCGTACACCGGCGTGAAGAGCACGATGCCGTCGCCGGGGGACGTGTGCGCCCAGAGTGCAAGCTCCACCGCCTGCAAGACATCGCAGAAAAGGCGCAGGCCACCCGGCCTGATCTCGGCAGTAAACCCGGTCTCGGGCTGCCAATCAAGCTGCCAGCCAAACCGATGCCACTGCCGCTCCGCAAACGCTCGGGGCAACTGCTCTGCCGCGGCGAAGTTATAGCCGAGGTCGCCTGAGTCGGCGAGCGCACGGATCGCGTCGGTAACAGCAGGGACGGGTGGGAGGTCCATGTCGGCGACCCAGGCCGGGATGATGGGACGGCCGCCGAAGCCAGCGGGATCCCCGGAGCCCAAGTGGCCCTGGGCCAGAGGAGCACCCTGATCCTTGGAGGCTTGATGGTTCTGGCTGCTCCGATGGTGTGTCCACTTGACACACGTCAACGCCGATAGCCGCTCAAAATCAGACTCCCACGACATTTGATGCCTCCTCGTATCCGCATCGTCAATCCTCGGTGCACAGATCTCAGGATACCGTTTGGCGCTAAAAAAGCGTTAGGACTCATAAGAACAGCCCGAATGGATGGAACTTCTACACCGATCCGATAGGAAAAGCTGCCCCTGCCCTCTGTCTTTTACCCATTTTGCCCACTCATCTGATTTTTGGCGATATTAACGTGATATCATTTCTATATCGTCTTGAAAGGAGTTGTCATGAGTAGCACAAGTAAGGAGCGCGTGATCCGCCTTTCCACCGGGTGGGGCATGCTCGCATTCGTGATCGTCCTGTTTATCGTGAGCACCGTGTTGCTCGTGGTTGGAGCAGTGTTTGCCAAGCAGGAGCGGTCGTCGCTGCTGGTCGGAAGCACCTTGGTTGCAGGCACCCTGCTGTGTACGCTTGCATGTTTCCTGTCGCCAGGTTTCTTCACCTTGCAGCCCAACGTCGCACGCGTACTGATCCTTTTTGGGAGTTACCGAGGAACGGTACGGGAGGCCGGTTTCTGGTGGGGCAACCCCTTTTACGACAACGGCCTTAATACCCTCGGCCTTGAGGTCGCCACCGGATCGGCTCAGACGCTCGGCAGTAAAACAAGGCTGCATGCGGGAGGCAAGCACACGTCGCACTCCAACCGGCTCGGTCGCTACAAGGTCTCCCTGCGCGCCCGGACGCTCAACATGGATCCGCTAAAGGTAAACGACGAGCGCGGCAACCCCGTCGAGATCGGCGCTGTGGTCGTGTGGAGCGTTGCGGATACCGCGCAGGCGGTGTTCGACGTGGACGACTACGAAGTGTACGTCGCCACCCAGAGCGAGACGGCGCTGCGCCACATCGCCACACAGTATGCGTACGACCACGGCGAGGATGAGGCCGCCGAGGGCGAGATCACACTGCGGAGCAACGTCGAGGAAGTCTCCGAGGCCCTGAAGAGCGAGCTCGCCGAGCGACTCTCCAAAGCCGGTGTCATAATCGAGGACGCGCGCCTCACACATCTCGCTTACGCACCGGAGATCGCGCAGGCGATGCTCAGGCGTCAGCAGGCCGAGGCGATCATCGCTGCTCGGCGAAAGATCGTGACCGGCGCGGTCGGCATGGTGGAGATGGCCCTGGAGGACCTCACCGAGAAACACGTGGTCGATCTCGATGCCGAGCGTACGGCGACCATGGTGAGCAACCTCATGGTGGTCTTGTGCGGCGAGGCCGAAGTTCACCCGGTGGTCAACGCGGGTTCGTTATACTGACACAATGGCCGCCCGTAAACAGTATCTTTTGAGGATCGACCCGGCTCTTTGCGCAGAGGTTGAGCGCTGGGCAGCAGAC
>WRDS01000089.1 GCA_009779675.1 Coriobacteriia bacterium
CGTCGCCGAGATCAACATAGACGACTTCGCCAAGCTGGTCTTGGGCAAAATGCGAGACACCTATGGTCACGATCTCCCCGTCGATGGCAACCCATTCATGGTCCTTCGAGTACTTGCGATCATCTGGATGTGTCATGCCCTTGAATACCCCCTCGTTTTCTGTCGGACCGCCGTTGTGGAGATCCTTGCCAAATTCCAATCCCTATCCCGACCCTATGGGCCGGGCTGCGCCTTTGGCTCAATGAATGGCGCTTTGACAACCTGTGCGCCAGTCCTTTTCTTGCGGACCGCAATCTCGACTTCGATCCCTATCTCGGCCAGTCCGACCGGCAGGTATGCCGAGGCGATGCCGGTCTGGAGCACAGGCGAGAACGTACCGCTCGCTACCATACCGACCTCGGTGCCATCATGCAATACAGGATAGCCATGCCGAGGTATGCCCCCATCCGTCCTGAGGTAGGCCAGACGCTTTTTGGGGCCCTCCGCCCGAACCGCCGCCACTTTCTCGGCCCCTATGTACCCAGCCTTGCTTTTCGGACACACCCAACCCAGTCCAGCCGAGATAGGATCGACATCGCGGTCCATATCGCTCCCATAAAGCGCGTATCCCATTTCAAGCCTCAGGATGTCCCGGGCCCCAAGCCCAGCTGGGACCACCTCGGAAAACGACAGGAGCATACGCCAGACCTTCGGCGTGTCAGAGGCACGGCTCACGATCTCGACCCCGTCCTCCCCGGTGTAGCCGGTGCGTGCGACAAGCACCGGAACCGATCCGCCAAGGACCGCCTCTTTCATGCAGAACCGGCTTGGTAGCTGCCAGTCCTGGCCAGCAAGCTCGCTGATAACAGCCTTTGACCCGGGGCCCTGAAGGGCGATAAGACCCGTGCGGTCAGACTCGTCTACAAGCTCAAGGCCCTCTGGGGCATGGCTTTGTAGCCACTCGAGGTCGCTTGCATGATTAGCAGCGTTGGTGATGATTAGATACTCCAAATCACCCGAATGGTAGACGATGATGTCATCTATGATGCCGCCGCTGTCATCGAGCATAAGGGTATACTGCGCCTGCCCAAGCCCAGATATCCTTTCCAGGTCATTGGTAAGCACGTGCTGCAAGTAGTCGAAGGCAGCAGAGCCAGACACTCGGAACTCGGCCATATGGCTTACATCGAAAATGCCCGCTCGCGTGCGGACAGCGCTATGCTCTTCGATAATGCCCATGTACTGCACAGGCATCTCCCAACCGGAAAAAGGAGCCATGCGTGCGCCCAACGCAAGATGCTCCTCGTAAAGCGGCGTTCTTTTAAGCTCAAGCGGTTCTGTCATCTCCCCTGCCTCTTTCTCGCACAGCCTACTTCTCGCGCATCCTGCTTCTTGCATTTTACTTCCCGCATATCCTGCCATTCCACGTGACCTGCTTCGCGTGCAGCTTCTGGCGCAGCCTACACTTCTCACACAACCTGCACTTCGCACACGGCCTAGGTTTCTTACACGGCCTATCCAGATATCTTGCGTCCGAGCCTGACCATGCCGACCCAAACACGCTCGAATATATTCGGTGCTTTGACATCCTCGGTCGCAACGAGCGGGATCGTTGCAACAACCCGTTCGTTTTGTGAGAACGTGGCCACCCCGATCTTCTGACCGCGCACAACGGGCGCCTTCACATCGACCATTGCGATCTTGCGTTCCACTTGCCCGGCAACATCAAAGACCGTTAGCGTAGTATCCTCAGAGACCTCACCTACCACCGTGCGATCAAGATAGCTGATCACGCAGGCCTCTCCAAGCTGTGCGCCTTGAGAGGCAATGCGCACCTCACGATAGTGCGCAAACCCCCAGTCAAGCAGCCCCTGGGATGCCAAAAGCCGTGCCCTATCGCTTGAGGTGCCTAAGACCACCGCGTAAAGCTGTGTATCACCGCGCTTTGCCGAGGATGCCAGGCAGTACCCGGCCTTCTTGGTGTACCCCGTTTTCACTCCATTAGCACCACGGTAGTTGCCAATGAGCAGGTTTGTGTTATCGAGTTTTTTTGTGCCTTCGGGATAGACGACCTCGGCAACAGGAACGCTCACGCACTCTTCAAACAGAGGTATGCTCATGGCGTATCGGCTCAGTACGGCCAGATCCTCGGCAGTCGAGTAATGGCCAGGCATATCAAGCCCATGGGAATTCATGAAGTGGGTCCCCGAAAGCCCAAGATCAGCAGCCTTCTCGTTCATCATGGTGACGAAATGCTCCTCGTCGCCGCCAACATGGACAGCAACGGTGACCGCTGCATCATTCCCTGACTTTACCAATAATGCCTTTAGCAGATCACCCATAAGTATTTTGGATCCAGGCACCAAAAACGACGTTGACTCCCCGACTTTTTTCGCTGCTGCAGGGACCGTCACCATCTCATCGGGCTTTGAGTGCTCAAGTGCGACAACTGCCGTCATTATCTTGGTCAAGCTGGCTATCGCATGCTGTGATGTCATATTCCGGGACCAGAGCACACGCCCGTCATCCGAGGTCAAGATACCGGCATCTGCCTTTATATCAGGCAGCGCCGAGGCTGGGAGGCCAAGCTCACTCGGATCCCTGCCGTCGACCAAGTCCACTGCCATGGCGGTGGCATTTGGCAACACACAGGCGGTCAACAGGATCAGGGTTGCAAGCAGCACCCGTAAGCCGAGGTGCTTTTGACGCAGGCCCATGCAAGGTCTCATCCCGAAATGCCCGGACGTGAAGTGTCTGGACGTGAAAGGCCCGGACGGGCGATGTGTGCCCTCATCACTTTTGTCAATCCCTGGCAGACGATGCACGCGCCCCTCATCACTCCCCTTGAGAATGCCGATATCCCGAGTTAAAAGGATACGGGAATCGGACCGGAAATCGAGATGGGATCGGCGAATTGCCGCAAGTCTCAAAGTCATCCTGCGTAAATGTAAGCGCATGTCGGTATGGCCCTTGTTCTGTCGGCATGGTCTTTGCTCATAGGTGAGATCATGGTAAGCGCCACTCGGTAAAAACACTTTTGACATGCATCCTACACCGTATAAGCCCGTTCAGGTCAGTACCGTTGCCATGGCGATGGTATGACTTTGAAGGGCATAGGGGCACAAGGATGCGGATCGGGGAGTTTCGTGACCTATAAGCGGGTCGAACATGCGTTCTTACTCACAACAGGCGGGATCGTTATCGGCTGCATGCTTTTCTGGAAGCCGAGCGGGACATCGACCACCAGTAATTTCGTAGCACAGATACTTCTGTTTATAGTGCTTCTGGCAGGAGTGCGCTTCGGCCCACGAGGCGGGCTGATAGCCACAACCACAGCATCTGCCGCTTTTGTTGTCTTTACCGTCCTTGAGTCGGCCAGCCCCACCCTGAGCAGCCATGACGTTTTCGTTGTCCTCTTGCGACTCCTGGCTTTTGGCGGTGTCGGCATCATTGGGGGCGAGACGTTTGCCCGGCTGCGTTATCACCTTGCAACCATCGGCGGTGAGAACGCCCTTGACGAGCTAAGCAACCTTTACAACCAACGATACCTGGCCGCCTCGCTCAACCGGGCCTTTTTCCGCTATGCGCGGTATGGTGAGAACTTCTCGGTGGTCATCGTTTCGTTCTCGCCTGCGACCCTGCTTGTCTCATCCGCCACAAAACGCCGCTTCAGGATCCGGCAGATTGCAGATTATATCCGCAGCAATGTCCGCGTTGTCGATGAGGTCGGTCGCCTGGAAGATGGACGTTTTTTGGTGATCTTGCCACATACGAACGGCATGGGGGCTGCGGTGGTTGCCGCAAACCTTACGAAAGGCATCTCAACAGTACTGCCAATACCGGCTGATGAGATCAGCATGACACCGCTGTCGCTACCGAATGATACCGATGATCTGCGCTCGTTTATGGAATCGCTCGCACCAGAGGCATTTGGTCAGGAGACCGGGTCGGGAACGTAAAGCGCCTCCTCGGCAAGCACGGTAAATCCCGCCTTGGTCAGCATGTCCTCGGCATCATCGGAGTCGACTTTCAACACGTCCACTGCGCCTTTTTCCAATGGGTGGATAAAACAGTACGCATATGCGACGTTCGCCCCATTGGCTCCCAAGACCTCTAACGCATCCGCCAATCCGCCGGGGGCATCAGGTACTTCAACAGCGATCACATCTGTTACCGAGGCACCGAACCCAGCCTCTTCCAAGAGCGTCTTGGCTTTTTTGGGCGTATCGCAGATGATGCGTACCATTCCAAACTCTGATGCCTCTGCAACCATTAGGGCGTGCATGTTAATCCCTGAGTCACCAAGCGTCCGCGCAAGCCCAGCCAGCCGACCGGGTGCATTCTCCAAAAACACACTCAGCTGCTTGATCATTGGCCAGCCGCCCCTTCTTCTTTGACGCGCAGGTCCACCACGCGTTTAGCCTTTCCCTCGGATCGCGTGATCGATTTCGGCTCGACAAGCTTTACTGAGATGGATACAGAAAGTGACGATGCCAACTCGATGCCTACCTGGCGTTTGAGCATCTCAAGTTTGGAGACCTCGTCAAACGAGAACCCGGGTGCGACCTCGACCTGGGCCTCGATGTGGTCCATCGATCCCTTTTTGCTGAGAACGACTTGATAGTGAGGGGCGATGCCGGGTATGCCGAGCAAGACCTGCTCTATCTGGCTCGGGTAGACGTTCACTCCCCTGATAATGAGCATGTCATCGCTTCTGCCCGTGATCCGCTCCATACGCCGCAGGGTCCTTCCGCACGCACATTCGCCGAGGATGATGCGGCTGATATCCCGAGTGCGGTATCTCACGAGCGGGATACCCTCTTTGGTAAGTGTGGTGAAAACGACCTCGCCGTACTGATTATCAGGAACAGGCTTGAGAGTCTCTGTGTCAACGACCTCAAGGAGGAAGTGGTCCTCGAATACATGGAGGCCTGACTGGCATTCGCATTCGCCCGCAACGCCTGGGCCCATTACCTCAGAAAGCCCGTAGATGTCGGTAGCGCGTATGCCGAGTCCGTTTTCGATCTGCGTGCGCATCTGCTCGCTCCAGGGCTCAGCCCCAAACACCCCGCCATGCAAGGCCATCTCATCGGCATCGACCCCCATCTCTTGCATGGTCTCAGCGATGCGGAGCGCGTAGCTCGGTGTACACGCTAAAAGGTTGACACCAAGGTCTTTGAGCATCTTGACCTGGCGCTTGGTGTTGCCGCCTGACGCAGGAACGGTCATCGCTCCGAGCAGCTGCGATCCATCATGCACCCCAAGTCCGCCAGTGAAGAGCCCGTAGCCGTACGCAACCTGGACGATACTGTCGGCAGTGGCACCAGCAGCAGTGAGGACCCGTGCCACAAGCTCTGCCCACACCTCCAGGTCATGTCGTGTGTACCCGCCAACGGTGATCTGCCCCGTGGTCCCGCTGGATGAATGGATGCGTACGATGTCTTTTAAGGGAACCGCAAATAACCCGTACGGATATGCATTGCGCAGATCGTCTTTGGTGGTGAAAGGGGCGTGGGAGAGATCCTCAAGCGACTGCACCGAGCGCGGGTCAAACCCCGCCTCATCAAAGCGCTTACGGTACATGCCGACATTGTCATAGACCCGGATAAGCATGCTCTGCAGCCGCTCGAGTTGGAGTTTTTCGATAGCCTCGCGTGGCGCAGACTCAATTTCCGGTCTGTACACAAATGCCCCTTCCGATGCCGCTAGTTGTTGCTAGTGATCCGTTGTCTGTGCCGCAGGTGTTTCCGATGCCGCTAGTTGTCCGTTGTCGGTGCTGCGGGTGTTTCAGCAGGCGGTACCACATCAGGCTTCTTGATACCGATTCTGACAACCTGCGGCTCAGCGTTATATTTTGAGGCAAACGTATCGGTATAAAGCACCTTGCCGTCTTTTGAGACGGTGCGCTTGACCGTAATCGAACGTCCATCGGCCCCTGATTCCTCAACGACACGAGAGCCCTCCGGCATGGTCGGGTCTTGGATCTCCTCAATGGGCCTCGGCCTCAGGTTGGTCCACTCCCCCACCTCAGAGTGCACGCTATAGCCGGGATCAGTCCCATAGAGTGCGACGGTAATGGATGAGTCGGTATACGAGACCGAGATGAGCACCCAGTTATCGGTGTTGTTCTTGAATTTCAGGTCCGGTCCTCCCCATGAGACCGTTGCGTCACGGCCTTTGGGGTAATGGGAGATGTACAGTGAGTGGTTTTTCCGCGCCACGACCTGAAGACCTGACTCGTAAACAGCGTTGAACACGGTCGTCCCGACCTGGCAGACA
>WRDS01000090.1 GCA_009779675.1 Coriobacteriia bacterium
GACAGCGCGACGGGCGTCGTCTACCCGTCGTTCTGCGCCAACGCCGGCTCCACGCACTTCGCCGGCGAGAGCGGCCTCGGCTGCGCCGGCTACCTGGTGGCCTCGAGGCTCGGCAAGGAGCTTGCGGACTACGCCGGCTACGTCTCCGCCTACAACTACATCGAGGACAAGGTCGGCAGTCTCAATGACAACAGGGCCCTCACGCAGACGGTCACCTGGGCGCTCCTCGGCGCCATCGATGTCGGCTCCCCTGAGTTCGAGGCCATCGAGGACTGGAAGCTCGACAAGGCCGCCGTGCTGGACGTGATGGCAAACTACCAAGGCTACGTGGGGAGCGGCAAGATAGTCGACCTCGTGTTCATGGTCTGCGAGGACCACGAGCACAGCTACCAGACATGCCAGCCGCAGCTCGTCCCGGTCTACGGCAAGGCGGGCTTTGATAACACGGCGAAGGTTTTTGGGTCGCTGTGCTTCGCTGCCAAAGTCAAGGCCCAGCACAAGAGGATCATGACCCAGCCTGTTTGGCAAAAGACCATTCAACCAATTCGGCAAAAGACGATCCAACCGTACATGGTCCCTGTCTTCGAGAAGAAGGTCTCTAAGGCGAGCGGTACCTTGGTGACTCGGCTTACGTATAGCGGCAATGATGCCAAGGCAGTACCGACAAACGGCGGCGCATTTGGGAATGGGCACACGTATGTCAACATCCCCAATGATTCCGTAAAACGGGACTTTGTCATTGCTGACTCAAGCATGAACAGCAACGGCAAGAAGACGCCGGCGGAGTATAACCGCCCGATTGAGTACACGTATTCTGCGCAGATAGTCGACGGCAAGCTTGAGATCACTTTTGACGACAGGCTTATCTCGGCAAGTGTTGGCGGATATGTTGTAGGCGCAGCCAGTGTGCCAAGCCAGCCTGGCAACGGCAACGGCAACAACGGTAACGGCAACAACGGCAATGGCAACAACGGCAATGGCAATGGGAACGGTAAGGGTAATAGCGGCAACGGCAACGGCAATGGGAACCAAAGCCCGGTTGTCGACATCGCCGCACTCTTCCCGGGCAATGCGCCAAAGCACATCACAGTGAAGAACGGCGGGAAGCTCGTACTTGATCTGCCCGAAGCCGATGATAACGGGAACTACTATCTGTACCTCCACCTGGAGGGTGTCAACTGGTACACGACCGGCCAGTACGAGTTCGTTTGCTGGAGACCTGCTCCGGAGCGCTCAGTAGAAGTCTCCGATTGCTGGGTCCGCAACGAGGTTGTTTGCAACCAATGGGTTCGCGATAAGGTCAGCGAAAGAATAATCTGCGACGGCCCATATGATGACGCGCTTATTTACGTGAGTGTTGTAGGACCTGATGGCGAGTCCGTCTACTCGGGCCCGATGATGAAGCTCGACGGCCTTGTGCCAGGCGAGTACACCTGTACGTTTAGCAGTGCAGCTGATGATTTTGAAGAGACGACCGTTACCGTTACGGTCAAGCCTGGCGAAACCGCCCTTGCGATCGTCGGCCCGATCATCGCTACTGGCGAGGACGAGAACATTACCTTACCAAAGATCTACGATAAGCCGATCATCCTCTCGCCGACCTATCTTGAGCCGAGCGTCCTCGATCCGATCAAACTCGGTATCGAGAATGATCCGCTCGATCCATTCGGCGAGGGTGCCATACGCCTGAACTAGCAGACGGATAGCTGTAAGCTCTTCCGGTTTGCGGGAGAGGTTGTTTGAAAAGTAAATGTTTTGGGATGGGAAACCGGTCGGATCCATTAGGATCCGGCCGGTTTTTCGCTGGAACGGGCGCGGCATGACTATCTGGGTCGCGTTGGATAGATGGGTCTTCGTCTCCAGGGCGGTCCTGGTGCGGCTAAGCCAACCCTCCTAGGCTAATCCTCCTCGGTTCCTACCGGCGGAGGATGCGCTATGCGTGCCAGAAGGGAATAATCTTCTCGCTGGGAACATCTAAGCTTTTTGCGACGGGTTAATGAGCTGAGCCAAAGGAGGTCTTTGAGGGTTCGTTCTTTTACGATCGGCAGGCGCTGCTTCACTGGTTTGTCAAGGGGTGTTGCAGGGGCAGGTGCGGCAAGCCGCAAGGCTCAATAGTAATAGTTCATGAAGGCTCCTTGTCCAGAACCACAACTGGAGAACAAATGAGGCTGAAAACCCTGAATCCCAACAGGAGAAGAAAAGAGACCGTTTAACTACGTTGAGCGCTATCAACGAGGCAGCTAAACAGAGCATCTTTGTCTCAGGATTTGGAGGTTTTTTAACAATGGGCAAAAAACTCTTGTCCCTTGCGCTTGCACTCATAATGATGTTTGCATTCGCAACCCCCGCTCTGGCCGCTCCTAGCAGCCAGATCGTCGACGGGCCGGATCGTATTTGGCAAGACGGCTTCGGCTACCACTGCAACGCTGCTGGCGGCAACGGGCAGACATCTGTTACATACGCCGGTAACAACGCGGCTGTCAAAGCGGCAATTGGGAATATCAAGAAACAGCCTGCGGGCAGCATGCTAGTGCTCAAGGGCGACCAGAAGGATATTTTCGGGACGAAGACTTACCCGATCCGACTGGAAAGGCTGGATGACACCACGTGTTGGAACCTGGTAACGGGCGATGACATCGTATGCGCCACGTGCGGCAGGACCGACTGGGTCACCTACAGCAACAACAGCGGTACGATTGCGGGCAAGAACATCCAGGCACATCACCCGATTCTGCCTCCCCCCCCGGAGACCCATGACGCGCACTGCAGGCTCTCCGTGCAGAAAACCGTTGACGACATGGTCTTCGGCGAGTGGGCTTCCGACAACGATATCGACGTGGCTGAGCTTATCAGCGGTATCTCCTTTAAGGTTTTTGCGACCGACGCGGACGGTGGCAGCTATGACGAGGCCGACCCCATCGGGATCGGTACATTGACTGCTGAGGGCAAAATAGTGTTCTTGAACCTTCCCGACGATCTCTCGGGTTGGGTTGCGATAGTCGAGTACATCGTGCCTGGCAGCCTTGCGGATGATCTCTTTAAGAATGTCGGCTCGCAGTACTTCTTCATTACTGGGGTAGATGCTGAAGACAACTTCATCGTCAAGGGCAATGAGGTCGGCTTTGACTTCGATGCCCTGTATGAGCTCAAAGGCGAGGGCGACATATACAGCCTCCTGGCCGAGGGCGACACGACTCTGAATGCCCGCGGAAACGTCCAAAAAATCTCTGTGAAGGACGTGGATGGGGAAGATTGGCTTTCCTCTTTCTGCGCCAACGGCACGTCGGTTTCCTTTGGCGATTCATACAAGGCGGCAAATGAGCTCGCCAGGCCGAAGGATCTGGCAAAGACCACAGCTGCGCTCAACTATATCTTTAACAAGTATGGCAGCGTTGACAGCTATGGCGGCTGGGGCAACGGAGACAAATGGTCTGAGTTCGCGATGGCTATCTCGGAGTACGAGAACGGTGACGATGCTGCGTATATCGCACTGATGAGCCAACAGACAAGGCTCCTCTCGCAAATAGCCATCTGGACGTTTTATAGCGGGTTCGAAATTGACATAGCGTGGTATTCGGGCGGGCATCGCCCTGGAATCCCGGATCAATATAAGATAGCGATCGACGATCTCCTTGAGAACGGCTTGAGCGGCTCAGGCGATCTGAAGCTTGCATACCTTGTCTGTGCAGAAGGCGGGCTTGACCACATCACGAGCTGTCAGCCCCAGTTCGTCCCGTATTTCGGCAGCGACTCCTTCGACAACAAGACTAAGGAAGAATCGGCCTCACTCTCCTTGGCAAAAACGGTGGACGGGGTGGCCTTCGATGCTTGGCTTGACGGCTACAAGGGCGACAAGGCTGCGCTCCTCGCAGGTGTCTCCTTTGCCCTGTACGCGGCAGACACAGACAGCGTCCGCACCCGCGTTTTCGACCCAGCCGGTTCTGAGCCCATCGTAACAAGCGGTGTGAGTGCGGAGAGCGGGCTTATCGACTTCACCGCCGCGCTCAAGGCGAGGGCAGGCGGCCTCCTGGCGGACTACTATTGGGTGGTAGAGGTTCTTAGTGGGCCTGCTGTAGACGTGTTTGAGCCGGTTGCGCCCCTGCTCGTCTATATCGGCGAGAGCGGCATCGCAGTGTCGAGCGGCTTTGACTACGATGTCCTCTACACGGTGGTCAACGGCTACGGATCGGGCTACACGCTCGGCTACCCGGGCCTCAACAACACAGGCGATATATTCCCGATCGCGGTCACGAACAGCGTGACGGGTGTCGTCTACCCGTCGTTCTGCGCCAACGCCGGCTCCACGCACTTCGCCGGCGATAGCGGTCTCGAGTGCACCGGCTACATGGTGGCCTCGAGGGTCGGCAAGGAGCTTGCGGACTACGCTGACTTTGTCTCTGCCTACAACTACATCGAGGACAACTACGGCGGCCTCGAGGGCTCCGACGGCACCCTCAAGGGCAGGGCTCTCACGCAGACGGTCACCTGGGTGCTCCTCGGTGCCATCGATGTCAACTCCCCGGAATTCAATGCTATCGCGGACTCGAAGCTCGACAAGGCCGCCGTGCTGGACGTAATCACCAACTCCAAAGGCTACGTAGGGAAGGGCAAGATCGCCGACCTCGTGTTCATGGTCTGCGAGAAGCACGAGCACAGCTACCAGACATGCCAGCCGCAGCTCGTCCCGGTCTACAGCAAGACGGGCTTTGATAACAAGACCAGGGACGATTATTTTAACAGCGGATCGTTCAACAAGACGGTTTACGGCGGCGGCGTGGGGCTGCTCCCCAAGGATTTCGGTGGCTTCGCTTTTGATTTGTTCAAGGTCGTGGGCGAAGACGAAGCCCTCCTTACCGAGGCGGACGTTAGCAAGGATGCCACATTCGTCGGCAGCAGGTATTACACCGACTCAGACGGCAAGGTATCGTTTGTCGGCCTCAAGCCCGGCAGCTATGTGTTCAGGGAGGTATTCAAGACATACGGTATCGGCGGCGATCCGTTTAAGCTGATCTTCAAGCCCAAGTACCCGGGCAACGCCGACGGTCTGTACTTCACAGTCGACGCGAAGGGCGATGTTACTTGGAGGGACTCGAGCGATGAGGCCCCGACGGTCGATAACGTGTTCTGGAACAAGAACATTAAGATGTGGATCGACGAGAACGAGTACATCTCCATGGAGAAGGGCGAATATATCGACGGCGGGTACATCTGTTATCCCGGCGGCGAGGGCGTAGGCGAGGAAGTCCATGCGGTGTATGTCCCGGCATCCTGCCTGCAAGACGCGGTTGTGCAGCTTTACTACTACGAGGGTGGAGCACCGCTCGGAAGCATAGTGCTTGAAGGCACAGCGACCGGCCACGGGCATTGGGTCCTTACTGAGCTCGGTGATGGCCTCTATTGCGGCAATGTGAACTGCCAGTATAAATTAGGCTGGGACGCTTTTACGCGGGATGACGAGGATCTGATCACTTTGTATCTTGGCCTGCTGGAAGATTTCTTCGACGCAGATAAGTTTGCGGCCTCCCTGGCGGGGATGGAAGCAGCCTATCCGTGGTACTTCGAGTAAGCCACCAATTGCGTCACTGCCGATCCGGCGACAAATGAACAGAGCAACACGGCACTTGCTCCGAGGCAGTCCATTCGGCGATGGTGCCATGTGCTTGAACTAACAGGTGGATAGCTGCAAGCCCTCCCGATGATCGCGGGAGGGCTTGCTTGCAAAAGCAAGCGCTTTGAGATGAGAAGCCGGTCGGGTCCATTGGGATCCGGTCGGTTTTTCGCTGGGGGGATGCGGCGTGACTCGGCAGGGCAATCCAGGCAATGCGAGAGGCCAGCATGTGGTGTGTGGTGAGTCCAGATGGGTTCGCGGGAGGCTAGCGCTCAGGCCGCGCTCCGCGGTGCGCTGCTATTGCCATTTGCTATTGTTACCGTGTGAACGACGAAGTGATACGTATTATCTCGGCAAGAAAGGCCACAAAGAAGGAGGTGGCAAGCTATGAGTGATGACGGGATGTTGGAAGAGTATGATTTTTCAAATTCCAGACCCAACCCATTTGCCAGGAAACTGAAGAAGCAGATAACTATTCGCATCGATGCGGATTTAATCGACTATTTCAAAAAGCAGGTCAGTGAGGTAGGTATCCCGTACCAGAGCCTGATCAATCTTTACTTGGCTGATTGCGCCGATAACTACAAA
>WRDS01000091.1 GCA_009779675.1 Coriobacteriia bacterium
CGGCACGCGGATGACCGTGCCATCACTTGAGGGGTTCAGGCCAAGGTCTGAGGCCATGATCGCTTTCTCAATGGCGCTGATCACCGACCTGTCCCATGGCTCGATGACCACCGTTTGCGGCTCGGGTACCTTGATGTTGGCAACCTGGTTGAGCGGCATCTGGGACCCGTACGCGTCAACCCGTATCTTCTCGAACAGGACCGCCGAGGCACGACCGGTGCGGATCGCCGAGAACTCATGTAAAAGCACCTGGTAGGTCTTGTCCATAGATCCGGTAGCGTCTTTGATGATCGTCTTTATCATCGGCTGTCTCCCCTTACGATGGTCCCGACGCGCTCACCACAAAGCGCCCGTTGGATGTTTCCTTCTACGCCCATATTAAAAACCATGATCGGCAGTCCGTTGTCCATACACAGGGAAATCGCGGTGCTATCCATGACCTGCAGGTTCCTGCTCAACACCTCGATATAGGTAAGCGTATCGATCTTTTGGGCATCCGGGTTGAGTGTTGGATCCGAATCATACACCCCATCGACCTTGGTTGCCTTCATGAGCACCTCGGCACCGATCTCGAGTGCCCTGAGCGCGGCTGCCGTATCGGTCGTGAAGTACGGGTTGCCCGTACCGGCGGCAAAGATCACCACCCTGCCCTTCTCCATGTGACGTATGGCACGTCGGCGGATATAGGGCTCTGCGACATCTTGCATGGAGATCGCGCTCATCACCCGCGTATAGACACCGCAGCGCTCAAGCGCATCCTGCATGGCAAGCGCATTCATAACGGTGGCAAGCATCCCCATGGTGTCCGCCTGGGAGCGGTCCATCCCCCGTGCGGATGCCTTGAGCCCACGGAAGATGTTCCCGCCGCCGACAACAATGGCTATCCCCGTCTCGCTTTCACAGACCCGCTCTATCTGTTGGGAAAGCGAATCGAGCACCCCAGGGTCTACGCTGAGCCCGGAGTCGCCCATCAGCGCCTCACCGGACAGCTTGAGCAAAACGCGCTTGTAATGATATCCGGACACGCTTCGCAGCTCCTTTGCAAAAGCGGCAGATCCTAACCGACCGTCGCAAACATACACATCCGCAGATATATCGTACGCGTTATGAAGGATACAACAAAGGCCGAGACAAGCGCCTCGGCCTTTTGTGATACAAAACCAAAGAAGAGGCCTAAGCCGTAATCTCTCCGAGCGCCCAACGGGTGAACCCTGTGATCGTGATCTTATCATCTAGCTCTTTCGAAACGCCCGCCAGATATTTCGCAACCGTCGAATCAGGGTCCTTTACGAAAACCTGCTCTGGCAAGATGACCTCTTTGTAGAACTTCTCAAGACGTCCGGCGGCCATCTTCTCCTGAATTGCCTCCGGCTTGCCTGACTCGGCAGCCTGGGCCTTGTATATCGCAAGCTCCCGCTCGAGTACATCTGCCGGGACCGCCTCACGCGAGACATACTGGGGAAACGCGGCGGCCACCTGCATGGCAACGTCTTTTGCGGCCGTTTTAAACGCCTCTGAAGAGGCTGTGCCCTCGTTACCAAAACCAAACTCGACCAGCACGCCGATACGGCCGCCCCCATGGATGTATGAGGCAACGGCACCCGTGCCCCCAGTCTCAGCACGTATGAACCGGGTGACACACATATTCTCGCCGAGCTTGGTCACCGCCTCTCCCAAGACCTGCTCAACCGTGTGCGCACGCCCGGAGAATGTCTGGCCCATGAGCTGGTCAGCGTCGTCAGGCACAGCAACGGCGATATGCTCGGCAAGCCCGTTCACGAAGCCGAGGAACTCGGCGTTGCGGGCAACGAAATCTGTCTCTGAGTTGACTTCGACGAGCACGCCGACCCTGCTGTCATCGCTCACAAACGCAGCGATCGCCCCCTCGTTTGTAGCGCGCCCAGATTTTTTCGCAAGTGCGGCAAGGCCTTTTGTGCGAAGCAGGTCGACGGCCGCCTGCATGTCGCCGTCGGCCTCGGCAAGCGCCTGCTTGCACGCCATCATGCCGGCACCGGTGCTCTCTCTAAGCTCTTTGACCATTGCGGCTGTGATCTCAGCCATCCCTCATCCTCCCTAAAGCTAAAGGTATCTCAGGTAACTCAATCTGTGTGACCCCGTGTGGCTTTAAGCCTTTTTACTCCCCAGATGAAGGGAGCGGTTCGCCGACGGCCTCGACCGAAACGGCTTCGACGGGAGCAACCTTTACGGGCGCAGCTTCGGCCTCAGCGGGCGCGTCCTCTGCGAGGGCGACCTCGACCTCTGCAGGTGCGGCTTCGGCAGATACGCCCTCTGCAGACGCGGCTTCGGCAGACGCGAACTCAGCCGGTGCTTCGGCAGGTGCTTCGGCAGGTGCGGAGGCCGGCACCTCCTGCAAGCCACCACGACCCTCTATCGCCGCATCTGAGATCACCCGGCACATAAGCGCAACCGAGCGGATCGCGTCATCGTTGCCAGGGATGACGTAGTCGACCTCATCGGGGTCAGCGTTGGTGTCGATAAGCCCGATGATCGGGATGCGCAGACGCCGGGCCTCGGCTACCGCGATGTACTCCCGCTTGGTGTCGACCACGAAGAGGGCCCCCGGCAAGCCGCGCATGTTTCGCACGCCATCAAGGTTGGCCTTGAGCTTTGCGAGCTTTTTGCGCAAAAGCAGCTGCTCTTTTTTTGGAAGCGCGGCCATCCGCCCATCGGCTTCCATCGCCTCGAGCTCTTCCATATGGTCGATCCTGGACCGCATGGTCACGAAGTTCGTGAGCATGCCGCCGAGCCACCGGTGCGTGACGTACGGCATCCCTGAGCGCTCGGCCTCGGTCTGGATCGGCTCCTGGGCCTGCTTCTTCGTCCCGACCATGAGCACTGCGCCGCCGCGGCTCGAAAGGGCCCTCACGAATTTGTAGGTGCTCTCCAGCTCGCGCAGGGTGCGCTGAAGGTCAAGGATGTAGATGCCGTTACGCTCGATGAAGATGTACGGCTTCATCTTGGGGTTCCACCGACGCGTCTGATGGCCGAAGTGAACCCCGGCTTCAAGCAGGTCTCTGACAGTGACTACGGGCACAGCAAAACCGTCCTTTCGGTTAATCCTCCGCTTGCTTCTACCCCCGGATGCAACCGCACATGGCGGCACCTTTGCACCCGGAGTCCACAGGCGTGTGTGATAACGAGCCTACGGATTATAGCGCAAGACAGCTCGGACATACATCGTCGCGAGCCATCTTGCGCCCTGTATCACAAAATCTTCGCAATTTGCCCTTGCAGCAAGGCAAATCTGCCCTTACAGCAAGAGGTTCTGCAGCTTGTCCATGACATCCCCGGAGAACACGTTCTCCCCCCCATAGAGCTGGATGTCCGGCTTGATGCCAGTGTATGCGCCGGGCAGGTAGCCCACCCAGTTCGCCGAGAGCGCATCAGGGGCGGTAAGTACGATGATGCCACCGCGCTCGCCTGTGGCGACACCCCCGGCAAGTGCGTCGGGGAAGTTCAGCCCTGTCGTCACGCTGATGAAGCCCTTGGTGGCAAGTGAGTTGTCGAACGCGTGCTCGGCGATCTTCTGGGCGGTCGCATAGCGGCCAGCGCCTTGCACGCGCCTGACCGTCGGGTGCATGCCAAGGGCACGCACCTCGGCCTCGATGCCCGCGGAGACCGCCGCGGTGGAGCCGAGTATGGTGACGTCTGTGATCCCTAAGAGCCCGATGATGCCTCCCGCGTCCCAGGGAAGCGAAGCGGAGCGGGTGAGGATGACCGGTGTCTTGTTCCTATATGTGAGCGGGGATGCCGCAAGGCCGTCTGCGAAGTTGTCGCCGCGGGCCAGGAACGCCTTCTTGGAAAAGCCTGCGCCCTCGACCTCCTCGACCGCTGCAGCCATGAAGGCGATCACGGCGCTCGTCTCGTAGCGGTCCTCGCCTGCCAGGCGGAAGATGCCGAGCCCGGCCTCTCCGAGCGCGTCCTCCACCTCGCAGGAGACCGCCGCCTCTGAGCCTATGATGCAGACATTGCTAACACCGAGGCGCTCGACCTCGTCAAGCACGCCTGGGCCCAGGACGTCTTTGCAGGTCAAGAGGAGCGGGGCCTTGAGCGCGCCTGCGAGCGCGCTTGCCGAGAGCGCGTCTGCGTAGTTCATGCCGGTGGCCATGATGACTGCGTCAGCGGACGTGAAGTTCCTCTCGCTCACCTTGATCGCGGTCGCGAAGCGGTCTGCGCCGAAGACGCGGGTGATCGAGCCATCGCCTGCAGATGTGACAGTGAAGGTGACCGTGTTATGCGGCACCTCCTCGTTGCCCGCTTTGTCCGTTGCCCAGAACTCAAGCGTATGGATGCCCTCGTCTGAAACGGTAACTGTCGCCACACTGCCAGTAACCACAACGGGCGGATCGCTGTTCAAGACGTAGGTGATCTCCTTGACACCGCTCACTGCCTCACCTGCACCCGCGGTGTCTGTCGCCGTAACCTTGATGACCGCCGTATCGGCGTAGCCCGCCGCTGCGTCAGAGCCAGACACCGGCGCGGTCGCATCAGGCAGCGGGCCGTCGATGAGGGTGGGGGTGTTCTTGTTGGTGCCCGTTCCGCTCGTGCCGTCGCCGAGCTGGCCAGCAGCGTTAGACCCCCATGCCCAAAGTGAGCCGTCGTCCTTGATGCCGAGGGAGTGGCTGTTCCCTGCGCTTACAGCCTTCCACCCCACGAACCCCGTAGCGGACAGGAACGTGCCCCCGGGTGCCGCAAGAGCCGGTGCCGCACCGTCCTCTGCCACAGCCGCCGCCCCCGGCAGAGCGCCAAGAACGAGCACAAGGCAGCGGGCACGAGGAGGCGGGCACGCCTCTCAGTGTTCCTCTGCCTCTCTAAAGGTCTGGCCCATGTGATTGTTACGCGGAATCCTACGCTTGTGACATCCCCCTCGTATCCAAGCTGGCCCACGTTACAGACTGACCCGCGCCGCGTTTTACTACAAAGCCGACTCTCATAACTGACTTGCGTAAGCCGCTCAGGTGAGCCGACGCGCACTACCGCTCAAGTGAGCATGGAGTGCAGGTGTGCACGCAACCTGAGTACCGTCTTGGTGTGAAGCTGGCTCACACGGGACTCGGTCACCCCAAGGACCTGCCCGATCTCTTTTAGGGTGAGCCCCTCATAGTAGTAGAGGGCGATGACGGTCATCTCCCTTTCAGGCAACTTCTCTATCGCACGGGCGAGTATCTCTTTGGCCTCGGCGGACTCGAATACCGCAACAGGATCCTCAGCGGTATC
>WRDS01000092.1 GCA_009779675.1 Coriobacteriia bacterium
CTCTGACAACGTCTTTAACGCCTTGAAGGCAATGTTGATCGACTAAGACCCAAAGACGTACCTGCCCTCGGAGAAGCGGCTGCTAGACCGGTCGCCTCACGGAAAGGGCAGGATCAGTAAGACTGGCAAGACCAGTAACACGTAAGGCAAGAACGACCAGTAAGACCGATACGTGGGCTGCGACTCCAAGTGCTGGGTCGCAGCCCACAAAACTATGCATTGGAGTGGTGACCTATGGCCAGCGCACGAGCACGTCACATTCTTGCTCCCACCGAGGATGCGGCAAATGACCTAAAGGATCAGATTGCAGCAGGCGCAGATTTTGCAGAGTTGGCGAGACAATACTCTACGTGCCCGTCCTCTCAGCGCGGAGGAGATCTTGGGTCGTTTGCTCCCGGTCAAATGGTCAAGGAGTTTAACGATGTGTGCTTCAATGAAGAGATCGGGGTCGTCCACGGCCCTGTTAAAACGCAGTTTGGCTACCACCTTATCGAGGTTACCGGTCGTCAGGACTAAAGGTTCCGTTAGCGCGGTGGTCTCTTGAGTGGAAAGCAGACGCGCTTTTTTGACCCGCAGTCCTATAGCTCGCAACCCTCTGATCCACGGCCCGCTGACCCACCGCCTTCCAACTCGCAACCCTCTGGTTCGCAGCCCTCTGACTTGCAACTCTCTAACCCGCAGCCCTCTGACCTGCTAGTCCAGCGTGACCTTCGTCCTTTCATGCTGCTTGAGATAGCGACACTCCTTTCAGGTATTGGCAATGGGGTCGCTGCAATTGCGCTACCCTGGCTTACGCTTCAGCTGACCGGGGATCCGGCAGCTGCGGGAATGGTAGTGGCTGCTGGCGCGGTGCCTGCTTTGGCCGCCTCGCTTGTGAGCGGGGTGATCATCGACCGTTTCGGCCAAAAGCGCTCAAGTGTCGGCTCGGATGTGATATCGGCGTTATCGGCAGCGATGATACCGGTATTCGCGCTATTTGGTATGCTCGGATATCCGCTTGTGCTTGTTGCCTCTGTGGTTGGTGCCACCTTTGATCCTTTGGGGGTCACTGCGCGTGAGGCCCTTCTTCCCGATGTTGCCGAGCAAGCCTGCTTAAGGCTCGAACGGGTGAACACCATGCATGAGGCCGTGTGGGGCATCGCTTGGCTTGCCGGGCCAGGGCTTGCCGGGTTCTTGATCTCAACGGTGGGCGCAGAGAACTCCTTCTGGGTGATGGCAGCAGGGTTTGTGGCATCAATACTGTCTATGGCTGCGATGCCCCTGAAGCGGAAGTCGTCCAGATCAAGCGAGAAACGGCATTGGATTGCCGAGGCCATCGAAGGCGCACGCTTCGTTATCGGGGAGCCCGCCATCCGCTCCACCACCATAGTCGCAAATGTCTCCTTTGTCGCCGCCTATTCGACGGTTGCAGTGGTGCTTCCAGTTGTCTTTGAGCGACTCTGCAAGCCAAAAGAACTAGGCGTACTTGTCATGGCATACTCGATGGGAGGGGTGATAGGTGCCCTTGCCTATGGTGCGGTTGCCGAGCGCCTGCCGCGTCGGACCGCTTATATCGCTGGGCTTGTAGCCACGGTAGCCATGCTGGCCGTCTTTGTCACGCCCGCTCCCTATTGGGCGCAGCTTCTAGCCATGGGCTTTGGTGGCTTGCTAAACGGGCCGGTCAGCCCGATATTCAACACGATCCTTCAGGAGCGGACTGCCAAAGAGATGCGCGGGAGAGCGCTTTCCATGGTGTTTTCGTTCGCGTATGCGCTGTTGCCGGTTGGCTATATCTCGGCGGGCTTCCTCATCAATGCTATCGGGATCCCATGGACGTTGGCGGTGATGACCGCTGTTGCGTTGGTTGCCGCAGTGTGGTCGGTTATCACACCGGCGATGCGCGACATCGAAGCGCCTGAGATTGCCGAGCTGGTACAGTGAGTACCATCGCTCTTGAAGGCTGTCTGGCTGACTCGGGCTTCTACGGCTCTAGGTTGCTATGGGCGGAGGTGAGTTGTGGCACGCTGTTCGTATCATCCTGATGTTGAGACAGGGGTCACATGCACAGAGTGCGGCAAGCCCATCTGCCCAAAGGAGATGGTGTCTACGCCCGTTGGCTACAAGTGTCCCGAGCACGCTCGCCCGGAGCGTGGTCAATACATAGTCGTTAAACCACGCCAGCTTGTGCGGGCAATTGTTGCAGGGGTAGTTGTCGCTGCGCTCGGCGGTGTCATCATCGCATGGATGCCATTTGAAAGCCTGCTATTTGGTATCGTGTGGGGTGCGGCCACGAGCGAGATAGTCCGTCGTGCTTCTGGAGGGCATCGCGGTGGGGTGGTCGGCGCTGTTGCAGCCGGGGCGCTGGGAATCGGTTGGGTCGCCGGAGTGGCTTTTGGCGGAGTCGGTCTTTTTACTCTGGCCACTGCCGTAGTCGTTGCACTTGCTTTGCTAGCTGTGGTGGAAATGCGTTGGTAGCGGGTCAGGATGAACCAGGATCGGAAGAGGCACCTCATGTTCAAAGAGTTCAAAGAGTTTGCCCTGAAGGGAAATGTGATCGACCTGGCCGTTGGCGTTGTGGTCGGCAGCGCGTTCGGCGGCATTGTGGCCGCCCTTGTTGAAAGCATCATCAATCCGATCCTCGGCTTTTTGATTGGTGATTACGGCCTGTCTGACCTCTCAATAAGCCTGGGGGGACAGATAAAGCTGGCATACGGGGCCTTTCTGAGCGCCATCATCAATTTTCTACTCATCGCCCTTGTTCTGTTCCTCGTGACAAGGCTCATCAACCGGTTTCGCCGAGAAGGGCAAACAACATCAAAGACCTGCCCGTTCTGTCTTACTGAGATCCCGGTTGCTGCGACGCGCTGCTCCGCGTGTACTTCGGAGTTATCGTAGAGAGCCTTTGTAGATTCGATGGAAAGCGCCCAATTGAACCTCAGCGAGGTGCAGACTATACCTTGAACGGGGCTGCGCATCCCATATTGGGCTGCGTGCCTTGGTGGGCAGCGGCGGCGTTTTAAGCAAGCATATTCAAAGACGGGGCGGAAGGCAGGTCCTAGATGACAACCGAATCAAAACGAATTCTTTTGGTTGAAGATGAGAAGGCTATCCGCGATGTCGTCTCGGCGTACTTGGAGCGCGAGGGCTACTGGGTGACTCCGGCTGCAGACGGGCAGGTTGCTATCGACCAGTTCTCGAAAAGCCGGTTTGACCTGGTCGTGCTTGACCTCATGCTGCCCAAGGTGCCGGGCGAGCAGGTCTGCCGTACCGTTCGAGACACCTCGGACGTGCCCATTATCATGCTTACGGCAAAAGGCGAGCTTGAGGACCGGGTCGCAGGGCTTGAGCTTGGTGCCGACGATTACCTGGTAAAGCCGTTCTCGCCGCGGGAGCTGGTCGCTCGGGTGCGGGCGCTTTTGCGCAGGGCGCGTGTGGACGAGGAGCCACAGCGGAACCGGCTTGTGTATGGCGGGCTTGAGATCGATAACGTTGCGCACAAGGTGGTTCTTTCCGGCGAGCAGCTTGATCTCACGGCCAGCGAATTCAAGCTGCTGACGACGCTTGCCCGCTATCCCGGGCGCGTCTATTCACGCATGGAGCTCGTGGAAAAAGTGCTCGGCTATGATTTTGAAGGATACGAGCGGACCGTCGACAGCCACGTGAAGAACTTGCGCGCCAAGCTCGGCGATGACCCGCGCAGGCCGACCTTTATCTGGACGGTCCATGGCGTGGGCTACCGCTTCGAGCCGCCACAACCGTCTGCCGAGAGCCCGGGAGCCTGACATCCGTCGGCAGGGGCATGAGCCTTCCCGTGGGGCCTTTTCGAAAAGGCTTGCTGCCGCATTCGCCACGGTCGCCGCGCTCACGGCACTCTTGGCGACGATCCTTCTCTCCGTCGTTTGGAACTACCAGTTCGATCAGTATGTACGCGGCAATCTGCAACTGGTGAGCAATGGGGCTGCCAGCCTTGTTGCCGAGGCATACGAGCTTAACGGGGACTGGACCATCGACACGCTGTCGGTGATTCCTCGGCTGAGCATCATGCAGGGCATGGCCGTCCAGATCGTCGACGAGTCCGGACAGGTCATCTATGACGATCTTGTGAGCAGCACCGTCGAGGTGATCGAGTCAGAAGAGGAGGGGGGGGACATCCCCCCGTTCTTCCTCAAGCCGGCCGGCCGGCCGGTTACCTCCCCAGTGATAGCGTATGGGCGGCAGGTGGGGACGGTGCGTGTCTGGGCTTACGGTGCCAATGCAGTGCTGTCCGAGCAGGACCTGCAGTTCCGGCAGGGCTCGTTTATCGCTGTAGCCGCCGCCGCGCTGGTCGCTATCTTCCTTGCGTCGTTTGCCGGGGTCTGGTACGCGGGGCTCCTGGTGCGTCCAATTGCTACGATCACCGCGGCCACCCGAGCGCTCAGGCAGGGCGATCGTGAGGCCAGGACGAACCTTTCCGGGGATGATGAGATATCGGTCCTCGGCGCGACCTTTGATGAGATGGCCGATGCGATTGAGGCGGATCGGCAGCTTGAGCGCAGGCTGACGGCGGATGTCGCGCACGAGCTACGCACACCGCTTCAGGCGATCCAGGCCACTGTCGAGGCCATGCAGGACGGGGTGCTTGCGGCCGATGTCGAGCATCTTGGGATCGTGCGCAACGAGACGCGTCGCCTTGGTCGGCTGGCTGATGCGATACTGGAGCTGACTCGGCTGGAGCGGGGCATCCTGCCGTTTTCTATGGAGCGCACCGACGCTGCCGTTCCCGTCCGGATGGCGATCGACGCTGCCGAGGCGCTTGTTGAGAGCTGCGACCTGACGCTTGAGGC
>WRDS01000093.1 GCA_009779675.1 Coriobacteriia bacterium
GCCTGGTTGGGCTGCTATGCGCTTAATACACCCGACGCGGTCACCATAGCGGTCACTGCGGCAGCAATGTGGACACCTGCCGGAGCGGTATGGATAGCCCGCTCAATGACCGGGAACGGCCAAATACTTGCTCACTCAATGCGTCCAAAGGCAAAAGGAAACATCAGATGGTACCTGTGCGCCTGGCTGCTTCCCGCGCTTATAGCCATGCTTGGCGCTTTGCTCTACTTCGGCATTTTTCCAAATACTTTCGACAGCTCGTTCTCATACCTGCATCAGATGCTTGACCAAACCCCGGGGATCCCCGATGGCATTCCGATCTCATTGATCGCTATCGCACAGATTGTCGGCGCGCTGACGTACGGGCCTTTCATAAACATGTTCTTTGCTGTGGGAGAGGAGATCGGTTGGCGCGGCTTTCTGTTTCCGGCGTTAGCCGAGCGCTTTCCCTCGCAGCGTGTCCCCAACCTGAAAGCCCACCTGATGGTCGGGCTGATCTGGGGGATATGGCACACGCCTATCAACATGATGGGGCACAACTATGGCGTGGCGTATCCTGGCTATCCCTGGCTCGGCATCGTTGCCATGTGCATGCTCACGTTTTCTGCCGGAGTGCTTCTCTCGTGGCTGTCCGAAAAAAGCGGCACGATCTGGCCCGCCGCACTTGCCCATGGCTCCATCAACGCTGCAGCAGGAGTCCCGATGCTTTTTTTGGCAACGGGCAACCCGGGACAAGGACAGCTGGTCGGCGGGCTTGGAGTGCTCAGCGGTAACACGCATCAAATATTTGGCCCTGGATTAAGCGGGTTGATCTCAGGTATCCCGCTTTTGGTGCTGGCGATGGTCGTTTTAACGGTTGGCGTCCTCGGCGCGACGTCGCCGCACGATCCGACGCAATAGGAGAAACGATCCCACGGAGACGAGGGTCACGAATGCGACCGCGACCCAAAGGATCACACCGCCAGCAGCAAGCACGCCGATGAGAAAGCCAGGATCTGGAACCACATCTGCCCACGCAACCCGCGTGCCGAGCAACCAGAACGCTCCTGCAAGACCGCTGGTTGTCGCAACCCTCCGCTTCATTTAACGCCCCCTTTGCGCTCTCTGCCTGCTTGACTCAATATAGCTGACCGCACGCCCACCATTCACACCACGATGGCCAGGTGATGCATTATCCGAGAAACCACAGTCCGCCAGAAAACAGCAGCCCAAGGCAAAAGGACGTGGCGTTGGCAATAAGCGACACCACAAAAGCTTTTCTCGTCGACCATCCCAAAGCCCAACGAAACACCTGCCACTCGGCTAAAACGACAGCCACCTCGACGGCGAGCACCAGGACAAGGCTGGCAGGGCCGGGCCATAAGAACGGCGCAAGTACGATAACGGCAAGAACGGCTACCGGATTCGTCAGCATGTTGACCAACACGCCCGTCGCCCATGCGTCCTTCGACCCTTTTCCCGCTATAACGACGATCGGCACCTCTATGACAAGCGTCAGCAGCAGCGACATGACAAATGGCAGCAGCCCCCACCGAAAGGTACCCGCAATATGCTGCAGCACAGCGGCCAGTGCGATCAGTCTCCTTCGAACTCGGTGTTCTTGGCGCGGCGTTGTCGTGCGATCCGGCGCAACAGGAAAAACGCGCCCGTGCAAACGAGCACCACGAGCGCGATTGGGAGCAGCGCAAACATCAGCTTGCCCACAACAAACAAGCCGAGGTCAATGGTTGAGTTGCCAGTGGGGCCGAGGATCACATCCGCCCACGCCGCTTGCGTGCCGAGCAACCAGAGCACTCCTGCAAGGCCGGCGGCTGCGGCGCTCGCCGCGGCAGCTGCTGTAGTTGACACCGCTTTTCTCTTCAACTTACTCCTCCCCACACTCTGCGCTAAGGCGGGCTGCGCTCTTCTCGGGGACGCGTTTTGCAGAAGCGCGCCCCGCGAGGCCACTCTCCGCGCCCCGAAGCCCGACCCACAGCAGTATTGCCGACACAAGCACGCCCAAAACAGTCGCAACCATTCCAGGAGCCCCCGCAAGGTGCAGCAACACCGGAAGGCTACCAAAAATGAGCGCCAGACACGTCAGGCCAAAGGCGAAACCTGGACGCTCAGGCATGATGTCGGCCATAGCTACCAGAGTGACCGGCATCGTCATGTTAAAAAGCAACATGCCCATGATACCCGCAAGCGCCCACCGTGGGCCCACGGCCAAAAGTGGGATCGAGACGACCAGCGCACCGACCCCCACGAGCGTCCTTCCAAAACGATCGGCAAGCACCCCGCCTACGGCCTTGCCTGCCACAACGGCTGCCGTGAGCGCCCATAAAAGCACCGCGTCGGATTTCCAGGGGAACTCGAGTGCGCTGCCGATGAACGATCTGAGGACGATAACTGCAAACAGCGTCCCGACCACCAGCAACGGCAACTCAGTCGGCAGCTCAACCGACGGCTCGGCGGTCGGCTCGGCTGCTGACCTGGCTGCTGGCTCGGCGGTCGGCTTGGTGCCCGATGTCACGACACCGAGAAGCAGTATGGCGACAACGAGCGCCGCCGCCGGAACCCACGCAAACGATTGAGCGGTGCCCAGCCAGATGCCAAGGGCAAGCCCCGCTGCGCCTGGGGCCACAAACAGACCCGGGAGAGCCGCTTTGTTTGCCTCGGCGCGCAGAGCCACAACCCCGCCGCCGAGGTGGAAGATGGCGTTCCCCAAGCCGGTCAACACCACGGCAGGCCACATGAGTCCCGACATCAGGCTCAGGAAAAACGCGCCGGCGACCATGCTCGCGCCAACGCGTGCCCACACATGAGCCGACCGGGACTCGGTAACGAACCATCCTAGAAGGGGCTGGGACGCGAAGGCGAGCAAGTTGTAGGCGAGCACGGCTGCTGCGGCTTCGGCAGGAACAAGCCTACCGGTCGCGCTCGCAAGAAACACAAGAGCGGCGCAGGAGGCATCGACGAACGCGTGGGCAACCCCGTAGGCGCTGACCACTCGGAGCGACTCGTGCTTCGGCACGGGCTAACCCCCTTATCGGCAATGTCCCGCTCTCTTGTAGGGCTCACGGCTGCAACGCCCACAGCCATAGAACCCACGGCTGCAGAACCCGCGGCTACAAAAGTATAGCGACATTCGGCAAGAGCTTCTTCTCGGCGCTTGGCGTGAGCGCAGCCCGCTGTATCGATCATATTCTTTACCGATTAGATAATTTTTGATATCTTTACCATATTGGTAAATTAAAAATTTGGAATCAATGCTTGGAGATTTACTTCGCGACAAGGAAACTCTCTATTACCCTGTCAATACTGGAGGTAACGGACTACCATGACGGGTGATTTAACCTACCGCTACGGCGAAGACACTCCGCTTCCGCCAGGCGAGACCATTAAAGAGATCCTTCTGGAACGCGGTATCCCACAGCGCGATCTTGCGACCCGCATGGGCAAAAGCGAGAAGTTTGTAAGCCAACTCCTCAACGGCAAGGTCTCGTTGACACATGCGACTGCAATGGATCTCGAACGCGTCCTCGGCGTGCCCGCACCCTTCTGGAGCACCGCCGAAGCTCGATATCGCGTTGCCCAGACACGACTACAGGACAGGGAGCGCACGGAGAAATATGCCGCGTGGGCACGTTCGTTCCCGCTTGAAGAAATGGAGGCCAACGGCTGGATAGCACGAGAGCGCACTCTGCAGGAGCAGGCGGAAAGCCTGCTCGGCTTTTTTGGAGTCAGCTCAATCGAGGCTTACAAGACGCACTGGGGATCCGAGCGGCGCCTTACCGCCCGCATGAGCACCGCCTACCCTGCGCGGGCACCGGCGATCGCCGCATGGCTTCGCGCAGGGGAGCGAGAGGTCGAGCGCAGAAAAACAGCACCCTTTAATGCAGCCACCTTCCACCAGGCCCTCACTGATCTGAGAGCAGTTACCCGGCTTCCCCTGCATGAGTGGCAGCCATTGATCGAGTCGCAATACGCAAAAGCAGGAGTTGCTGTCGTGTTCGTACCAGATCTACCCAAAACGCGCTGTCATGCCATGAGCTGGTGGGTAACCCGTAGCCGAGCAATCATCCAGCTGGGTCTTCGACAAAAAACAGGTGACCAGTTGTGGTTCAGCCTCTACCACGAGGCTGGCCATCTTCTGCTAGATGATCCCGGGCGCGTGGGCATCAATGACCTGGACGGAAGCCGCACGTCTGAGGAGCGTGCAGATCGGATAGCGTCCGACCTGCTCGTGCCGCCTGACAGCTATCGGTCATTTATCGCCAACGGTCGACCGAGCAAAGCAGCGGTCGAGGCCTACGCCGAACAAATCGGCATCGCGCCGGGCATTGTAGTGGGCAGACTGCAGCACGATGGGATTATTCCGTTTAAGTGGATGAACGATCTCAAAGTCCGTATGGAGTGGAGACATGCGGCCAGTAATCACTGGCAGCCAGCCTTGCCAAAACACCGCAAAGGCAACACGGATCACAAAGGCAACACGGATCACAAAGGCAACACGGTTATCTAGCCTACATGTATCCCGGATCCAAAGCCGCTGCCGCCATAACATGACGCACGGAAACCTCATGAGCAGTCTTGGGTTGAATAGTCTTGGTTGAATGCCAACGGTATTGCAAGTTGTGCCAGAGTTAATCGCAGTGCCAGACTTATGGCACCTGGTCTCGCGTTTTCACATGCTTCGCGGCACCATTGCCAGACTTAATGCAAGCATTTTA
>WRDS01000094.1 GCA_009779675.1 Coriobacteriia bacterium
GAATGCCCGCACCGACCTCGATGCGCTGATCAAGAAGCAAGCAGAGCTGGTCGACAAGATAACCGAGACCAACAAGACCGCCTCTGAGAATATCGGCGTGCTGCAGTACTACCGCGACGAGATCGTCAAGCTCGGAGACAAGACCGACAAGACGGCAGAGGACCATGCCAGGATGCAGGCCATGGTCGAGGGCCTTAACAAGGAGCTGGGTGAATCCAAGTTCGTCTACGACGAGGTGACCGGCAAGATCGGTGAGTACGCCGATGCCACTGGCAAAGTTAAGGAAGAGACCGACGAGGCCACAGGCAAAGTCAAGAAGTTCATGGAGGTCGGAGGCGAGTGGCGCCGACTGAAAGAGTCGACCGATGAGGCCACCGGTGCAGTGACGCAGTACATAAAGGTCGGAGGCAAATGGGAAGAGGTCATCAACGGCCAGATCGCCCTATGGGGCAATGCCTGCAGCGCCATCGATGACGTGGTCGAGGCCAAGATGCGAGAGATACGCCTTGAGGCATCACGCGAGAAAATGGTCGAGCTCGTCAAAGCACAGGATAAGGCGCAGCGGACATACGGCAAGGCACTGGCCGAGGCCGAAAAGGCCCAGGAGACATACAACAACGCTGTTGAAAGCGGCTCATCGAAGGTTCATCTAGCCCAGCAGGCGTTGAGGGAAAAGACAGCAACACTTAATGAAGCCGAAGATACGCTGAACTCCACCACTGCAGCGCTTGATAATGAGACCCAGGCGCTAACCAACGCCACCATGGCCACCGAGGGCATGACTGATTCAATCGGCGCTTTCCTTTCTGGACAGCCGGCTCTAGAGGCGTATGTCAATGCTGGCAGCCAGAATTTCGCAGACTTCCAAAAAGCTCTCGAGGATACCGGTGTATCCACCGAAGAGCTGGCTTCACTGTCCAAAGACCAACTCAGGGAGCTTGCCAGATCCTACGATGGCACGACAAGCTCCATCTCAAAAACACTTGATGGCTACCGCAAGACAGCCACGGCAAAGGCAGCCCAGGCAGCCCAGGACGTCTTCGGCGTGACGATCCGTGAGTTCGCCAAGATGCCCGACGCCTCCAAGACCTACGCAGACGGCGTGATCGCCAGCATCGAAGGATCGCTGTACCGCTACGACGCCAAGGCAGCCAAGTGGATCGCAGTCACTTCTGAAGAGGCGCTCGAGAGTATGGCAGATGCCTCTGTCAAGCAAGGCGAGGCGTTCAAGAAGGGCTACGAGGACCCCATGTACAAGGCAGACGGGAAAGCCGCTGCACAGATGGCGCAAAAGGCTGAAGAGGGTGCTGGGACCGCAGACGGGACCAGCGCAGGCGCTTCCTTCGCTAATGGGTTTGTCGGGGCGATCAACTCGAGGGTGTCCGCCGCTTATTCAGCGGGCAGGCAACTTGCAGCGGCATCTGATCAGGGCGCCCGCTCCAAGGGCGGTGTTGACGCTCGCTCACCCTCCAAAAAGGCGCAAAAGACAGCCGGAGATTATGTAAAGGGTTTCGTCGACACTCTGAAAAAGGCCGTCAAGAAGTCCAGTAAGGCTGGTGCAGACCTGGCCAAGGCAGCCAACAGCGGCCTGGAAGCAGGGCTTAAGGGCAGCGAGTCACAAGTCAAATCCTCCACCGATTCCATGATGAAATCACTTACCAAGTGGAAGGAAGAAGCACTCAAGGCTGCTAAGTCCCCCGCTGAGAAGGCCAGGATCGAAAAGGTATTCAAGGCTGCCAAAGGAGCTGTGAAGGATTACGGCAAAGAACTCCAGACTGCCACCAAGAGCATGGACGGCCTGAACAAGAAGATCGCCGAGCAGGAAAAAGCCGTCGAGGCGGCAAAGAAGGAGATGCAGGACTACGCATCATCCATCAAGGACGCCTTCGAATCCTTCTTCGGACTTAGCAACATCTCAGAGGAATCGCTGGGCTCTGTCAGTGACATGATCGGCGAGATGAGCGACAGCCTTAAAAAGGCTCAGAAGTATGCCAAGGACGTCGAGGACCTGCAGAAGCGAGGCTTGGACAAGGCCAAGGTAGACGAGCTTTTGAAGATGGGCGCTGACAAGGGTGCCGCGTACGCTGATGCCCTATCAAAGGCCACAGATGCCGAGCTGGCACAGATCAATAAGATGCAGGCCGAGATAACCCAGCTCGGTGCATCTTTAGGCGACAGGATGGCCAAGGAGTACTACCAGGCCGGCGTGGATGCGGCGCAAGGCGTGCTTAAGGGCCTTAAAGACGAGCGCAGCGCACTTGAACAGGAGATGAAGAACCTTGCCCAGGCAATGGTCAAGGCGCTGCAGAAGGAACTCAAGATCAAATCCCCGTCCGTGGTGATGAGGATCCTTGGGCGCTTCGTGCCCCAAGGCGTCGGCGAGGGCGTCAAGGATGACATGCAAGAGGCGGTCGGCGCCGTCGAGGACATGGCAGACGCCATGGTGGCAGCGGCGCAAAGGGACGTCCCCGCCATCGAGGTGCCCGTTGAGGTAGCCAAGGCTGATTTCAGCGACCTGACAAAGCTCAAGGACCTCATGAGCGAGTTTACGACCAGCGCCGCCATGCAGCACTCCAGCGCCCCCATGAGCGTGGTCAACAACATATTGCAGGCAGAGAACGCCCAGATCGTCTCAGCGCTTGAAGCCCAGCGCACCGCCCTGGAGGACTTCAAGCGCGACCTGGGTGCCATCATCTCCAAGTATGCGCCACGCCAGGTGGAGGCAACCATCGCCAACCCACGTGAGTTGGCCAGAGCAGCAAGCAGGTAGCCACATGGATATGAACCTGACATACACCAACCACAAAAACGAGCGGATCGTTTTAGGCCCGGACTCGATTTATCACTACGGTCGACACAACCTCTTCGACGGAACGTTCGAGTTCGAAGTCGACAACAACACGATTTCGTCGATCCATCGCGCTCCGGTCGAAAAGACGCTGCCTGTCGGCATCAGCACGAAAAGCGAGGAAGAGGGAATCAAGGCTCGAAACCAGCTCTTCCGCGTCTTTGAAGTCGACGCGAAGGCTAAACGCTACGGGTCCTTGAAGTACGGCGATTACGTCTTGCGCTGCGTCAGGATCGCAAGCAACAAGGATAACTGGTGGTGGAAGGACACACTTGCCGAAGACGTGTTGACACTGCTAGCCCCTACTCCTGCCTGGGTGCGTGAGATCATTTATAACTTCAATGCTAAGACGCCAGTCGAAGGTGACGGCGAGTTTGAGACTGGCTACGTCAAACGCTACCCCTACGGCTATCCTTTCGGCTATGGCGTGAAGAACAAGCCCAGACTGATCAACATCGAGGCCTTCGCTGAATGCCCGCAGTTCCGCTTTGTGATCTATGGGCCCGCGCTCAATCCCAGCATCTACATCGGCACGAATCGCTACCGAGTAAACGTCGTCATCCCCGTCGACGGCTTGCTTATCATCGACAGCCGTGAAGAGCTCGAACCTATCATGATGTATGACTCGGTCGGCATAGCCACCAACGTTTTCGATAAGCGTGTATGGGGTGCGGAAGGTTCCGGTACCGACATCTTCTGTCCTATCCCTGCGGGTATGTCTCAGGTCTACTGGGACAACAGCTTCGCCTGGGACCTTTACGTCTATGTTGAGCAAGGAGAGCCGATATGCTTCCATTGATCTACACCGACACTGACGGGCGCGATATCGGGCGCAAGCTGACCTACACGGCGGACATGGAGATCGGGGCTGATACTGCCAACACCTTCGAGCTCAAGGTCAATCTGGATGACCGATTGCCGGTAGGTGGAGGCAGCTTTATCTACCGCGAGAGCTCCGAGTTCGGTGGCATCGTCGATGCTATCGGTACCGAGACAATGACGTCACCGGCAAAGGCAATCTATAGAGGACGTACCTGGACAGGAGTGTTGGCCAAGCGTGTCCTGGAGCCTCCTGCAGGGCTGAGTCATCTTACGTATAAGGGCGAAGCCAATGCCGGAATCGCGTGGATAATCGGGCTTCTGAGTCTTGGGGATCTGTTCATCGTGCGTCCTGAGCACAGTGGCTTTGCGGTCGACTACCAGTTCTATCGCTACATCGACGCCTACTCAGGCATCTGCATGATGCTGACGTCTGTCGGAGCCAAGCTTAAGCTCGCCTGGAACGGTGATAAGATCGAGCTGTGGTGTGAGCCGGTTATGGACTACACGCAGACCCGTGAGATCGACTCAGACCGCCTACGCTTTACTGTGGAGAAGGTCTTGCGTCCCGTCAACTCGCTCGTATGTCTGGGCAAAGGAGACCTCGAGGAGCGCACAGTGATGCACTTCTACGCCAACGCAGACCGCGAAGTCGTCGACGGCGGCGGTAATCCCCTGCCCCAGTCGCTGTTCGGCGCCGACTGCGTAGAAGAGGTCTAC
>WRDS01000095.1 GCA_009779675.1 Coriobacteriia bacterium
ATGCCTTATGGCCCCGCACCCCCTCGCCTCCCTGCCCCTCCAGGGGCCGTGCCGTCCTTGTGCCCCGTTAAGCAGCAAGCCGTGTGCCAACAGTCGAGGGGAGGGTGGTTTTTTGGCCGGGGCCGCTCAACCGTACGGCCCAGGACTGTTGGGCCGTACGGTTGGGAGCCGCTGGGCCGTGCGGCTGGCACACCCAGAGGGGAGGATGGGCGGTCGGATGGGGTTGGGTGATGCACTTGACCGACTACAGGATGGATAGTTGCTGTACTCTCGGCGAAATGCGACGCTGGTTCACAAAAAACTATCAGTTTACGGATGGCGGTTTGGGTCGGATGATAGCTGGGGACGGATGACGGTTCGGGTCGGATGATGGCAAGGAACAGGCGGTGATGAGGGTTGACCAGGGCTCCAAGGGCGATCGTGTGCGTGCTCGACAGCGTCGGTGTGGGCGCACTGCCTGATGCGGGCAGGTACAACGATGAGGGCGCGAACACGCTGGCGAACATCGCACAAGCGGTCGGCGGGCTTGACCTCCCAAACCTTGGTGCGATGGGGCTAGGAAACATCACTGCTATCGAGGGCGTGCCGCCTTGCTCGGCACCATCTGCGTCCTGGGGGCGGTGCTTGGAGCAAAGCGCCGGTAAAGACACCACCACCGGCCACTGGGAGATGATGGGGGTTTTCCTTGACAGGCCGTTTCCCACGTACCCGCACGGGTTTCCGGCCTCTGTCATGAAGGCGTTCTCGGTGGCCACGGGTTATGGGTGGTTGGGCAACTGTGTTGCAAGCGGGACAGAGATCATCAACCGGTATGGCGACGAGCATGTCGCGACCGGCAAGCCGATCATTTACACGAGCGCCGACTCGGTCTTTCAGGTCGCGGCGCACGAGGACGTGATCGCCGTTGACGAGCTGTACCGGATCTGCGGCGTTTGCCGAGAGGCGGTGCTCACGGCAGGTGACGCGGTCGGTCGGGTCATCGCAAGGCCGTTTACGGGCCCTGGTGCAGACGGCCGGTACCTACGCACGCATCGGCGGCGCGATTTTGCTTTAGACCCACCGGTGCCGATGGTGCTTGACCATCTTGCTCAAAACGGCATACCCACTCATGGGATCGGAAAGATCGCCGAGATATTCGCGGGACGCGGGGTCACGGATTCCGTGCACACGAAGGATAACGCGCATGGCCTCGGCTGCCTTATCGCCCAGGTGCGTGATGATGCTGACAACGGGTTCGTCTTTGGCAACCTTGTTGACTTTGACATGCTTTGGGGGCATCGAAACGACGCGCACGGCTACGCCCGCGGTCTCGAGGAGCTTGATGCCTGCATTCCTGAGCTGCTTCAGGCCATGGGCGATGGGGACATGCTCATCATCACCGCGGATCACGGCTGTGATCCAACCACTGCTTCCACCGATCATTCACGCGAGTATATTCCGGTGCTCGTTTCGATCAAAGGTGCCGAGGGCGGCGTGGATCTCGGCACACGCAAGACGTTTGCCGACATCGGGCGAAGCGTGCTTGACTTCTACGGGTGCGGGGATGCTTGTGAGAGCGGGACGAGCTTTTTGAGCCTTCTTCCGTGTTCCCGCTATACTTACGCAAGCGTCTGATGGCTGGACGATTAAGATAACCATCAACAAACGGAAAGCGGTGCTGTGGATCCTGTGAGATTTATCGGACTCGGTTCTGGGCTTGTCGGCTTTCTTCTAAAATACATCCTGCAGTTTGTGCTTATCATTCTTCCGGCACTCACCCTGCATGAGATGGCGCATGCCTACGCCGCCTATCTGCTTGGGGACATGACCGCCAAAGATGCCGGGCGCCTGACGCTCAACCCCTTGAGGCATATCGATCCGGTCGGCACAGTCCTCCTGCCGATGATAATGCTTGCTATGGCAGGGTTCAGTTTTGGCTGGGCGAAAGCGGTGCCGGTCAATCCATCGAACTTCAAAAACGAGCGCGTCGGCTTTTTCCTGACCTCTGCTGCAGGCCCGGCGACGAACATGGTCTTTGCGGTCGTTGCCGCTTTTGCCGTGCGCCTGTTTGGCCCTGTGGCCCTGCCCTTGTCCATAAGGGACTGGCTCCTTCTTTTCGCACGGGTAAACCTGGTGCTGATGTTTTTTAACCTGCTGCCGATTCCGCCGCTGGATGGCTCACGGGTCATCCCGCTGTTCTTGCCTGACAAGGCGCTGCGCCGCTACCACCAGGTCGAACAGTACGGGTTTGGCATCCTGATGGTGTTGCTTGTCGGTATCCCGTTCCTTTTTGACATCGACCCTGTGGGCGCGTACCTGAAAGCAACAGTGGCCCCGTTGCTTTATGCCCTCGCCGGTATGAGGCCCTGAGCTGCTCGGCGACACCGCGTTTCTGCACACGTTCGGGAGAGGTCCCGAGGAGTTTTGGAGGAGTCGGCTTGACGGCAAAAAAACGCATTCTGACCGGGTATCGACCGACAGGGAAGTTGCACCTCGGGCACTGGTTCGGCAACCTCCAGAACATGCTCTCACTGCAAAATGAGTACGATGCCTATTACTTCATCGCGGACTGGCATGCGCTGACCAGCGACTGGGCGGATCCGGGCGGGATCGCCCGTTACACCGAGGAGATGGTGCTTGACTGGTGTGCCGCGGGGCTTGACCCTGACCGGTGTACCATCTACCGGCAAAGCGATGTGCCTGAGGTGGCCGAGCTGGCGCTTTATTTTGCGATGGTCACCCCGATGAGCTGGCTTGAGCGGGTCCCAAGTTATAAGGAGCAGCGGGACCAGATCTCAGACCGCGACCTGGGCAACCTCGGCTTTTTTATGTATCCGCTGCTACAGGCTGCAGATATCGCGATCGTGCTTGCTGACTTTGTGCCGGTCGGGGAGGACCAGCTTCCGCACCTGGAGCTTACCCGGGAGATCGTTCGCCGCTTCAACAGTGCGTACGGCGAGTTCCTGGTCGAGCCGCAGGCTATTACCGCAAAGGCCGGTGCCCGCGTGCCCGGCCTCGACGGGCGCAAGATGTCGAAGAGCTACGGGAACGCGATCTTCATCAGCGACTCCCCCGAAGAGATCCGCGCCAAGGTCATGGGCTTTATGACCGACCCCGCGCGAAAGCTCAAGACTGACCCCGGGGATCCCGACATCTGCCCGCTTCACGCGGTGCACAGGCTCATCGCCTCTGAGTCCGACATCGCCGAGTGGGACCGGTGTTGCCGCAGTGCCGAGTGCGGATGCGTGGCGCACAAGAAAAGCCTCGCCGCAGACCTTGTCGGCTATCTTGCCGAGTTCCAGGCCAGGCGCAGTGAGCTTGAGGCGATCCCAGGGTTTGCCGCCGAGGTGCTTGCGAAAGGGGCCGCAAAGGCGCGGCCGGTCACAAGCGGGGTCGTGGCGACCTGTCGGGAGCTCATCGGGCTTGATGCGCGCACCGGCCTCGACGACGAATAGGCGCGACCTTTGGGCTACACCGTTAAGACAGATGTGTTCGAGGGGCCGTTCGACCTGTTGCTGCACCTTGTGAGCAAACAGAAGCTCGATGTCAATGCCATCTCGATTGCAAAGATCGCCGACCAGTATCTGAGCCACCTGGATCGGATGATCGAGCTAGACCTCGATGTAGCGAGCGAGTTCTTGCTGCTCGCCTCCACGCTGCTTGAGATCAAAGCGGCGACGATCCTTCCGCACGAGGAGGTCTACATCGGGGAGGACATCGACGATCTCTCCCCGGAGGAAGCCCGCGATATCCTGGTTGCTCGGCTTGTTGCGTACAAGCAGTTCAAGAACGTCGCGGCGGAGCTGGCGGCGCGCCTGGAGGCAGAGGCATGCATGCACCCGCGCCAGGCAGCGCTCGAGCCAGGACTCCTTTCGCTTATGCCGGACTACCTTGAGGGGATCACACTCACCGGGCTCGCGGTGATCTGCGCCGACCTCGAGTCCGACCGCAGGGTCTTCTTGCTTGAGGCGGAGCATGTCGCGAGCATGCCCATCCCGGTCGAGCTGCATGTCGAAAGCGTGCGTCGGCGCTTGTCACGGGTCGGCCGGCTGAGTTTTGCCGAGGTCATCGGCGATCAGGCGGATGCCGAGATAATCGTTGTGACGCTCCTGGCCGTCTTGGAGCTGTACAAGCGTGGGCTTATCGACATCTTCCAAGAGGAGTCTTTCGGGGAGATCGTCTTGGTGGACTCGCCCGAGGCTGCTGCGGGCGCTCGGGCTGAGCTTTAGCAGCCTCTCGAAGACGAGTTGAGCGCCTTTTGCTCGTCAAACTGCAAAAGGGCGGAGGATGTAGTAGTGTTTAAAGCTGACAGCGCTGAGAAGATATAGTAAATATTTACTTAAGATATGCAACACCGCTCAGAGGGA
>WRDS01000096.1 GCA_009779675.1 Coriobacteriia bacterium
AGAGAAGTACTGATCTGATAGTATAAAACCGATTTGAAAACCGAAGAAAAGCCATTGGGCCCCGTGGCTCATTCTCAGCCAGAACGGGTGGCGCACTTTATCCTGGAACCACTGGCTCGAATTGAGTCAGAACGGGTGGCTCAAATCAACCGGAATAATCAAAAGTCAAGCGTCGATGTCAAACATAGGCAACCTCAAGCATGTTATCGCTCAGGGTCTGCGACAGAAAAGTTGCGACAGATTTGCGAAAAAATGTTGTCAGCAAAAAGCATTCGCCTCGTTAGCGCTGCCCTAAAAACTCGGCTGGGCTGACGATGCGGTCCTCTTTTGGGAAGTGCTTTTTATTGCCGGTGATGAGCCAGGCATCGGCTGCGCATGCAACATCATAGAATACGCGGTCATTAGGATCGCCGAACGCGATTGACTCAACTGGTGACGGGTCCGCCGCTACGAGTATCCCGAAGTTGCTTATGAGCGCCAATGTCTGCTGCGTTATCGAGCCCGAGAAACGCAGACGCGGACGCATGAGAACACAACGATACTCGGCCAGGATTGCGTGGTTAACATACGGCTGAATAAGCTCTGCAGCGACCATAGCCAGGATGTCCGCCGGCTTTCCATCAGGCGACCAGAGTGCCGAAACAATGACATTTGTGTCGAGGACTACGCGTCTCAGCCGCGACATCTGTCTGGTCTCTTTGCGGTGCGTCTGGCCTCTTTGCGAGTGGCCTGGATCTCTGCTTCAATCTCTTCTGCCGACAAGAAGCCACGCTCTGCTGCCTCTTCGCGCGCTCGGGCAATGAGTTGTGTGGCTTTTGCTTGGCGCAATAGCCGTACGATATCGTCGTAGCTTTCTGTATCAACGTCTATCATAAGAGCTGCTGGTTGGCCATTTTTTGTAATGGTCAACGCGCCTTCCTGGGCTAGCCTCTTCCAGGTCTCGCGTGGTTGCGAGGTCAGTTCCCGCGAAGATACAAGGATCATGGAATCTCCGTTCTCTGAGGTCGTTCACTCACATTGTTTGCGATATTGTCTGACATATGCTAAGCAATTGTCAAGCATTTGCTAATTTAACAATAGATGCCCGTGTATGCCCCACTACATGCCCCGTGTATGCCCCGCGACATACCTCGCAGTCCCCGTGTCATTCTGAACACGCCCGCCGCATCGTGATATCCTGCGAGGGCTGCGTCATATGAAAAGCTGCGTCATATAACCGTCTGGTGTGGCAGAAAGCGAGGTCTCGATGACGCGTGTCCTTTTGTCTGGCAATGAGGCTGTGGCCCAGGGGGCATGGGAGGCCGGTGCCGAGGTCGGCGTGGGCTACCCGGGAACACCATCGACACAGGCCCTGGAGCACTTCGCAACACTCCCAGACGTCTACGCCGAGTGGGCACCAAACGAGAAGGTCGCCTTAGAGGTCGCTATCGGGGTATCGCTCGCCGGTGGACGTTCATTCACGACTATGAAGCATGTCGGTCTCAATGTTGCTGCCGATCCGCTCTTCACACTGGCGTACACCGGTGTCAACGGGGGGCTCGTCATCTTTGTCGCAGATGATCCGGGGATCCATTCCTCGCAAAACGAGCAGGATTCCCGGAACTACGCTGCCTTTGCACATATCCCGATGCTTGAGCCCGCAGACCCTTCAGAGGCCCACGAGATGGGTGCGTATGCCTTTGGGCTCTCGGAGCGTTTTGACACCCCCGTGCTCATCCGCTCGACCGTGCGGCTCAGTCACGCCAAGTCAATGGTCGCAACCGGGCGGTGCCGGGATGTGCGCGAGCGCCCGCCGTACAAGAAAGACATCGGGAAATGGGTTATGATGCCCGGCATGGCACGGGCGCGAAGGGTAGAGCTGGATGCCCGCATAGCCTGCCTTGCCGAGTACGCCGAGGACTCCCCGCTAAACCAGGTCGAGTTGCGCGACTTTGGCCTCGGCGTAGTTTGCGCAGGGGTGAGCTACCTGCACGCGCGGGAGGCACTGCCTGACGCATCGACCTTCAAGCTCGGCATGGCGTATCCGCTGCCCGCAAAAGCCCTCAAGGCATTTGCTGAGAAAGCCGAGCGGCTCATCGTCATCGAGGAGGCGGACGACTTCCTTGCGCGGTCGCTCCGCTCACTCGGCATCCTGATAGAAGCTGTCGAGGCACCACGTGCCGGCGAGCTCTCGCCCGGTCTGATCCGCCAGGCGCTCGGAATTGGTGCCCCGACGCTGCGTGATGCGCCGTCTATCGCACTTCCGCCCCGCCCGCCGCTGCTGTGTCCCGGGTGCCCGCATCGTCCGGTGTTTGCGGCCTTGCGCAAGACACGTGCGGTAGTGACCGGGGATATCGGCTGCTATACGCTTGGGACCCTCGCGCCGCTCTCGGCTATGGATGCCTGTATAGACATGGGTGCCTCGGTTGGAATGGCCCATGGCATCGCGCTGGCAGGTGGTGTCGGCAAGCAGCCGGTGGTTGCGGTGATCGGCGACTCGACCTTTGCGCACTCGGGGATAACCGGGCTTGTGAACTCCGTTTACAATAGTGGCAGCGCCGAGACCATCGTGATCTTGGACAACAGGATCACGGCAATGACCGGACATCAGGGAAATCCGGTCAACGGTATAACGCTCCAGGAACGCGAGTCCTGTGAGCTGGGTCTAGAGCAGCTCGCAAAAGCGGTCGGGGTCGGTCGGGTCCGCGTTGTCGACTCTCAGGACATCCCTGCCGTAGAGGCCGCCCTCAAAGAAGAGATCGCGGCACCTGAGCTGTCCGTTATCGTATTCAAGGCACCGTGTGCGCTTCTTCTCCGCGAGAAAAGAGGGCCGTATGCGGTCGATGCCGAGCAATGCGCAGGCTGCAACATCTGCGTCAGGCTTGGGTGTCCGGCCATCGGACGCGATGAAGGGTCCGGGCGGGCATACATCGACGAGAGCGTTTGCGTTGGCTGTGGGCAGTGCGAGCAGGTCTGCCGTTTCTCGGCGATTGTCCTTCCCAGCGCTGCCCCTTCCTCTGCCACGTCGTACACTACTGGAGGTGCTCAATGACTCCCACGACAATCATGCTCTGCGGGGTAGGGGGGCAGGGCACCATTCTGGCTGCGGACCTATTGGCAAAGGCCGCGGCTGCATCCGGTTACGAGGTCAAGCTGTCGGAGATCCATGGGATGGCGCAACGCGGCGGCAGCGTGGATACCGTTGTGAGGTTTGGCGAGGCGGTCTATTCGCCGATGACCGACATCGGCATGGTCGATCACCTTGTCGGGTTCGAGGTGATCGAGACGTTGCGGCGCATCCAGTTCGTGCGTCCGGGTGGTAGGCTCTTGGTGAACCGTCGGCTGATACCGCCACTGCCCGTTCTTACCGGTGACACCCTGTGCCCGCAGGGTGTGGAGGAGGCGCTTGCCCAAGAAGGCGCAGAGTTCATAGATGCCGATGCGCTCGCACGTGAGTCTGGCAGCGCAAAATCGGCGAACGTGGTGCTCATCGGTGCCCTTTCGCTTGGCCTTCCTTTTGACAAAGAGGTCTGGCACGAGGTCATAGCGGCGCGTGTTCCGCAAAAGACCGTGGATGCCAACATCAAGGCGTTCGGCCTGGGGCGACAGGCATGCACGAAGGGGGTTGGCCAGCCATGAACGTCCAGCAGCTCAGTGTGTTCGTTGAGAACAAGACCGGCCGCATCAGCGAGGTGAGCAGTGTCTTAGGTGCCGAGGGCGTGAACATCCGCGGCTTCTCGGTCTCAGACACCGCAGATTACGGCATCGTGCGCCTGGTCGTCGATGACCCGGGCAAAGGGCTCGGTGCCCTGCGTGAGGCGGGGTTCACGGTAAAGCCCTCTGACGTGATCTGCATCAGGCTGCCTGATGCGCCAGGTAGCCTTGCCTCGGTGCTTCAAGCGGTCTCATCGGCTGGCGTGAACGTCGAGTATGTGTACTCGTTGATCTCGACGTTTGTCGTGATAAACGCCGAGGACATCGATGTTGCGACGAGGCTTCTCGCGAGCGGGCCCGTTGAGCTGGTCACTCAGGAGGAGATTGCGCGCCTCTGACGTGAGGCGAGTAGCGCTTCGTAAAAAATGCCCATGAAAGCCGTAGTCGTAGGCGCATCGAGGTTGTTTGTGTGCGAGGTTTGGCTGTCTGTATTATATCTACAGAGGCGGAGTTATTACGTGAGTCGGCCTGAACGCGAATTCGAGGAGAGTGCCGTATGGATCAGACCTTCAGGAAAACACGGGCACGCCTCTCGGTGCTCCTCTGTGTCGCGCTCGTCCTTGGCGCGCTGCCGGGGGCGGCGTGGGCAGGCGGTGCGCGCTCGGACGGCGGTGCGGCTCCGGCGGTTGCGGCCGCGGATGGC
>WRDS01000097.1 GCA_009779675.1 Coriobacteriia bacterium
AGTATAGCGATATCCCCCTGCCGCGACCGGTGCCCGGACGCGAGTACCTCCTCTACGCCCACATCCCGTTCTGCACGCGGCTTTGCCCGTACTGCTCGTTCAACCGGTTCCCCTTCGAGGCCGGCCGTGCCCGCGCCTACTTCAAGACCCTGCGCGATGAGATGCGCCAGGTCGCCGAGCAGGGCTTCACGTGCACATCGATGTACGTGGGCGGTGGGACACCGACCGTCATTGTCGACGAGCTGGTCGAGACGATCGAGCTCGCCCATCGCCTCTTTCCCATACGCGAGGTATCTTCCGAGACCAACCCCGACCACCTTACCGAAGAGATCGTCAGCCGTTTGGAGGGACTGGTCGACCGCTTCAGCGTGGGTGTCCAGAGCTTTGACGACTCGCTGCTCAAGCAGATGGAGCGCTACGACAAGTACGGCTCCGGCGAGGAGATCTTAGCGCGCATCCAGCGCATCGCCGGGCGTTTCCATTCACTAAATGTCGACATGATCTTTAACTTCCCTTCACAGACTGAGGCTATGCTGAGACGCGACATAGAGATGCTCAAGGCATCCGGCACCAATCAGACCACGTTTTATCCGCTCATGGCCTCGCCTGTGGTGGAGCGGTCTCTTGCTGCCACGGTCGGCAAAGTGGATTACGCCCGCGAGGCGCGGTTTTACGAGATCATCTCGGCGGGGCTGACGGATGCAGCTGCACACATAGGCACACCTGCGCGCACGGACGCGTCAAAGTCGGCTGCGTGCGCACGCGCCCTTGAGCGCGCAGGCACCTTCGAGCCGGCCAGCTCGTGGACGTTCTCGCGCACGGGCGGCGGGATGATCGACGAGTACATCGTCGACTACGAGGACTACGTCGGGATCGGCAGCGGGGCGTTCAGCTTCCTTGACGGTGCCATTCTCACCAACACGTTCTCACTTGCCGAGTACGCCGAGCGCGTCGCCGCTGGCAGATGCGGCGTCACGCAGTCCCGTACATTCGGGCATGCCGAGCGGATGCGCTACCGGTTCATGATGGGGCTTTTCGGGCTGTCGCTTGACAAGCGTGCGTTCGCCCGCGATTTTGGCACCGAGATCGAGCATGGGCTGCCCGCCGAGATGGCCTTCATGCGCACCGTGGGGGCGTTCTCGGTCGACGATGCCGAGCGGTTGGAGCTGACCCCGAAAGGGCGCTACCTCCTCGTGGCGATGATGCGACAGTTCTTCATCTCGGTGAACTCCTTGCGGGATCAGGCCCGGGAGTCGCTTTCAGGCAGCGAGAAGACCCTGCTGTTCGGCGATGGAGATAAAGAAGATGCGGGTAAGAACAGTGTATGAGGAGGCGTGACAGATGGCTCACGAAGCAGCTCAGGGACTGGCCCAGGAGGCGGCCCAAGGACCAGTGGTCGGAATCATCATGGGCTCCAAGTCCGATCTCGAGGTGATGCAGCAGTGCGCGGATCAGCTTGAGAGGCTCGGCATCGCGTACGAGCTGGTGGTGGCAAGCGCCCACCGCAGCCCCGCCAGGGTGCACGACTGGGCGTCGACCGCTGCCGATCGCGGGCTCAAGGTGATCATCGCTGCTGCCGGCAAGGCAGCTCATCTCGGCGGTGTTGTTGCTGCGTTCACGCCACTTCCGGTGATCACCGTCCCGATGAAGACGAGCGACCTGGGCGGACTCGACTCGCTGCTCTCGATGGTGCAGATGCCGACGGGGGTTCCGGTTGCGTGCGTGGCGATCAACGGCGCGAAAAACGCCGCGATCCTCGCCTGTCAGATACTGGGGACATCGCTGCCTGAGTACCGACAGCGCGTCGTCGACTTCAAGGCCGGGCTTGCCGACGGCTGAGCATGGGATCAATCACCAGAGGCTAATCGCCAAGAACTGGGTGCCGAAGACTGGGCGCGGAGCGTAAAGACCTGCATGTGACATACTAGGCACAAGATTAACGTAACGGGTGGGCAGTGCTGTGATAGCCAGGATCCATAAGTCCGTATTTGCAGGCTCGACGAAAAACGTGTCGGCTCCGCATATCCTTATCGTTTTGTGCGTATACGCTGCGGTCATATCGGCGTATACCCGGCTGTTTTTTGGCACAAACGCCATGTTCGTCCGTCTCGCGCTCTCCTTTATCATGCTCGTCGCCTATGTGCTAGCAGAAAGAAGCCGACTGAGCAGCACGGTCACCGCATTTCTCTCACCGATGCTGCTCATGGGCGTACTGACTTTCGGGTCTATATACTTCCGTGGGGACTTCCTGCTCTTTTTCTATAACTGTGGTGCCGTGATGATCTCGCTGACGTACCTCAAGCCTAAAGGCCTTGCGGCATATATTGCGGTATCAAGCACGGTGTTTGCCGTTATCCTGCTTGTGTTCCAGATAAACCTGCTCGGCCCCGCGTTCTCACCAGTCTATAACGTCCTGTACCTCATGGCATCTGTTGTGCTGAACAGCCTTATTTACACATTCTGCAAGTCCTACGTACACGCGCTTCAGGCCATGAGCGATGCGAAAAATGAAGCCAGCCTTGCCGCACAGGCAAAAAGCAGCTTTCTGGCCAACATGAGCCATGAGATACGGACGCCCTTAAATGCCATCATCGGCTTGTCAGAGGCCGAACTGCGAAAAGTATCGTCGCAGGTCGACCGTGAGAACCTCCGAAAAATACATACATCTGGCAACTTGTTGATGGGGATCATCAACGACATCCTTGACATGTCAAAAATCGAGTCAGGCAAATTCGACCTTGTCCCATCGCCCTACGATTTTGCAGACATGATCTATGACGCCGTGACCTTGGGTACGGTGTCCGTCGGCTCAAAGCCGATCCAATTCCTGGTCTCGGTCAACGAAGGCATCCCGCGCCGCATGGAGGGGGACGAGCTTCGGATCAGGCAGCTGCTCGGCAATCTGCTCAACAATGCGTTCAAGTACACTTCCGAGGGGAGCGTTGAACTGCGTGTGTCGTGGCGGTCGGAGGGCGATGGCGCAAGGCTCACGTTCGCGGTCGCCGACACGGGGATCGGTGTCCATGACAACGACCTGAAAAGGCTTTTCTCCGAGTACGCCCAAGTCAATCAGCAAAGTACCCGTGGCGTCGAGGGGACAGGGCTTGGCCTTACCATATGCAAGGGGCTCGCCGAGATGATGGACGGAAAAATATCGGTGGAGAGCACGTATGGGAAGGGCAGTGTTTTTACCGCAGAGATATGGCAGGAGATCATTGACAAGACTCCTATCGGTGCAGAGACGGCGGTCGCACTGGAAGACTTTACCTATACCCCAGAACACAAAGAGGCCGGCATTGATTACGTGTCTATGCCGCATGCCAGAGTGCTTGTGGTTGACGATATACAGATAAACCTGGAAGTCGCCAAGGCTTGCCTGGAGCCGTATGAGATGCAGGTTGATTGCATCGACAACGGGGCTGGTGCACTGCAGCGGGTCAAAGAGGGAGAGCCGCAGTATGACCTGATCCTCATGGATCACATGATGCCGGGCATGGACGGTGTTGAGACCACACATGCGATTCGGGAGCTTGGCACCGACTACGCTCTATCTATCCCGATTGTCGCTCTGACAGCCAACGTCCTCGTAGGCAATGAGAAGATGTTTGCCGAAAACAAGTTCCAGGACTTTGTCTCCAAGCCGATCGACCTGCAAAAACTGGATGCCGTCCTGCGAAAGTGGGTGCATGATCGGCGGCAGCCAATAAGCAGGTAGTGACCCCTCGGCCAATAAGTCAATAGGGGTAATGACCCCTATTTCTTAGGCAATGGCCTCCATTACTTGAGTATTACTAAGGTATTAGTAGGCAGCCCCTGCGTGCCGCAAAATCAATCCTCCTAACCTCCTACTGGTGAGGGATGCGCTATGCGTGTCAGGAGAGGGACAATCTTTCGGTTAGGAACATCTGATCTTATTTAGCGACGGGTTTAACGAGCTGAGTCAAAGGAGGTCTTTGAGGGGTTCGTTCTTTTACGATTAGCAGGATTACAGTGGATAGTTTTTACGATTAAACCGCGGATGGTTTTTTTGGAGGGTTTGGCAATGAGGAAACTTAGGGTATTACTATCCTCAATATTGGCCGTCATCATGGTGTTTGCAGTAGCTGCCCCTGCGATGGCCGCCGGTGTAGGTGGGCAGACCGTCTACCTCAAAGGCACCGGCAGCGACTTCACCGAGCAATGGAGAAACGTGTTCGTCCTCGGCGGTGCGGAGGATGCCGCCGACCCGAACGTCTGGCACCTCCTCTACACCGGCAAGA
>WRDS01000098.1 GCA_009779675.1 Coriobacteriia bacterium
CAGAGGCGGCATTCATCGCTTGGCAACTTGTCTCCGGCAGAGTTTGAGCGGAGACTAGAAGGGCAGCGGCTTCGGACAGCCGCGTTATAGGTGGCAGGTGTCAACGGAAACGGGACAACTCCAAGGTCGGGTTTTACAAAGGTGTAGTTTATCCCGGCGCCTGAGTAGTAGCCGGCCTTGAGCTCCGGGTCGTACCCGTAGTTCGTCGAGGGGAACGCGCTTGTCACAAACGCGTCGGCGTCATACATGGTCCGCCCGGTCACATGCGTGTAGTACGTGGTCGGGTCGACGCGCACGGGGAAGACGCGGGACGCGTCGTCGAACCACCCCTTGTCCGCAACGACATCGAGCCGCCAGGTGTCTTGCCCGCTTTGCCCGTCGTGCCCGGTGGCGGTGAGGAGGTAGTGCACATCGTTTGAGCGTGCGGGCTCGCCTGCCCCGTCCTCAGAGGAGTCCTCCATGTAGGGGGCGGGCATGAGAAACACCTCCTCGCCGTCGGCACGCGAGGCAAGGGTCACCGAGCCGTCCTCGTTAAGCGAGGGGATGAGGTCTGCGGAGGAGAGCGTGAAGCCGAAGGTGGGGTCGTCCACAGGCGAGTCGAGGACGATCGTCTCCTTGATGCCGCGTGCGAGCGAGCGGTAGTCGAGCGAGATGCCGGCGCCTTTCGACTTGAACGCGCCGTCGTAGGCGAGCGCGTTCCCGCCGCTGCCGTCAAGGCGGCGTGCGTGGGAAACGTCTTCTTGCGCGGCCATCTGCGCGGTCAGACGCTCGTCAGAGGACACGGGGCCTTGGGGCCCGTCCTGACCGGCCCTCCCGCCTGGCCCCCCATCCCCGGCACCAGAATCGGCAGGGGTGATGAGAAGCGCCCCTTGGGGGGCGGTTATCGCAAGCGGCGCGCCATCGGGCGAGAGGGCCTCGGGCAAAAAGACCGAGAACGCGTTCGAGCGGTTCGTGAACCCTGCCGCCGTGCCCGGGGCACCATAGCAGGACACGATGCCGGCACCGTCGGTCGCAACCAGCGAGGAGTCGATCCCCTCATACGCGCCGGTCGCCGGGTCGAGGTAGTGGATAGGGGCGAGGTGGCCCTCGAGCGTGTAGGTGCCGTCGCGGTTGTCGAGCGTCCGCGTGTTCGCGGTGCGTTTGGTGACGTCCTCGATAGGGACAGGCACCTCCTCAGGCGGAGGGGCGGCATACGTCACCGAGGCAAATGCGAGCGTGAGCACGAGCACGAGGGACACGAGTGCGCGGAATCGCTCTCCCCACGATCTTCGTTCCAAGCCTTGGCAAGGACCGACCCCTGGGGCATTGCTCGTTTCTTTCGGCGGGATCTCGAATGGGGATTCTTGTGGGTTGATACCAGATCCGTGCAACATGGGTGTGTCGCCTCTCGCTTCGGTGGATATGCAAGTACCCTACACTGAAAAGAATAAGCGGGGGGGCTGTCAAGAAGATCTTTTGTCGGGAACACTGTAATTCTGGGGTTGTTGGATTGGGTATCTGTTATCCAGAAGGATCACGCGGAACGGCAGCTTGAGACTAACAAGCCCCATGCTGCCATAGTGAAGTAACTGGGAGGATGTGCAGCCAGTCATGAAGGTGCGCCACGGCATCACCGGTATGGAGCAGGACACCGGTGACATCTCGGTCAGGAAGCCGGTCCTTCAGCGCGACAAGGCTTTTCCAATGCTTAGCAACCGGGGTCTGGGTACTTTTCACCTCAACAGCAATCAGGCTGCCGTCCCCCACTTCGGCCAGCAGATCAATCTCAAGCCCATCAAGAGCACGAAAATGGTGCAGATCATAGGGCATCTCAGCCCATGTGCGCTGCTTGGCAAGCTCCATGACCACGAACTGCTTGATCAAAGCGCCATAATACTCCCTACCACCGGGAGTGGCTGCCTGAGCAGAAGTGAAGCCGACCAGCGCGGCACTGAGGCCGGTATCGAGCAAGCAGACCTTCGGGCGAAGGACAAGCCGTCGGTGCGGGGCGCGGCCCCATGCTCTGCTTTCATGGACAAGGTGCATGCTCTTCGCCAAACGCCAATAGATGTCCACAGTGGACTCGGCCAATCCCAAATGCCGAGCCAATCTCGCTTTGACAAGCTCTGCCCGCCCCAGAGACGCAATATAGGTGAGCACAGCGGCAAGCCGGTCAGCATAGCCTCCGCCTTTCAGCTCGCGAGCATCATGATCGGACAGCCTGGCAACGTAGGAGCTCATCCAACTACGAGCCCGTGATTCGCTGCGCTTACATGCCTCAGGAAAGCCGCCCCGGATCACTGCTTCCGCGTCAAGGGCGGAAAAATCCCCACCTTGCGCCCCATGGAGCAACCAGGTGACAAAATCCTCTGGGGTCTCCCTCCTGGCCAATTCGCCCTGGCTGAATGGAAGCATCTCGACCGTCTCGGCACGACCGGCCAAAGAATCGCCAACGCCTTTGACCCGCAGCAGGTCAACGGAACCCGTGAGTAAGAATCGGCCGGGTCTGCGGCTGGCATCAACATGGGCCTTGAGCGGGAGGATCAGCTCTGGGGCGCGCTGGGCCTCGTCAATGGCGAGCAGCCCGTCAGGGTATTGGCAGATGACCGCTTTTGGATCATCTGTCGCAAGATCAAGGGTAAGGTGATCATCCATGGTCACCACCCGGGCATCCCGGGTGGCAGCTATCATCTGCGTGAGCGTGCTTTTGCCCACCTGCCGAGCCCCCTGTATGACAACAACAGGGGTATCGCAAAGAGCCGTTTCTGCAGCCCTCAGTGCAAATCTGGGAAAAAGGGTCTCGTCGTCCATGGCTGGAGTCTAACATGAAATCGAAGATTTGAGTGATGATTATCGAAGATTTGAGCGCTTGAAATCGAAGATTTCACAGAGTGTGGATCCGCGGGAACTCCGCATTTCTCACTTGAGCGGCCACACGCCCCAAGCTTGCCGAGCAATTCTGCCGCCGTAACAAATGCTCGCACAGAGCACGGTAGGACACGGCGGGTACACCACTATATGTTGCGGTTGGGCACAAGATGTAGTGGTTGACCACAACATGTAGTAGATACCACAACATGTTTTCTGTTACCTGAACTTCTTTATACGCCGCCCTTACCAAGAAGGGCTGCCATCGCCTTTGACGCAGCGGGTGCACCTGCCTTGACAAGGGCTCTCAGGAAAGAAGATGTGCTCACTTACACAAGCCCAAACTCGTTTTGCAAATCAGCCAGACGATCCAACGCCGCCTCACGGCGCTCACGTTCTGTTTCTTCCCATATTCTGAGCGCATCCATGGGAATGCGATGATGCGACCCCACCTTACGGAAAGGCACAAGCCCCTTGTCCATGAGCTTTCTTACTTGCGGGCGGGAGATGCCGAGAACCAGTGCTGCCTCGGTCGGGGTCACTTCATCCAAGCCATGCGCGACTATAACCTCGCGTCCTTCGGCCTTGGCCTTTACGACTTGCGCCAAGTACTCGGCTGCCTTGCGAGATAGTGACACGGACACCTCGTCACCTGGCTTGGCCAGTGAGCGCTGAAAAGCCAGCACGTCCTTCTCTGTCAATACATCGGGCATGGTTTCTCCATATCTGTACTATATGAATTATATGAATTAATTGTAACACGCATGTACCGTTTCCTGAAAGCAACGCACAACATAATCAACCACCCGTTGTTTCCCTACCGACACCGTTTTGTGAGCTTTTCGGATTGTGCTATATGTCGAAATACGCACCCTTTGACCCGGCTCCGTCAGTCCACCAGCTCGCGGATGACCGCACGTATCGCGTAGGGCGCACGCTCGGCGAGTCGCGCAGGCTCAAACATCCGCCGAGCGATCAGACGCGTCGCATAGGGCTTTGCGGCATCGGTGATGTCGATGTCGGGATACAGCTGCCGAGCAACCCCCTCGATCGTCACCAGCGCCTTTATGAGCAGCCCGAACCCGATCGGCACGCTCACGCGCTCGTCATTCATGATGCGCAGGAACCCGATGGCAAAGCCGCGCACATCGCGAGGGGCGGTCGCGAGCGTCTCG
>WRDS01000099.1 GCA_009779675.1 Coriobacteriia bacterium
AGCCGTCGTTTTTGATCGCGAGGGAGTGTTCACCTCCTGTGCTTATGGCCTGCCAGTCGTTGCCAGCCCCGATGCGAGCGGGAGTGCTCCTGTCTTTGCCGTGGCCACTCGCACCATCGCCGAGCTGGCCAGAATAGTTAGATCCCCACGCCCAGAGCGAGCCGTCGTCTCTTATCGCAAGGGAGTGGGATCCTCCCGCACTGACATCCCTCCATCCTGTAACGGCGTATGCAGGAGTGCCGCCCGCGACAGAGAAGAGCGCGCAGCACACCAGCAGGCACGCCAAAAAGGGCAGAAACCGCGACCTGGATCCATGGGGCATGTGCCACTTTGGCATCAAGGACTCTCGGCGCTCCTGCCCATGAAGCTCGCCTTGCTCAGATCCGTGGGGCTTGTGCTGCCTGAATGCACTCGCTTGCTTGAACATGGCTTTCATGGGGGCCCACTTTCGTTCGTTTTGCGGCAGTTTCTTGCGACAGCCGTATGCACCGCTCATGCAGTTACATGCACCGCTCACGCACACGTTCGCGCACACGTTCGCACATGTTTATTTGCTTACTATAAAGCCGAAAAGATCCGCAATATGGGAAGTTCGCTAAAAAAACACACTCCTTTGCAGCAGCGTACGGCAAGCTACAGGTCATCCGGCAGGGCGATGTGACCGGCCACCGCGCTTGCCGCAGCAACGGCGGGCGAACTCAAGTAGACCTCGCTTCTCGGGTCGCCCATCCTGCCCACAAAATTACGGTTCGTCGTTGCAAGCGCCCGCTCCCCTGCCGCGAGTATCCCCATGTGCCCGCCGAGGCACGGCCCACACGTGGGGGTCGAGATCGCTGCGTTCGCGTCCAGGAAGATGTCGAAGAGCCCCTCGGCCATCGCCTGACGGTATATCTCTTGGGTCGCCGGTATGATGATCAGACGAACGTCCGGGTGGGTCTTGCGCCCGTCAAGGACCTTTGCCGTGACGCGCAGATCCTCGATACGGCCATTAGTGCAGCTTCCCACAACCACCTGGTCGATGCGGATGTCGCGGGAGTCCGCAGCTGGTCGCGTGTTGCTCGGCAGGTGGGGGAACGCGACCGTGGGCACGATGGAGCCCGCGTCGATCTCGTAGACCGCCGAGTAGGCCGCGCCGGGATCGCTCGCATATTCAACCGGCTCGCGCTCGAATCGCTCGGCGACGTAGGCACGCGTGACATCGTCGGGTGCGATGATCCCGGCTTTGCCGCCCGCCTCGATGGCCATGTTGCTTATGGTCATCCGGTCGTCCATGCCAAGCGCGGCTATGGCATCGCCGGCAAACTCCATCGCCTGGTAGAGCGCCCCGTCCACGCCGATCATGCCGATGATGTGCAAGATGAGGTCCTTGGCGAAGACCCACTCGCCGAGCGTGCCGTTGACATCGAACCGTATGGAGGCCGGCACCTTGAACCATGCCTCGCCGGTTGCCATGCCAACGGCAGCGTCAGTCGAGCCTACGCCGGTTGCAAACGCGCCGAGTGCGCCGTAGGTGCAGGTGTGTGAGTCCGCGCCGATGATGAGATCACCCGGCCCGACAACGCCCTGCTCGGGCAAGAGCGCGTGCTCGATGCCCATGCAGCCGATCTCGTAGTAGTGAGTGATGCTTTGCTCTCTTGCGAAGTCCCGGACCACCTTTGCCTGCTCGGCGCTTTTGATGTCCTTATTGGGGGTGTAGTGGTCGGGAACAAGCGCGATCCGGGTCGGGTCCCAGACCTGCTTGATGCCGGTCTTGCGAAACTCCCTGATCGCAATCGGCGCAGTCACGTCATTGGCCAGCACAAGATCAAGCCGACAGCTGATGAGCTGCCCAGGCTCGACTTCGTCAAGGTCGGCGTGCGCAGCGAGGAGCTTCTCTGCGATAGTCATGGGACGCGTCATGGTCGTGTGTCACCTGCCAGATGAGGTCAGCTAGCAAGCCTCAGTAGGGTTCTCGGTAGAGTTCTCAGTGGGAAAGGAATGCGAGCAGCAAAATACCACAGGCGTGCGACAAAGTGCTCCATCGCCGAGTCTCATGCGCTTCCTCCCATCTCTTTGGGCTTCTTTACAGCCGGTTCACCAAACGCTGATGCCGAAGCTAAACGACAACATCGGCTTCCGACCCCGTTGCCGGATCTGCTAGATCCCGCCCGCAATAACGGCAGACCACCGCTTCTTTTTTGATGTGCTCTGCGCAAAACGGGCACTTCTTGTCACCCGCCGGCACTTCCTGAGAATTCCCCCGGCGAGCAGCGATGATAGCGCTGATTAGCACAATGCCGGCCAGCGGAAGGCCAAAAATGCAGCCACATACCATCATCTCAGCCGGACCCAGTCCAAAAAGCCTCATCGTGCCTCCCCTATTAACGTCGCTCGCACAACTTGCCAAATAGCCGAGTCACGCAGAGCACAGACATATTCCTAAACTCGCCTGAGCAGTCAGGCCAAGACGCTGCCTGTATTGCGCTGGGTGCCGACAATAATCGTCGACCTGCCTATACCGCAGTCCGCGCTCGCTCGCTTACAAGCATCCGATTGAGCGCATTCGTGTAAGCCTTCGCACTCGCAACAATGATATCGGGGTGCGCACCACGGCCGGTGAAAATGCGGCTCTCACCGCTCCGGATGCGGATCGTGACCTCGCCGAGCGCATCGATTCCGCGTGTGACCGACTGCACTGAGAACTCAATGAGGTCACTCTCCGCGCCCACAATGCGATTGATGGCATTATAGACCGCGTCGACCGGCCCGTTGCCATGGCTCGAGTCGATGAGGCGCGCCCCGTCCTCGGCGATAAGCTCGACGGTCGCCGTCGGAATCCCCGGCTCCCCACAACTTACCTGGACCTGCTCAAGATGATAGACCTCACGCGCTGTGCGCTCCCCCTCGGCAAGCAAGACCTCGAGATCCTCGTCGTACACCTCTTTTTTCTTGTCGGCGAGCGCCAAGAAGGCCGTGTACGCACGCTCGAACTCGTCATCGCCGAGCGAATAGCCGAGTTCCTCAAACCGGTGCCTGAGCGCATGCCTGCCGCTGCGGGCGGTAAGCACGATCTGCGAGCCGCCGGCACCCACGTCGGTCGGATCGATGATCTCGTAAGTCGAGCGTGCCTTGAGCACCCCGTCCTGATGGATGCCGCTCGAGTGCGCAAACGCGTTCGCGCCCACGATCGCCTTGTTGGGCTGCACGTTGATGCCGGTTATCCCTGCGACCAGCCGAGACGTCCGCGTGATCTCACGCGTGTTGATGCCCGTGGTGACGCCGAAGATGTCCGGGCGCTGCTTGAGCGCCATGACGACCTCCTCCATGGCGGTGTTGCCCGCACGCTCGCCGATGCCGTTTATGGTGCACTCGACCTGCCGAGCGCCAGCCTTGATGGCAGCAAGCGCGTTTGCGGTGGCCATGCCCAGGTCGTTATGGCAGTGTACCGAGACGACCACGTCCTCGATGCCTTTGGCGCGGCCCATGATGTCCGCTATGAGCGCGCCGAATGCCTCCGGGTACGCGTACCCGGTCGTGTCCGGGATGTTTACGACCGTCGCCCCGGCAGCAATCACCGCCTC
>WRDS01000100.1 GCA_009779675.1 Coriobacteriia bacterium
AAACGCATTCACTATTTAGTTGTCAATAGCCCCATGCGCCGATTCACAGCATTAAGAATCGCCCGGACTATCGAGTCATCATCATTGTTTCTTACCAGTGCAGACCCTGTAAACGATTGCTCGCCATCCCGGGTCACCAGCGACACACAGGCCGCCGCAACCCGTTTCCCACCAAGTTGAATGATCATAGCATCTTCGAGTGCGAATGCGCTGCAATCACTGATCTGCTGCGTGAGCGCATCAAGCGCCGCAGCAGCAACCTGTCGCATTCGACCGCTCTCACTGGCTGTGCCGGTTGCACGACCGATATACTCAACGCCAGAGACTTCAAGCGTTACTACAGCAGATGAGATGACCCCGGATGCCGTAGAGTTAATACTCACGATTCGAGCTCGGCTTTCGCCGCGAGCGCCGCGTTCAGCCTGTCCCTCGGCTTCAATCAACTCTCGCCCAAGCTGTGCAATCGATATTTTACGGTGATCCACCGGCAAAGCAAAGCGAGCCATGAGCGTGCTCTCGATGTCGCGAACAAGCTGTTTGGGTTGCTTCGTCGGGAGAGCCAATATGTGGACTTCTTGAATGGCCCCGTCTGAATCCGCGACTACCCGTGCCGCCTTAATCTCCCCTATCTGGGAAATAGCAGCCTCAACGTCCTCTACCCGGACTTGGGAAACACCCTGATCCATACCTTACGCCACCCATTCAGATCCAGCATCAAACGTGAATAAAGCCAAAGCCGTGCGCAACTCACACTGACGATAGAACGCTCATCCTCAAGAGCAACAGGGTCGGAATGCAGTTCCCGTACAATATTAAAACAGTGCCTTGCCCTATGTTGTCAACGCCCACGTATTAAAATGATAAAATTTATTAAAAACCCGATTCCCTCCGCGCCCTAATCCTCTGTTTCTATCACACCGTAATCCCCGTTATGGCGTCGGTAAAGCACGCTGACCGCATTCGACTCGACATCCCTGAACACGAAGAAATCATGGCCGAGGAGTTCCATCTGCAGAATAGCATCATCGGTGGCTAGCGGCTGCGGCTTAACCGCCTTTACGCGAACAACCTTGCCGGCATCGTCTTCGGCCAAAGGCAAAGGTATTTCTTCCCCTGGTGCGGTCCGCACGACCACCTTGCTTGTATCGCTGCGACGCGAAAGAAGCTTCGTCTTATACTTACGCATCTGACGCTCAAGCTTCTCGGAAACAAGGTCGATCGCAGCGTACATGTCGACGGCAGCCTCCTCGGCACGTACCGTCATTCCTTTCATGCGAGCGGTCACTTCGGCAATATCGCGATTCTTCCTCGCAGGGTTCTTGGCAACATGGAGCACCACTTTTACCTGCATGTCATCGCGAAAATGGGTCTTTGCCACCCTGCCGATCTTTTCCTCCGCATATTCGCGAATAGCATCAGTGACGTCCATGTGACGCCCGGTAACACTGATCTGCATCGCGATGCCTCCTTTGGCGTGCGCTCGATGGAACCAAAGTGCTTACATAAATGTTGCTCATTCGCTAACATTAATGAGATAGGTCTCAACGTCTTCGTAAACTTCGCAAAAAGAATAGCTTCTTTTGAACAGCATCTCTGAACAGTAAAGGCTCGTGCTGCGGGCATCAAGCGATATGGCCGAGGAAATCCTTCGTGCGCCCATGTTGCGAGTTGTCAAGCACCTCGCTCGGCGTCCCCTCTTCAACGATGATCCCATCATCCATGAAGATGACCCGACTGCCCACATCCCTGGCAAAGCCCATCTCGTGGGTGACCACCATCATCGTCATGCCGCCCTCCGCGAGCCTTTTCATGACATCGAGAACGCCCCGCACAAGTTCTGGGTCAAGAGCCGAGGTCACCTCATCGAAAAGCATGACATGTGGATCCATTGCGAGCGCCCGGGCAATTGCGACCCGTTGCTGCTGCCCGCCAGACAGCTGAGAGGGGTAGTAGTCCATCCGATCACCTAGGCCGACTTTGGCAAGCTGCTCGGCAGCGACCCGCTCGGCCTCTTGCTTTGAGCGCTTCAGCACCTTGCGCTGGGCGATCATCACATTCCCTTTTGCCGTAAGGTGTGGAAACAAGTTAAACGACTGAAAAACCATGCCGATGCGTTCTCTCACGACATTGATGTCGGTCTTTTTGCTGTTAACAAGGGTATCTTCGAGCCAGACTTCGCCTCCAGTGGGCTCTTCCAGCCGGTTCACACAGCGGAGCAGTGTCGATTTGCCCGAACCTGACGGCCCGAGAATGACCACCACCTCGCCTTTGTGGATCTCCATATCGATCCCGCGAAGGACTTGGAGACTGCCGAAGCTCTTTTTGAGGCCCTTGATACGAACGACGGGTTGCCCTGCGGCGGCAGAGTGCCCTGCGGCGGCGGACTGCCCTTGGACAAGGGATTGCCTTTCGGGCATCCTGCCAGCAGGCGTTCGGCCAACAGATGCCTGATCGCCGAGCATCATATCAACGGGTACTTGGTCAGATGCCTGACTCATCGTCTCCCCCACGCTCATTGTCATCCCTTGCAAGCTCCTAAAGGCCGTTGGCAGTGCACTTCCGAAGGCATCAGGAAGCGGCCTTTTGCACCGCTCGTTTGGATCGTTCATCTGCATTTCTAACCGGACGTGCGCTTGCTTCGCCCTCAGATTCCGCAAGGCGCTCCTCTAACCGGGCAACCACGCGGCCGAGCGGAATAGTGACGACAAGATAAAACACCGCCGCCACCATATAAGACGACATGTTCCACGTGACTGCGGTAACTTCTCGGGCACGAAGGGTTATCTCGGCCAGCCCGACCGCCGAAAGCAACGCAGTGTCTTTAAACAGCAGGATAAACTCACTCATCGAGGTGGGCAGTATGCGCCGAATGGTCTGCGGGATGATCACGTACACCATTGCGGTCGGAATGCCCATGCCAAGTGAACGCGCCGCTTCCATCTGGCCTTTGTGGATTGATTGGATGCCTGCCCGAAAGATCTCGGCAAGATACGCAGACGAGTTCAAGGAAAGCACGAGCAATCCTCGCAGATAGTACGTAAAATCCACACCAAAAAGAAACGGCTGCTTCATCCATGGGTTCGCGGCAATCGCACCTTTATAGAACGACAGCAAAGGTAGGCCAAAAAACACGATGAGTATCTGCAAAAAAAGAGGCGTTCCACGAACAATGTCAATATAGAGCGTCGCCAACCCTTCTAGGGCACCACCAATCACTCGCAATATCCAGCTGTCGCCAACACCTCGCAATACCCAATTCTTTGTCATCTTCATGAACGCAAGAAGAAACCCGCCCGGAATGGCCAAGAAAAACCCCAGTATGCCAAAGAGCAGCGATACCGGAAAGGCATTGAGAACGACCGGGAAAGCCCGGATGATAACCTCAGCAGAAAAGAACGTCCGTGTTAGCGGGAAAGTCTCC
>WRDS01000101.1 GCA_009779675.1 Coriobacteriia bacterium
GAAAACCTCGACGACGAAAAGCGCTTATGGGCAATACGGCATGACGGCTCAGGCGATCACAAGCTGTTGATCAGATAACGCACCGGGCTTTGTTGGCTTCTCAGCAGCCCGAGGGGACAAGCCCGAGTGGACGGTTCTCGCGGATTGTCCCCTTTGTCTCCTAGATAGTCATGAAAAGCTGTTTGGGCTTGTTAGCTAGAGCAGCGGATGCTTCTTCCGCGTCAACCAGGCGGATACACTGCGACTGGCAGTGCTTGACGCAGGTCGGCAGCTTGCCTTTGGCTTGGCGTGTACCACAGAGCGTGCACTGATCGGTCAGTGCCGGAATATAGGTGTATTGCCACTTGCCGTCACCGAACTCCCACGGCCCTACCTCACAGACCTTGATGCCAAACTGCCCCACCGGCAGCCCGTGCTCCATTTGACAGGCAATCTCGCAGGAATGACAGCCGGTGCACCACTGGTAGTCGACCAGCAGACCTTTGCGCATCATATTACTCACCTTCCTTTACCTTGTATATCCTGCAGAGCAGGGCCTTGTAGTCGGCACCGACGCCGGTCTTGCCGAGCTCCCAGGAGATGAGGTTGTTGATGTTCAGGTCGACCACGTCGTAGAGCTTGTCCGGGTCGCCTTCCGGATGCCACCAGCCATGGTCGGTACTTACTACTCTCGGGTCGATAATCGGCGTGGTCTCCACAACCCGCTTGGCGCGCCCGACCTCGCCGCCTGTACCGCAGGGGCCCTCGACCCAGACCCATTCGCCATCCCGCACATCCAGTTTGGCGGCTGTTGAGGGATGTACCTGCACTGTAGGCTCGCGATGCATCGCCCTCAGATGCGGGGCGCTGCGATTCTCGGAGTGAAACGTGTTCCAGCGCCTGGCCCCCGTGGTCAACACCAGCGGATACTGCTTATAAAGCTCTGGTTGCGAGAACGGCGTCATCGGTGGCTCAACGTACTCCGGTAGACCATTGGCGCCGAAATAGGCCAGTATCTGAGAGGAGAACTCCAGCCGCCCGGTAGGCGTGGCAAAGCCGGGGGTGCCTTCAGGGTGCAACAGGCCCTTCTCGTACTTGCGGTACTCAAACGGCAGATAGAGCGGTGCCCGGTCGCGCGCCTCGTAAAAGTCATGCCCGGTATCGGCCAGTATAAAGGAGAACATCTCCTCGACGTCTGCCCAAGGCCAGGCCTCAGGGTTCAGCCGCCTGCCCAGCTCCAGGCAGATCTCCTGGTCAGACCTGCACTCCCCGGCCGGAGCAATCGCCCTGTTGATGGTCTCGCCACGCTGGGTACCGTCACCACAACGGATGCCGTTTCGCTCCACAAAGGTCGTCACCGGCAAGACGATGTCTGCCAGCGCCATCACCGTGGGCGTCATGAACAGGTCTGCCGCAACGATGAACTCCAGGTTGTTGAAGGCTTTGAGTGTCTTTCTCGTCTCTACACCTCCACAGGCCAGCTCGTTTACGGTCTGGATCCAGGCGGCTTTAAGCTGATAGGGCTCGCCTGTGAGCAGGGTGTCAATGCAGTCTGATGTTGAGCCGCACTGCAGGATCGCCTTGAAGAAGATGTGCTCGTTTCCGAGCTTCTTCTCCTTCTGATCGTCGGAGAGCAGATCGTTGCCCCAGCCAGTGATGTATTTGAGCAGCTCCGGCGGCTTGACCATGCCGCCTGGATTGTCGATATTTCCGGTCAGGAGCATCAGTGAGAACACCGCTCGAGCGCCGTCCAGGCAGTCCTGGCGTTGGTCGAGGGCAACGCCCCACTGGAGCAGCACCGAGCTCGACCCAGCCAGCAATCGAGCCGCTTCGCGTATCCTCTCCGCCGACACCCACGTAATCTCTTCGGCCTTCTCTGGTGTGAACTCGGCTACATGGTCGGCGAATTCATCAAAGCCATAGGTCCACTTCTCCACGAAATCGTGATCGTAGAGATCCTCTGAGATCATAACCTGGGCTAAAGCCAGCGCCAACGCACCGTCGGAGCCTGGACGTACCTGCAACCAGGGCTCTGACTTGGATGCCAGCCAGGTGCAGCGCGGGTCAACCGTGATGACCTTGCTGCCGCGTTGCATGCAGTCAACCACCCAGTGGCCAAATGCGCCGTCGGAGTTGGCGACGATCGGGTCATTGCCCCAAACCAGGATCACACCCGGCACTTCCCACTCGGGGTTGTCGTAGCGGTCGACGAACTGCTGCGAGTAGTCGCCCACCCAAAAGCTCCCGCTCATCACGCTGCAGGCGAATATACGCGGGCCGTAGCATGATACCGAGGACAGGCTGAAAAAGTAGTTGGGAGAATCGAATGACCAGGCCAGGCGCGAGATGTAAGCAGCGATGTCGCGGCCGGTGCCCTGCCAGAAGGTCACGGTCTCGGCACCGAACTCCTGTTTGTAGTGACTGAAGCGCTCAACTATCGTGTCATAGGCCTCATCCCAGCTGATGCGCTCGAAACGATCCTTCCCGCGGTCGGCGCGGGCTCGCTTCAGTGGATAGAGCAGCCGCTTCTGATCATTGACTATCTCGGTTGCTCCCAAACAGCGCACACAGAGCCGCCCCTGGTTGTAGGGGTTGCTCTCGTCCCCTTCAATCTTGAGCAGGTCATCCCCGTCTGAGTAGAGCAGGACACCGCAACCCAGGTGGCACCCCGGAGCCGACCAGGCGCTGCCGCGGGTGACAGTCAGGCCATCTTCCTCGTAGCGATAGGCGTGCTCGTGCTCAATCGTGATCAAACGGTCTTTCAATGTGGCTTCTCCAGACATACTCACTCCTTTCCCCTTTGTTGCTCGGCGCTTTCTGAGGTTCCCTAGACCCTCACGCCCGACATGCTGACGGTCCCCAGCGGTGTGGTCACAAAGCCCTTGATCTCGTCGCCTTCCACTGTGCCTTTCACTGCCACCTCGGTCTTGCCCATAGGTGCGCTCATGTCAAAGTCAAAGGTGAACTCGTTGCCGTTGGCAACGCCGTTGCGGATCTCGGTCTCACCCTTCTTTGATGCTACGGTTCCTGTTAAGGCTTCGCCGCTGGTTGCCAGCACCAGCTTCATCTTCGTCGAGCCTATCGGTGCCTTGACCTTTGCTTCATACGCTCCATCGATTGCCATTTTTTCCTCCTGTCTATGCAAGAGCCACCTTATGCGGCCCTTGTTTCCTGGAAAACGCTGGTTGCCTAAAACATCTCCCTGCTCATCCGATCGATCTCGCTGCTGACAGCATCGTAGACGCCGGGATACACGCTGCCCGGGCCGCCGATAATCAAACCAGGGATGAAGTAGAGCTTGCCGCAGCTCCTGCAGGCGCGCTCGACTTCGCAGGCTATCAGCTCGTCTGTCCAATCCTCGACGTCCACCGTCCGGTTATCGATATCTCCCATGAACGATATCTGGCCGCCATAGCGCTTGATCAGCTCTGGA
>WRDS01000102.1 GCA_009779675.1 Coriobacteriia bacterium
CAAGGGCGGTCGGCAAGTAAGAACGAGGGCCTACCGCCTATAATGCAAGAGGCTTGGCTGGCCAAGCCGACCTAAGACCTACACATACTGACTGTATGCGAGCTGGTCCACTCACCTGAGTCAGGGGTCGCTCCCCAAGGATGGAGCGGCCCTTTGGCTATCTTGGACTCAGGGTGTTGCGTGTTGTGGGGTGTTGCGCGTTGCGTGTTGTGAGGTGTTGCGTTCGCCGATATCACGCTCGCCTTGAGGTGCACACAACAACTGCCCTTGCAGCCACTGACACACACACGTCCCTTGATGCCACTGCCCTTGCAGCCACTGCCCTGCAGCGCAAGTCAGCAGGCGACGCTGCCTCTTATGCAGTAGTGAACAAGTATCGCCTCGGCAATCTTGTCAGGAATAAAAAACCCGGCTGCCAAACGCGTACGTGCTTGAGCAACCCGCTCCGCCCGGATGTCTGGAGCAGATCTAGCAGCCTCAATGGCATCAGCTATGACATGCATCGGAATCTGTGCGAGCTGATGGGCAACGTATGATGCGTGATGGTTTGAGTAGCTCATGGCCGCCTGTCGTATTTGTTCGTGGGAGATCGTCATGCTCAATCTATCGGCAGCATCATGAATGTGCTTTGTAGGACTTGAGTACGATTCGCTATACGCTATGTGACCCGCATCACAGCTGGATCCAGTGCGCATCAAGAGGGTAAAGAAAGGGGGGAGCCCCAAGGCCGGCACCTTGAGGCTCAGGGGTAAGGAGTCGCACTCCCGTGCAACTCAAGGACTATCCTATCAGCCCCGATGCCTGGGTGCAATTGTCATTCGTTGAAAAACCTTTTGCTGCGTGCGAGACTCAGGAAAAACGGAACAGCGCCGAGACAGCTCCCGGATCCAGGAATATGGGCACAAGACTAAGAGCCACAAGTATGATGACCAGCCCAAACGCAACTACTTCGGCCACAATGACTTTTTTGTCAAAGGCATCAGAAGTGCCGTCTACACCCTTGTTTTTGTCATTTTGGCTTTCAAATACCGCCTCTCCGTTCATAAAAAACACATAGATGACCTTGCCGTAACACGCCATCGATACCGCAAGGCCGAGAACACCTATGCCGATTGCGACTGCAAGGACAATGGCGGCAGTCGTCTCGCCGTTCTCGGCGAACACGAGCACTGAGCTGATAGCCGAGCCAAACACCTGATACTTCCCCCAGAACCCAAGGAGAGGCGGTACGCCGGCCAGTGAGGCAAACGCCACCAGAAGCGAGATGCCGACAAGTGGCCGTTTGCGCCCAAGCCCGGCAAGGTGCTCGATCGAGCCATCCCAAGCGGGATGGATGTGCTCGGCTACGGCCGCAATGAGGAACGTCACCGTCGTCGCCAGGGCATACGTGGCTGCGAAGAACACCGCTGACGTCGCCTTTAGCGAGGCGATCGCCAAAAGGGCATACCCTACCTGGGCGACTCCGGCATACCCGAGCATGCGCCGGTACGAGCGTGCGGTCAACGCGACCGTCGTGCCGATAATAACGCTCGCAATCGAGATCGACCCCACGCATACGACGAGCTTGGATGTCATCGGGCCCAAGGCGGACTGAGTCATGCCGGCCGTCGCAAACCTTGCGGTTGTGAATGCGAGCGCGGAGGCCATCGCGAGCTTCGCGCCACCGGCGAGGTAGCTTGCCGAGCTTGCAGGAGCGGCCTCATACGCATCAGGTGCCCACGAGTGCATGGGTGCCGCCCCCAACTTGAAGGCGAGCGCAACAACCACGGCAAGGGCACCAAAGACGGCGGCCTGCACGAGTCCCGGCCCTCCTGCAACTCCGGCAGACAGGCCCGCAAAGGACGCATCGGGCGTAAAGACCGAGATGAGCACCGCGCAACCCAGGATAAACAGTCCGGCCGCAACCGACCCCTGAATGAAGTATCTTGCCGCCGCCTCGGCAGAACGCCTGGTTCCCGCGCCCCACACTAAGGCATACGCGCAGAATGCCGCCCCTTCCGCCCCGATAAGCACCAGGATCAGGTCGCTGCTTACAACGGCAAGCGCGCCAAACAGCGCACCGAACGAGATGAGCGCCGCCCGCCCGCCCTGACCCGACGAGCCGGTGTCACCGGCGATAGAGGCCGCTGCCAGCAGGAAGATGACCCCACAGATCGCCGAGAACCCGCCGCCGCTCGGCAGGGAACCGACTACCACCACAGGATCATGCGCAGAGGCAGACCAAATGCCGACAGCCGCACCAAAAAGGAGCGCGGTCACAGAAGACCAGCGCCCGAGTCGGCCGATGAGCGTCTGGGGCCCTGCCACGTCAACAGCTAAGGCCAGAACGCCGGAGCCAAAGGCGCACCCAAAAACCAGCAAAAACGCGGTAAGTGCGCTCACCTTAGGACTCCCCTCCCTACCAAAGCGGCAACTGCCTCGAGCGCAGAGCTGCCAAGCAGCGTAATGACCCAGGGAGCGAGCCCGACAAACAAGACCAAAAGGGCGGTAAAGATCGCCGAGAACGCCTCTCGGTAATCAAGGTCGCGAGAGGGGCAGGGTCCATCGGGGGGGCAGGGGTCATCACCGGAGGAGCCGTCAGAGGAGCCGCTGGCTGCCGAAGCAAGCGGATCCGGGCCCTGCGAGTGCGAAGGGGTGTCCGGCTCATGCGCTGGTGCGCTCTTCGCCGGCTCGCCCTGAACCGTCAGGCGGATCATCCGGAGGTTGTAGGCGGCAGCCATCAGTATCCCGAGGCATGGAACGAGCGCCCACCAGCCCCAGACCTTAAACGACTCAAGAACGGTCACGAACTCGCCAGGAAAACCAGAGAGCGCTGGAAGGCCCGCCGAGGCAAGCGCTGCAAAAACGAACGCCATCGACCACTGGGGAGCGACCTCG
>WRDS01000103.1 GCA_009779675.1 Coriobacteriia bacterium
CATCAGTGTCGCCTACGCCACCTGAGCCGGATGTGTTGTTTGTGCCGCCAGAGCCGGACGCGAGCACCTCGTCAACCGACTGCACGACAGTGGCCTGCGCCACCTTCAGGCTGCTTTTTGCGGCGTTCACTTGTGCTTTTGCTGCTTTGAGCTTTTGATTTGCCATGTTGTACGCCGCAGACAGGTCGTCCTTCGATATCGTAAACAACGGATCCCCCCGCTTGACGCGCTCCCCCATTCTCACCGACACCGAGGAGACCTCGCCCGGCACCTTCGGGTTGACGGCCGTCGTGAGACCAGCCTCGAGTTTGCCGCTGCTTGATATGGATTTTTCCAGATCGCCGAGCGCTACAGCCTCAGTCAGGTAGTCGCTGCCGCCGTTCGTCCTGCCAAAAGGCCGTATGACGAGCAGGGCCGCTACGGCAACGACCGCGAGAACGCCGAGCGGGACTACAACGACGCTCCACCTGAAAGACCGACGGGGTTTGCCTGTGCTAGCCACTATCGGGCCACCGCCTTCTCATCAATCGCGCCTCCAGGCGCAATGCCATTCTCATAGGCCAACACCACCAGTGCGACGCGGTCGTGCACGTCGAACTTGGCCATTATGCGGTTCACATGGGTCTTCGCCGTTGCCACAGAAATATAAAGCTCGGTAGCGATCTCCTCGTTGGAAAGCCCGCGTGCAGCCAGCATCCAGACCTCACGCTCACGCGAGGTAAGCGAATCCAACAACCGATGGCCATCTCCCATGCGTGCTGCGTCGTTTACCTCACCCGCTTCACGCAGCTGTCCCGCCGAGAAGCGCTCGATCAAACGTCGCGTGACCGCGGGCGAGAGCAGCGCGTCATTACGCGCCACCACCCGCACTGCCTCGACAAGCTGATCGGGGTCAGTGTCTTTGAGCAGGAATCCTGCTGCACCCAGTTTCAGCGCACGGTAAACGTATTCATCGAGGTCAAAGGTGGTAAGTATCAGTACCCGAGCCTGCGGACAGACCTCCCGCAGCTTCTCAGTCGCCCCCAGCCCGTCCAGCAATGGCATACGGATATCCATGAGCACCACATCGGGACAGGACAGGCGCGCCACGTCCACTGCTTCGATGCCATTGGCCGCTTCGCCTACTACCGCAATGTCTGACTGTATGCCCAGTATCGTCCTAAAGCCGCTGCGCACAAGCTCTTGATCGTCAACCACCAGCACACGGATCGGATCGCTGTCGTCGAAAGCCTGCTCGGCACGCCTGCTCAGCTCGGATATATCGGCAATCCTGTTCACAGCGGCATCACCGCCCGCACTTGAAAGCCGACTGCAGGAGCAGCACCGGTGGCGACAGCGGCGACGGCATCGGTGGCGACAGCGGTAGCAGCACCGGCACCGGCAGTAGCATCGGCGGTGGTGGTGGCATCGCCGTCGGCGGCGGCAGCGGCAATGCGCGACCCAGTTACTGGCCCGGCCTCAAACGACCCATTTAAAGCCAGCACACGTTCACGCATCCCCGCAATACCATGCCCCAGCGCCCATTCAGGCACCGATTGCGCCACACCCATACCGCACGAGTCCGCGTCATCGCAGATCTCAACTGAAAGTGACCGCTCAAGAACCGTCAAGCGCACGGTCGCTCGTGACGGGTCTGCAGCGTGACGCAGCACGTTCGTCAACGACTCTTGAACCACTCGATACGCTGCAATGTCAACGGCCTTAGGCAAAGACACCAGGCTATTGCCCTCTTCGCGGATCTCCAAGTCGATCAGCAAACCAGCGGTTTTGAAGGAGTCAAGGAGCGTGTCCAAACCTGCCAGGCTCACTTCAGGCGCTAGCGGCGCATCGCAAGCGCCCGTGCTGCGACTGCCGCTACTGCCGCCGCCGATGCCGCTACTGCCGCCGCCGATGCCGCTACTGCCGCCGCTACCAGCACCGCCTCCACCTCCGCTGCCCCCGTCCCCGCGCAAAACGCCGACTGTATAGCGCAACTCATCTAACGAACGTTTCGCCGTCTCGCGTAGGGCGGCAATAGCGCTCATCGCCCTGTCCACATCCCCGCTTCTTGCCAGTGCCTCGGCGGCACCTGCCTGCACGGCCACCGTCGCCAACGAGTGCGCAGTGATGTCATGTACCTCGCGAGCGATGCGTAAACGCACCTCCTCGGCACGCCGTAGTGCAGCCTCTTCGCGGGCATGTTCTGCTTCTGCCACGTGCTCTCTGTGCAAACAGGCCATTCTTCCTAATGCGGCAAAGGCCACCAAAGAGGCCACTATCTGCAACATGCCCGCAAAGACCCGCCCACGTGAAAGGTTCACGAAACCACGGGCAAAACGCGAGGGTGCCTGCAATCGCAGCACCTGATGCGTGCCGCCCGATTCCATGTTACCGCCAGGGATACCGCCAGAAGCGCCACTACCCAGACTGCCGAGGGGCCGAGCCTCTGCGCCATCAGGCACCACTCTTTTGCGTTGCATGAGGTCATTGCCGGAATCATCGGCATCGCCGAAATCTTGCCGAGCGCCCCGATCATACGAGCCGCCCTGGACGGCTTCCCGCTCCTTCAGCACAACGTCTGTGCCCATAACAGGGACAAAACGGTTCGCGCCTACCAACACGAGCGACACCGCTACCGTTGCTATAACCAAGCGTCGCATCGAGGCCTGCGTGCCCAAGGTATAGAGCGCGATCAGCGGCGCAATAAAGGTAAGCAAGGGGTCGTGTGTCCAAAGCGTCAATGCGCATTGGGCGGCGGTCACCACCACCAGCACCACAAGCGGGCGGTCGCGCCGCCAAATGAGCGGCACAAAACAAAGCGTCGCCAAAACAAGGGTCACCAGGATGGAGCGCTCATGAAAC
>WRDS01000104.1 GCA_009779675.1 Coriobacteriia bacterium
ACCAGTCCGGCTGCGCGCTTTGCGGGCAGTGCATCACGCATTGTCCTACAGCAGCGCTTACCGAGCGGTGCGACATAGACAAGGTGATAAAGGCCTTGCTTGACCCCTCCGTCATGACCGTCGTGCAGGTGGCTCCCGCGGTACGTGCCGCATGGGGCGAGGCAATCGACCGCGAGCTCGGGGATGCAACGCCTGGCCGCATGGCAAGTGCGCTGCGGGCCTTGGGCTTTGACCATGTATTCGACACCGATTTCGCCGCCGACCTCACGATCATGGAGGAGGGAAGCGAGTTCATCGAGTTTCTCGGCAGCGACAAGCCCCGCCCGATGTTCACGTCGTGCTGCCCGGGATGGGTCCGTTTTGCCAAGCTCCATTTCCCCGAGATACTCCCGCAGCTCTCAAGCGCAAAATCGCCGCACCAGATGCTCGGCGCCGTGGTGAAGAACATCTACGGGAAGGATGCTGAGGCTGAGGGCAAGAGCATGTTCTGCATGTCCATCATGCCCTGCCTTGCCAAGAAGTTCGAGTGCGAAGTGCCGCAGCTTTCCACAGACGTCGGAAGCGACGTCGATGCCGTGCTCACCGTGCGCGAGCTCGACCATGTGCTGCGCATGTTCCAAGTCAACTGCAGCGAGCTTGAGGAGACCCCGTTTGACAGCCCGCTTGGCATGTCGACGGGTGCAGCAACCATTTTCGGCCGCAGCGGCGGCGTGATGGAGGCGGCCCTGAGGACCGCGGTCACCCTCATCACGGGGACAGCGCCGAGCTTTGATGATTGCGACTGCACGGCAGCGACGCCTGAGATCCCCTGGATGAGCAAGGAGCTTGACGTCAACGGCACCATCGTGCGGATCGCCGTGGCAAGCGGCCTATCAAACACCGCCAAACTGCTCGATGCGCTCAAGAGCGGCGAAGCATCCTTTGACTTCGTGGAGGTCATGGCCTGCCCGAGCGGGTGCGTCGGCGGAGGCGGCCAGCCCATCAAGTTCGACACCTCTCTGGCAGGGGAGCGTGCAGATGTGCTCAACACGCTCGACGCCAACGACACCATCCGCATGTCCCACGAGAACCCAGAGGTCGCGCAGCTCTATGCCGACTGGCTGGGCTCGCCGCTGTCGCACACCTCCCACGACTGGCTGCACACCGACCAGATCGTATGGGAGATACCAGGTAGGGACTAGAGACCGTAAAGCGCTAGGCCCGAGTCATAAGGGGCTGTTGGTTTATTCCGATGTGACTGTGGGGACGGGGGCTTGCTGTCACGTTTTGCTAGCAAAATGTGACTGAAAGCCCCCGTCCCCATCTGTCATGTCGGAATAAACCAACAGCCCCGCTGCAGGCCCTCACACAAATGGGACAAGGGGGCCGGGGCATTTTGTCCCGTTTTGCGTGCAAAATGGGACAAAAGCCCCCGGCCCCCTTGTCCCATTCTGAGTTTTCACACAAACAGCGCAATCAACCTGTCGATAAAGGTCTCCTGCCTTGCCTCCTAAAGCAGGACACATGAACCGTCTTTTGTCCTGGTCCCCTTTGTCTGGCAAAAAGCACGGGTGACACTGGGCTTCGAGCCTACGAGCCTCTCTTGCGCCTTTTGAGGACAACGAAAACTATGCCGAGGATTGCCAAGATTCCGGCTGCAAGGGCCACAACAACAGGGGTCCAAGAAAAGCCGGGCGGCTCAGGCGTTGAGGGGCCTATCTCCGAGGGCGTTTGAGCAGGCGGGTCAAGTGTGGGGCCTCGGTCAAGCGGGGTGTTCCTGTCTGGGATATCGGCCGTGTTGTCATTGGTGGCCGACTCGTCAGATTCGGGCGCATCAGGAGCATCAGGAGCATCAGGATCGCCAGTCTCGTCAGGCGTTGTCGGCTCTGTGGCGTCGTCCTCGCCTGGCGAATCTGGGGCAGGCCCTGGTGAAGGCGGATATGTCGGCCCGGGAGTGGGCCCAGGCGGCGCTGGTGGCGGCTTGGGCGGCTTGGGCGGTGGTGGCGGAGGCGGCGGTGGCGGCGGTGGTGGTGGCGGCGGCGGCGGCGGCGGTGGAGGGTCGCCTCCGATAAGCGACGGGCCTCCGATAGTTATGGGGAGGTTCCAGCCGGCGGCAACCTCCACATTGCCTGCAGGCATCGTAAACGTCGTGGAAGCGCTTGAGGGGTCGGCCAAGGTTACGCCACCGCTTATGACCGTCCATCCGACGAAGTCGTAACCAGAAAGAACCCCGGCGTCGATGGCAACCGTGTCGCCGATGTGGTAGGTGTAGCCCGTGCCACTCGGTATCGCATAGCTGTTCGTGACCATCACCGTATAGTCGATGGGCGACCACAAAGCCCTCACCACGAGGTCAGAGAGCACATTTGAAAAGCCCATGTCCCAGCCCGTGAAGGTATATCCCTCTCTCGTAGGGTCGCTCGGTGCGATGGCCGCAGTGTTGTCGGCGACGGTCTGCGACTCGATCTCGGTGCCATCCCAATCGACGAAGCTCACGGTCCACGGCGGCCCAGCATAGGCAAGGCTTGGAGAGTGGAGCTCAGAGACAACGAGCACGCACGTTGCCAGCAAAGCTGCCAGTGCGATCGTGAGCATCCTCGCGAAGGT
>WRDS01000105.1 GCA_009779675.1 Coriobacteriia bacterium
CGCAGCATTCTGGTGGCACTCGTCGACAGCCACCGCATCGCCAAGCGCCTCGAACAAGTTGCGGGCACCCGTGACCTGGCTATCAGTCGCCACAGCGCCACCGCTGATGATCGCCATCCCCTGGCCTGCACTCATCGGCAGGTTGGGCATGACCCTCACAACCGACGTGCCAGCCGCAAGCAGCGACTCAAGACGCGCAGTGGTGACTCCGGCGGCAATCGATATGACAAGCGCTGAGCCAAGAGCGGGCGCGATCTCGGCGGCGACCGCATCAATAACCTGGGGCTTGACCGCCAACAGGACTGTCGCAGCGCCGGGAAGAGCCTCTTTTGCTTGCGTAAAGACCTTGACGCCGAGCGACGCAAGGGCTTCTCGGCGGGCGGGAGCGGGGTCGACGACCGAGATCTCCGCAGCCGCAAACACCCCACGGGAGACCCACCCGGCAACGATGGCCTCCCCCATCATCCCGCCACCGATCACCGCGACAGGAGAGAGCGTACCAGCAGCGGGCGGCCCAGCGGGCGTGCCAGCAGTGGGCGGTTTTGTCACCGTCGGATCCAATCGCTCATCCACCGCTAGTCGCCAAACAGCCCGGTATCACGGAGCTGCCGCCTATCGGCATCAGAGACCGAGACATTGTGCGGAGCGAGCATGAACACGCGGTCGGAGACCTTCTGTAGCCCACCGTCAAGGCCGTAGGTCAAGCCTGATGCGAAGTCTAACAGCCGCTTGGCAAGATCGGGGTTCGTTGTCGTCAGGTTCAGGATCACCGGAATGCCCTGTTTGTACTTGTCGCCGATCGTCTGAGCCTCACCAAAACCCCGAGGCTCGACAATGTGCATCTTTACCTGAGGCGCAACTCCGGTGACTGAGGCCGCACCTGTGGGCACACTGCGCAGCGAGGCACCGCTTTCCCGCGCACGGTCAAGGTCGAACCCGCGGTCTACGCGCCTGACGGCATGCGGGCTCGCACCTGAGCTGAACGAGCCGCCGTCGGAAGCGCCGCGATAGTCCTGATCATCGTCCTCGTCGATATCAGGCGACTCGTCCTCGTAATATTCGTCGTCCTCTTCGTAGTACTCGCCGTCCGCCCACTCGTCTTCCATGCCGAGGCGGACCTTGATGTTGTGCCACAAGCCCACGGTCGTCTCCCTATAAATGTCGGCTAACGGCCGAACAACGCACGGCCGACTCGGACGATGGTAGACCCCTCCTCTATCGCCACACAGAAGTCGTTGGTCATGCCCATCGAGAGTTCGTCTAACTGTACACCATTAAAGGGCATTTCTCGAAGTGAGTCACGTAGCTCTTTCAACTCACGGAATATCGGACGCGCATGATCCGGCTTTGCAAGAGGGGCCATGGTCATCAGGCCACGCACCTGCACGTTTGACAGCGTTGAGGCCAGCTCGAGCGCACTTTGCACCTCATCGGGGGAAAACCCGTGCTTGGTCCCCTCGCCGCTCACATTCACCTGCAGCAGAACCGCCTGAACGCATGAGATGGCCTCGGCCCTCCGGTCTATCTCGGTAAGCAGGCGCTCAGTGTCGACCGAATGGATCAGACACGCACGTCCGACGGCCTCTTTGACCTTGTTCGTCTGCAGGGTGCCGACAAAATGCCACCTTGCCGAGGGGAACAGCGCGTGCTTTCCCACAAACTCTTGGATCCGGTTCTCGCCGAAATCGGTAACGCCCGCACCGATGGCGCGACTGATCTCTTCGGGCCCGACGGTCTTTGAGACTGCGACAACCGTCACCCCTTCGGGGTCGCGGCCAACGGCATCCGCAGCATCGGCCACCTGTCGGCGCAAGGCATCGTATCGGGAAGGGATGGGGATCGCCCCAGACATGGTGCGGGCCGCTTATCTCTTGTCCGCTGCCGGGGAAGCGCCTGCCTCGATATCCTCGCGCTCTCCGGTGACCAGGAACACAAGCCTCTCTCCGATATCAACCGCGTTATCGGCAATCCGCTCAAGGTGCCTGCTCGCCAAGACCATAAGCGATGCCCACTCGATATCCTCTTGCTCCTGGAGACGGGCAAGCTCACGGAAGAACTGCTTGTAAAGATGGTCGATGGGCTCATCCAGCTCGGGCAGTTTTCGCGCCAGCTCAAGATCTCGGTTCTCGATCGCCTCACGGGTCGCGTCGAGCACGCGGTAGACCAAGTTGCCCTGGGCCTGGATGAGGTCGTAAAGCGTCTGAGGCCCCTTCCGGTCCGCCGTACGCCGAGTGGCTTTGGCGATGTTGACCGAGAGGTCGCTCATGCGCTCAAGGTGCCACGCAGCGAAGGTGAGCGTCTGTATCAGCCGTAGGTCACGTGCGACAGGGAACTGAGTTGCGATCGTCTCCAGCGCACGTTCCTCCACCATGAGACAGCGCGCCTCGATAACCCCGTCTCCGGCTATGACCTCGGCGGCGGCATCGACATCCCCCGCCACAAGCGAATCAACCGCGCGTCGGACCGCAACGGTCACAGCCCGGGTGATATCTACGACCTCGGCATGGAACTCGTTTAACTCTTGCCTGAACTGTTCACGCATCGCTTCTCCTCCAC